>JBHJOM010000085.1:0-35494 GCA_050329715.1 Phycisphaerae bacterium
GCGCAGCGTCACGGCCACCTCGGCGGGCACCTGCAGAACCCCTGAGACGCCGCCACCAACGTCGTAGCTGACGCTGCCGGTCGCGATGCCGGTCGTTGTCGGGTCATTGAACGTCGGCACGGGCGGCCTGACGTCCAGCGGCAGCGCGACCGTCGCCTGCCCCGTGCCGGTGGCGACGCTCGTCCCGGCAAGCTGCCATGCGCCGGTGCCGTTCGAGACGTGTACGGTCGCCTTCACGTCGCCGGGCAGAACGGCGTTCGGCTCCAGCAGCAGGGCACCGGGTGCGGGCCGGGCGGCCGTCACGAGGTAGACCGGCGACCAGCCCAGCGGCAGCACGACCGACTCGCCGAAGCGGCCGGCGGGCGAGGTATTGCCGACGAGGTCGATGATCGTCGCCTGACCCTCGCCGGGGTTCTGCGGTTCCTCGGCCAGCGTGACGGCCAGCAGCGCCTCGGCCTGCTCGCCGCGTTCCGTCCAGGCAAGCGTCACGTACGCGCCGTCCGGCCGGCGGAAGACGAAGGCGAACCGCTGTCCGCCCAGGTCCCAATGCTCGACGAACGTGCTGTGCGGGCTGGCGATGAGCTTGGCGGCGGTGTTGTAGGCGAGCAGGGCGGGCTTGGCCTGGCCGTCGTCGGTGATCAGGCCGTAGCTCCGGCCGGGCTTGTAGCGGTCTTCCGGCTTGCGGTTCTTGTCGAGGATGCTGTACCAGACGTACCCGCGGGCACCGTGTGCTCGCGTCGCGGCGACTTTCTTGGGCAGCACCTCGGCCTGGTAGCGCCAGCCGTGCCGGGCGTCCATGCCGGTCTCGTTGAAGATCATCGGTTGCTGCACGCCGGCAGAGTCGCGGAAGCGAACGACGAGATTGTTCAGCCCGCCCCAGAAGCGGTCGAACACCCCGTGCATGTGCAGCGTGTGCAGGTCGAAGTAGGCCTGGCCGTCGCGGAGGACGGTCTCCTGGAACCCGGGCTTGCGGCGTGGGTGAACGAATCCCGTAAACCCGCCGGTCAGCACGCGAATGTCAGGATCGACCTCCCGCAACGCCTCGTGAGAGGCCTTGAGAAGCCCCATGTACTCCTCGATCGTGCCGATGTAGAAGTCGATGTCCGGCTCGTTGTAAATCTCAAAGTGGCGGACGCGGCCCGCGTACCGCCGGGCGAACGTCTGCAGGTACGCCTTGAACGGCTCGAGCTGCGGCGTGGTGCGTCCCGGGGTCTTGTGGTCGCGGTACTCCGGCCTGACCGCCCAGCCCGGCGGGTTGCCCGCGACCGGCTGAATCTCGATGAAGTTGTCCCACGCCGTCTGCACGATGAAGTCCATCCGGTCCCAGTCGAACTCGCCTTGCCGGGGCTCGATCTGAGGCCAGTGACGCGTCATCCGGAGGTACTTGGCACCGACCAGTGCCGAAACCTCGATGTACTTCTGCGTCTCGTCGTTGTCCCGCCGGATTGTCGCGCCGTTGGCCAGGCCGAACAGGAAGTCGTCGCCGGTGGTGCGGTAGGGCGTAGGCCCGGCCGGGTCGAGGGCGGCGTAGTGCAGAACCCAGTCGCGGGCTTGCTCGCTGCCGTCTGGTCGGAAGGCGGCGCGTACCAGGTAGGCGTCCTGCCGCGTCGGCCGCGGCAGCGACACGGAAACGGACTCGCCAGCCGGCACGTCGACCCGCCGTTGGACCGGGGCCAGCACGCCGCCCATGAATCCCTCCTGCGTCCACGAGAGCGTGCCGGCAATGGCGTCATCGCTGCTGTTGGCCAGGACAATCGACGGCGGCTCGGCTGCGGACGTCGGCCAGACCGTGTAGTGGTGCGGCGTTCGGACGGAGGCCTCGAGCGTGGCCAACTGGCGCCGGACCGGGTCCGTCGGGACGACGCCGGCCAGGCCGCCCTCTATGCCGTTGTTGAAAGTCACGCTGAACTTTCCCTCCGGGTTCCTGCCGAGGTCCAGGCCGATCGCGGCCGCGGCGTTTTTGTCGCCCCCTGACGGAACAAGCCTCAAGGCGAAAATCTCCAGTGACCGTGCCGCCTCGCCGCCCGCCTTGGGCCCAACCGCCTCGAACCGGAACAGGAGGTTCCCCTGCCAGGTGGCATCCTTGGTGCTCGACGTTACCTCAACGGGCACGCTGAGCTTGGCCGTGCCGGCCGGGGGCACGGGCAGACGGTTTTGCCAGGACTGGTTGCTGTTTCGCTTCGCATCGCCGCGGGCGTTCACGTCGAAGAGGGCCCAGCCGTCGCCACGGCGGCACTCGTCGCCGAGTATGACGCCGCCAACGTTACCCCCGGCGCGACCACCTGGACCGACTCCGTCGGCACCAAGAACGGCAGCTTCAACAACCCGGCGGTCGTCGTCGCAGGTGACCCGAGCCCGACCGGTATCGACGGCGCGGTCGTCTTCAACGGCTCGACGACAGTCAGCCTCTCCGGCGGCGGCTTCAACCCTAACCCCGACGCCGCTACCGTCGAAATCTGGGTCAAGCCCGCACTGGACGGCGACGGCAACCCGCTCGGCGGCGTGCTCTTCGAGACCGGCGGCTCGGCCAGCGGCCTCATGGTCGGCATCAACGACGCACTCCCCGGCAGCCCGGCGGCCGACAACGCGAACAGCATCGTCGCTGCAGTCGGCGGCACAGCCAGTGCCGACGGCAAGCAAATCCTCAGCAATGCCCCGGATTTCAGCGCCTTTGATGACTTCATCCAGATCGTCTTCGCCACCGGAGCGGACGGCTCGAAGCTCTACCTGAACGGGGCCCTCGTCGCCTCAGACGCGACCGTCAACGACAGTTGGGCGGGTGCCAACGGCGCGGCCATCGGCGGCATCGGTGCAGGCAACCTCGGTGCGGGCGGAAATATCGCCAACACCATCGTCCCCAACGCGCAGTTTAGCGGCGAGATCGGGCTGGTCCGCTTCTACTCCGCGGCCCTGAGCGACGCGGAGGTGGTCGACACCTACAACGCCATCGTGCCCGAGCCGGGCGCGGTCGGGATGATCGGGGCCGGGGCTTTCGGCGGGCTCGTCCGCAGGAAGCGTCGCTGATCTGACATTCACGTCGCCCGGCCGGAGACGGCCTGGCGACGCTTGACGACCGGCCGTTCGGCCGGACGCAACCCAAAATGGAGGTCCTCATGTCCGCCCGGTCACATCAATCAGCTTCAAGTAAAGGCTTCACACTCGTCGAGCTTCTGGTCGTCATTGGCATCATTGCATTGCTCATCAGCATTCTGCTTCCCTCACTATCCAAGGCGCGGGCGAGTGCGCAATCTGTTGTTTGCCAGTCCAACGCACGTCAGGTCGTTGTGGGTATCAGCATGTACACCAATGATCACCGGCTCTATGTTCCGGACGCCTCGGCCATCCCTGACTGGAACGCCGGACTGGCTTCCAACGGCGGCATGTGGGTCATGCGGCTCGTCGAACTCAACTATATTCCCGGCTCCGCCGAGAATAATGAAGAAGGCAAAGACACCTTCCGCTGCCCCGCCGACCAGGTCACGCCCTCTGACTTCCCGGCATGGAACGGCCGAGCGAACTTCACCAGCTATAAAGGCCTCGGCCGGTACGGCTGGGCAAACAGCGGCGAGGGTCATCGCCTCCTGAAGATGCCCGGCGGCCCGGACGCTAACTCCCCCAGCGCGCCGATCAAGTACCTCGGCGTCGACCCGGCCCGCGGGCCTGTGCCCATGATCGCAGAGGTCGTCGTCAACAGGGCTTACAGCCTCGCTTCCCGCGGCCTGGCGGCACCGTTCCACGACGTCTTCAGGCACCCGAGCACCACCTCAGCACCCTGGAACGCCAGCACCTCCACACCCCACCCGGAGCAGCGCCGCACCGTCCTCTACAATGACTTCAGCGTCGGCTTCGGCTACGTCGCCTACCAGGACCCGACGAAGGACGAGCAGTTCACCCACCCGATGATCAACCAGTAGCCCTCACCAGCCAACCAACGGCTCGGCCCGGCGGACGTCCAGTTCTGTCCGGCCGAGCCGTTTGCATGTCCACCGGCAGTCCCTGTAAACCGCGCCGGTGTCCACCTTTTCGGCACCTTTGTCGACGCAATGCGCACCAGAACCGCCTGTAAGTCCACCCTCCCCGGCCGAACGCCCCACGGCGGAGCGCCGGTTCACTTGCCGGTGATGCTCGACACGTCCATCACCCAAACCTGCCGCGTGCCGGTGTGTGCCGAGTCGAAGCAGACCTGCTTCCCGTCCCGGCTGAACCTCGGGTGCAGGTCGCACCGCAGCGGCCCCTTCAGCGGTGCCTCGAACCGCCCGACCTCCACGAGCTGCCCGCTCTTCACGTTCAGCAGGAATAGCGACTGCTTGCCGTCCGCCTTGCCCGGGTACGTGTCAGTCAGGATCCATCGCCCGTCGGGGCTGTAGGTCATGTGCCCGTCGCGGTCCAGCAGGCCCTCGGCCAGCACCTGCCCGCTTTGGGTCTTGTCCTGCAGCAGGTGGTAGGCAGGCGGCTCTCCGGCCGGGCCGTCGCTCCAGGCCAGAAGGTGGTTCGGGTCGCGCCAGGCGAAGTGGGAGACCACGCCGTGCCCGTTCAACAGGTAAAGCTCCGCCCCGTCCGGCTCGCAGGTAAAGAGCCGCGTGATCCAAGGCCCGGCCCGGCCTTCGGCACACCTGAACCGGTGGAGGAAGCAGAACCGGCTGCCGTCGGTGTTGTAGGTGGCGTGGTTCACCCAGTGGTGTGCCCCCCGGCCGCGCGGGTCCTCGTGGTGGAGGCGTGCCCGGCCGATGCTGCACGCCAGCCGCTCCTGCCCGGTCTCCAGGTTCACCTGCCAGAGGCCCGCGTCGTCGGGTGCGGCGTTGTGCTCGGTGATGTCGGTTTTCGGCGGGTAGCCGTACCCGGGCCGGAGCGTCTGCAGCCGGTGGAAGTCGAGGCTGATCGCCTCGCGCCCGTTCGTGTGCAGCGCGTAGATCGGCCGGGGTACTTCGCGGACCTCGCCGGTGTCCAGGTCGTGCACATTCCCGACGACCTGCCCGTCCTCCCGCCGACTGTTGTATACCACGCGGTTCCTGTCCCCGGCCCACTGGAGCATGGTGCCCTGCTGCCAGCTCCAGGCGGTCGTCTCGGCGAACGGCTCGAAGGCGTTGTCGGCGTCGAGGTTCACGACGCCGAGGGTCAACACGTCGGTTTCCGTGGGCGGCCGGTCCTGAAACTCGGCCCGCGCCGCCAGCAGCGCCCGGCCGTCGGCCCGCCAGGGACACTTGTCGTAGTACCCGAAGAAATGTGGCCCGCCTGCCGTTACCGGCACGGCCTCGAGATGACGAACGATCCGCTTGGACATCAAAACTCCAACAGTAAAACCGCCACGAGTGTAACGGCAGTCGGCCTCATACCGCCTGCACGAATCCGGCGGCGGCCAGGCCTCCATGTTCACGCCTGCAGGCCGGGAAACACAGACATCACCGAGATGATGAACGCGCAGCGGAAAGCGTTCATAGTCGGCCGATTAGATCAAAACTCAGAACCGTCTCGGGCAGTTCCAATCAGCTTCCAGCATGTCATTGTGAGTTCTTACGTACCTTCGGCACACCCGCGGGACGAAGAGGTGGCCGGCGGAGAAGCCTGTGACAGACAGCAGGCATCGGCCCAAACGCCGATCTGCCGATTTGCCGAAACGCCGGCCATTTCAACGTCGCTCGCCCCGGCCAAACGCCCCGGCCAAAAGCCTCCTTCATCGCCCCGAAGGGGCACCTGTCTATCCGCCCCGGAGGGGCGTCGGAATTTAGCCAGGGGCGGAGCGAGCGCCGCCGCGCAGCGGCCGCGAGCGCAACCCCTGGACATGCCCATCGCACGCCTCCGGGGCGAAGGCGGCATTGCTTCCGGGTCGCGGGTGTTGGCTCAGATCGCCGTCGAGGCGTCCTGGCGGAAGGTTTGCAGCAGGGTGACGAACTGTTCCGTGAAGACGAAGTTCTCTTCGGGGAATTTCAGCCCGGCCATGTTCTGGTCGATGTGGCTGAACATCAGCTCGACCTCGGCGACGGCGTTCCCCGCGTCGTCGGTCACGGTGCCGGTGATGCCGGCGCCCTGTTCGGAGAACTGCTCCACGGCCGCGTCGTAGGTGAGCGTGGTGCCCGGGCGTACCAGCCGGTGGAATGTGGCGCGGGTGACCTTGGCGAGGATGACTTTGTGTTTGAACCCGCCGGCCTCGCCGACGAGGATGCCGGCCGTCTGGGCCATGCCCTCGACGATGAGGCTGTGCGGCATGACCGGGAAGCCGGGGTACAGGTCGTGCAGGTGCTCCTCGGCGGCGGAGACGGCCTTGACGGCGACCG
This sequence comes from Phycisphaerae bacterium, assembly GCA_050329715.1. Taxonomy (GTDB): domain Bacteria; phylum Planctomycetota; class Phycisphaerae; order Tepidisphaerales; family Tepidisphaeraceae; genus DAIOTR01. Next base: position 6,273 of record JBHJOM010000085.1, read on the forward strand.
CCCGCGTCCGGGACTCGAAGCGGGTGAACTTGTCGATCCAGATCCAGCGCATGGGGTTCTTCAGGCTTTGTGCGTGGACCGACGATCAACGAGCGATGACCGACCACTACGCCGTGAGCTTGCCCTGGACGTAGTTCACCACCGCGTCGACGGTGAAGAGCTTGCTCATGTTGTCGACGGTCGGGTCCTGCTCGAACTCCGTGAAGTCTGAGTGGGGCATGCGGGCCTTGAGTTCGGCGATGCCTTTTTCGGTCAGCTTGCCGTCCTGCACGTACTCGGCGTTGTTGGCGACGTTTTCGGGCATCATCTCGCCGCGGGGAATCTTGATGCCGAAGGCTTTTTCCAGCCGGAACTGGATGTCGAGGAAGTCAATGCTCTCGGCCCCTAAGTCGTCCTGAATGACGGCGGTGGGCTGCACTTCGTCGTCATCGACGCCCAGGGCGTCGACGAGGACGTCTTTGACTTTGTCGTAAATCTCCTCGCGGGTCATGCGTTTTCAATCCTTTACCAAAGCGCGTGTGTGAGGCCCGGCGGGCCGACTGGGAAGGTTTTACAGGGAAGCCGCGGCGAAATCACGTCCGAGGCGCGCCCAGCGACGCCGGGCGTGCGCCTTGAGGGCCTCGTCCGTCGAAGAATCGGCAAGGTTCTTCTGGGCCAGGTCGAAGTAGGCCAGCTCCAGCCGGCCGGCGAAGGCCTGCGTCCCGGCGACCTCCCCGGCCACCTTGAACGACGCCCCGGCGTCCGTCTGCTTCAGGAACTCGGCGGTGACGGTGAGCGTCTGCCCCGGGGCGACGAAATGGCCGTAGCGAATGTTGCGGGCCTCGCGAATGACGGCGACGGCCCGGGCGAAGTCCGTGCGGCGGTGCAGCAGGAAGGTTGCAGCCTGGGCCGCGGCCTCGAGCATCAGCACGCCCGGCAGCACCGGGAAGCTGGGGAAGTGGTCGGCCAGGTACTCCTCGGCGGCGGTGACCGTCTTCACGGCGACGAGCTTCTCGTCGGTGGCTTGCAGGACCTGGTCGATCAGTTCAAACTTCATCGGGCGTTTACTCGGGTGACGGACGTTCGGTTTCGCCCGGCCGGCCGGCCGGCGTGGGGCCGGGCCACTCGAGGCATAGCCGGGGGAGGCATAGCCGGGGGAGGCGAAAAGGGATTATGGCGAACGCCGCGCTGTTGACAATCGGCCGCGGGGGCGTAACGCTATTCGGCTCGACTTTACTCGCAGGAATTACAAGACCATGTACGCGATCGTTGACCAAGGCGGCAGACAGCACAAGGTGACCACGGGCCAGAAGCTCACCATCGACACAGTCGTCGAGGAAGGGCAGACGGAACTCACGCTCGAGCGTGTCCTGCTCGTGGGCGGCGAAGAGGGGCAGACGAAGGTCGGCACCCCCCTCGTGGCCGGGGCGACGGTGACCGCCGAGGTGCTCGGCCGCGTCAAGGGCAAGAAGCTCACCATTCAAAAGTACAAGCGGCGCAAGGGTTACCACCTGAAGAAGGGCCACCGCCAGCAGTACACCGAGATCAAGGTCACGGCGATCAACGCCTGAGCCTGAGCCGCGAACGATGCAACAGCGACCGCCGGGCGTGAGCCACTCACGCCCGGCGGTCGTTTGCGCCAGTCTGGAACCGCCGCGGAGTGCAGGCGGGTGTGCCGGGGTGGGTTTGGGGTGGGTCGAGTGGTCGGCGCGCGGCTTTTTGGCGGGGAGGGGCCCGGGCGGGGGGCTGAAATTTAAGGATGCCGGCCGATCGGTCGATGAGACTCAGGCCGGAAGCGGTTTATCCCGTCAGAATTCGGCGTTTCCCGCGCCGAGGCCAGGGCGATTCTTCCCGGCGTTTGGCAAGAGCCCTCAGTTGAACCTTGAGCCACAAAGCCGTGGTGGATAAGACATGACGCAGATGGAAGCCCCCTCCACCGACGCCAAATTGCCCGCCCAGCCGCTGCCGGACGCCGTATCCGCGTCCGACGAGACGGAGAAGCTGACGCTCGTCCGCGCCCGCCGCGGGTGGGTCGGCATCGACTGGAACGAGCTTTACCAGTTCCGCGAGCTGCTGTTTTTCATGATCTGGCGCGACGTCAAGGTCAAGTACAAGCAGGCCGTGCTCGGGATGGCGTGGGTGGTTTTCGTCCCGATTATTTCGGTCTTCATCTTCTACATCTTCGGTGCCTCGGCCGGGTTCAAGGAGTACCTGCCGGCGGAGGTGCCTTACTCGGCGTGGCTGTTCGCCGGCATGATCAGCTGGCAGTACATCGCCAAGTGCATCGGCGACGGCGGGTTGGCGCTCATTAACCAGCAGGCGCTGATGAGCAAGATCTACCTGCCGCGGGTCTTCATCCCGGCGGCGAGTGTCGGCAGCCAGTTCTTCGACTTCATGATCATGCTCGTCATCACGATGGGCATCATCACGGGGTTTGTCATCTTCACGGACCTGGAGTTCACCAGTCGCATGTTCCTGCTGCCTGTGATGATGCTCATCATGGTGATGCACGGGCTGGGCATCGCGCTGTTCTTCTCGGCGTTGACGGTGATGTACCGCGACCTGCGGTTTCTGATCCCGTTCGCCGTGCAGATGGGCGTGTGGATCAGTTGTGTGGCGATCCCGTCGGACATTTTCGGCGACAAGGAGTGGCTGCTGGCGTTCAACCCGGTGGCCGGGGTGATCAGCGGTTACCGCTCGATCCTGGTGGGTACGGAGTGGAAGTGGGCGCAGATGGCGACGTCGGTCGGGTTCGCGCCGTTCATTCTTTTCCTGGGTGCGGCGTACTTCCGGCGTGTGGAGCGTCGCTTCGCCGACATCGTGTAACCCGCTGCCGATTTCCACCTTCGCGGCGACCTCCAACTACGAGCCAGGAGCCCCATGCCCAAGCCCACCGTTCATATCGACAACATCTCCAAGGCCTACCGCATCGGCGTTGCCGAGCAGGCGATCGGCGGCTTCCGCGAGTTGCTCTGGTCGTGGGTGCAGGCACCGATGCGCAACATGCGCAAGTACGACGAAAACTACGACCGCGGCGACGACGCCTTCTGGGCGCTGCGCGACGTCAGCTTTGACGTCCACGAGGGGGAGGTCGTCGGGCTCATCGGGCGTAACGGTGCCGGCAAGAGCACGCTGCTCAAGGTCCTGTCGCGCATCACCGAGCCGACGAGCGGCATGGCGACGATGCGCGGCCGCGTCAGCTCGCTGCTGGAGGTCGGCACGGGCTTCCACCCGGAGCTTTCCGGCCGGGAGAACATCTACCTGAACGGCGCGATCCTGGGCATGCACCGGGCGGAGATCAAAGCGAAGTTCGACCAGATCGTCGATTTCTCCGAAGTCGAAAAGTTCCTCGATACGCCCGTCAAGCGTTACTCCAGCGGCATGTACGTGCGGCTGGCGTTCAGTGTCGCGGCCCACCTGGACCCGCGCATCATGATCATCGACGAGGTGCTGGCCGTCGGCGACGCGGCGTTCCAGAAGAAGTGCCTGGGCAAGATGGACGACGTCGCGCACGGCGAGGGCCGGACGATCATCTTCGTGAGCCACTCGATGGAGTCGATCGCGAGCCTGTGCACGAGCTGCGTGCACATGCAGAACGGGCGGGCCGGGCAGAAGCAGAGCACCGAGGGGGCCATCCGCGACTACCTGAGTGCGTTGGGCAACGCCGACGGCCCGCTGATCGAGCGGCCGCGTGAGCAGCACAGACCCCGACCGCCGATCTTTCACGATTTGCTTATCGAGCAGGAGGACGTCGAGACGAGCGTCATCCCGACGGGCTCGGCCGTGCGGTTCAAGGTGCTGATGAAGGACTTCGAGGACGTGCCGGGCACCCTGAGCCTGGGCATCACCTTCACGAGCCCGCGCGGCCAGCAGGTGCTGCTGCTCAACAGCGAGTACCAGCAGAACCTGACCTTCAAAGGCGCGAGGGAGATGACGATCACGTGCGACGTGGACCAGCTGCCGCTGTCGCCGGGCAAGTACCAGGTTGAGCTGACGCTGAGCGACGGCTTCCACAACATCGAGTACGTGGAACGGGCCGCGGAGATCGACGTGGTCTTCCACGACTACTTCGGGACGGGCAAGCTGCCCAAGGCGACGCAGTCGGTCTTCATCCTGCCGGCGCGCTTCGCGATGGCCTGAGGCAAGACTGCCTCCGTGGGCACCGTCGCGTGTGCTCGCCCCGGGCTGGCCGGGGTGCTGGTGTCGAATCGGCCGCTACAACCGTCACCGCCGGCCCGATCGGGAGTCGCACATTTCGTCAACGATTGATACGGTAGCTGGCGTTGCCCGCGGTTGCTGTAGACTGGTTGACGAAGTGGTGAGACGCGTGCTGGAAAAGGTTCTTGTCATCGGCGACCGCGACACGCACGTGAGCGAAGCGATTCACCGCGCCTTGCCCGGGGCGTCGGTCCGGAGTGTCGCGAGCATCTTCGACGCGATCGCGGAGTTGCACGGGGAGCGGTTCGGCGCGGTGGTTTCGGCGGTCGAGCCGATGGAGCGTCGGCCCGAGCGGGCGGTTTCGGCGTTGCGGAACCTCGCCGGCGAGAGCCGTATCGTGCTTTTTTCTGACCCCTCCCTCGAGCCGCTGTCCAAGAGAATGATGGACTGCGGCTGCGACGACTATTTCATCACCCCCGCCGACGCAGGCGAGCTGAAACTGATCTTCGGCAGCACCGCCACGTTCACCCCGGCCGACGGCGGGGGTGCCGTGAAGCCCGCCGGCATCAGGCGGGCCGACGACGACGAGACCGACGCCCACGCCGACCACGCCGCCGACGGCAGCACGCCGTTCGTGAACATGCCCGTCGCCGAGCTGGTGATGGACGCGCTGCTGCACCACCCGCAGCGGGCCGTCGAGAGCATCATCGAGCAGATCAACAAGCGCCTCGCGCCGCCGTTCAAATTGATGCGTCTCCCCGCCGACGCGACCTTCGAGCCGGGGGACGGGCAGGTGCTCATCGAGCAGCCGCTGCGTCTGGCCAGCAAGCATCGTGACCGGCTGGCGTTGATCGTCACCGGTGCCGAGGACGAGGCCAGCGCCCGCCACATGCTCGCGCAGCTCGCCGGGCTGATCGCCAAGGCCCACACGCTCGACCGCCGCCACGCGCAGCTTCAGAAGCTGGCGATCACCGACGAACTCACGGGCCTGTACAACGCGCGGTACCTGCGGCACTTCCTGCAACAGATTTTGAAGAAGGCCCGCGTCGGGCGGTTCCCCGTGACGCTCCTGCTGTTCGATATCGACAACTTCAAGCAGTACAACGACCAGTTCGGGCACGGCGTGGGCGACGAGATCCTCCGCCAGACGGCCACGCTCATGAAGCGAAGCTGCCGGGACCATGACATGGTCGCGCGGATCTCGGGGGACGAGTTCGCCGTGATCTTCTGGGAGAAGGAAGGCCCGCGTCAGCCGCGTGACCCGAACGTCGCCCCGCAGAGCCGCATTCCGCCGACGCCGCTGGCCATCGCCAACCGCTTCCGACGGCTGATCAACTCGCAGGAGTTCACCGCCCTTGGCGACAGCGGCCGAGGCCGGCTGACGATCTCCGGCGGCATGGCCGTCTACCCCTACGACGCGACGACGCCCGAAGCCCTCATGGCCGCCGCCGACCGGGCACTCATGTTCACCGCCAAAAAGTCCGGCAAGGACTCCATCGCCATCGTCGGCGACGAGTAACCGCCTCCAGGGCACGCCAGGCTGGAAGCCCGCGCGGTCGGCCCTAAAATCGCCCGGTGACGTTTCTTACGCCCTTCTGGTTGCTGATGCTGGTGCCGTGGGCGGGCGTGGTGGCGTACGTACTCCGGCGGCGGCCGCCGGCGCACGGCGTGCCGTTCGTCGGGCTCTGGCCGGTGGGGACCAGCGTGGCAACGCGCAACCGGCGGCGGCTGCCCCCCTGGCCGGTCGTGCTGTTGCTGCTGGCGAGTCTGCTTGCGGTGCTGTCGGCCGGGCGGCCGCACGTTGCGCTGCCTGACGGCGGGGCGGTCACGCTCCTGGTCGACCGCGGCATCGGCATGACGGCCGTGTCCGCCGGCCGACTCCGCTACGACCTGGCACTCGACGCCGCAGAGGCACGCCTCGCCGAAGCGTACGGGACCGGCCCGACGCGCCTCGTGCTGGTGCCGGGCGGCGTGTCGGAGCATGGCACGCGCCACACGGCCGTCGCTGCGGCCCGGGCCGCCGGGCCGGTGCCGGTGGATACCCGCGCCGCCGTCCGCGACGCCACGGCCGCAGAGGCTTTCGGGCGAAGCGGTCGGCTGTTGGCCGTGACAGACGTACCGGTGGACGTGCCGCGGGTCTGGGCCGGCGTGGGTTACGCGAACGCGGGCATCGCCTACCTCGCCGCCACGCAATCACCCCGGCCGCAGGTCATGGTGCGCGTGCTGGGAGACGTGGAACGCGGGACGTTGGTCGTCCAGAGCGGCGGCCGGCGGACGGAGCAACCGATCGACGCGCCGGGCGAGGTTTTCGTCGACGTGCCGACACTCGCCGACACGCTGAGCGTCCGCCTGCTTCCTGCCGATGCCCTCCGGGCCGACGACGTCGCCCACCTGGCACGCCGCGGCTCGGACGTCGCCCCGGTGGCAACCGCGGAGGTCCCGTCGTCGCTCCGGCGGGGGGTCGAGGCGTGGCGGCGGGCCAACCCGGCCTCGGCAACGGCTCGCGCGGTGCGCCTCGGCGCTGGCCCCGACGCGGACGTCGTCGTACCGGGCGAAACGATGCCAACAACGCCGGCAGGCGCAGCGGCAAACACAGGCCCGGCTCCGCTGCTCGTCCGGCAGGACGACGAACGGCTTGCCGGCGTGGACGTTTCGCGGCTGACGGCGATCGTCTCGGCCGGGCCGCCCGGCGACGGCTGGCGCGCCCTGGCGGAGGCGGACGGCGTGGTCGCGCTGGCGTTGCGCGGCGAGCAGGTCTGGTTCGCGGTCGGTCCGGCGGCGTCGGCGGGCGTCGTGGACTGGCTGGTTTTGCTGGGGAATGTATTGGAGTCTTTCGGGCCGGGCGTTGCGTATGTGGCGCAGCCGACGAGCCCGCAGCGGCCGGAGCCGGGGCTTGTCGCAGGCGTCGCCGTCAACGCCCCATACGTGCCCCCGCCGGACATGGCATCGCTGGGCGGTGCGGGGCAATCGGGCGGGCCTGGCGACCTGGCGGCCTCTGCCGGCGTAGAATGGACGTCTTACCTTGCGGCCATGGCGGTTGCATTGGTGAGTGCGGCCGGCCTCTTGGCGGCGTCAAGCGGGCGTCGTCGGCGGGCTTCGGAGTCGTCGGCAACGGTGCCGGCTTCTTGACGCTTGGTTAGCCCACTTCTACCCTACGTTTTTCGCCCCGAGGGCAGCCACACATCAGGACACCAACCATGCCCGAGCAAGCCGCACCCATCGAGATCACGCAGGACAAGGACGTTCACGTTGTCGAGTTCACGAACAACAAGATTCTCGACGAGGCGAACATCAACGAGATCAAGCTCGCACTCGTTCATCTCATCGAGTCGAACGAGAAGCCACGCGTCCTGCTGGACTTCGGAAATGTCGATCACCTGTCGTCGGCGGCGCTTGGCGTGCTGATCGACATCAACAACCGCATACGCCAGCAGAACGGCATGCTCCGGATGGCATGCATCAAGCCGCAGATCATGGAAGTCTTCCAGATCACCAAGCTGGACAAACTCTTTCGCATCTTCTCGACGCGCGACCAGGCGATGCACAGCTTCAAGGAGTGAGGCGTCGGCAGAATGTGGCCGGCCAGGTGGCACGGCCGAGGTGGTCACCGCACTCTCACCGGCAAAGCCCTATGGCGGATCCGCAGGCAACCAGGCGTTCGTCGACCGGGGCAGAAGCGCCCGAGGCGCCGCCGGAGCAAATCCGCCGTGTCATACCAAGCACCTTCGACGCCGGCCGAGAGGTCCAGGAAGAGATTCTGGCCGCCGCCGCCCGTCACGGTTTCGGCGAAGAAACCGGCTTCGGCCTGAAGCTGGCGCTGGAAGAGGGGCTCATCAACGCGATCAAGCACGGCAACAAGCTCGCCGCCGACAAGCAGGTGACCGTCGAGGCGGACTTCAGGCCCAACGCGGTCCGCATCGGCATCGAAGACCAGGGCCCCGGCTTCGACCGCAACAAGGTTCCGGACCCGACGCTCGAGGAAAACCTCGAAAAATGCAGCGGCCGCGGCATCCTCCTGATGGAAGCCTACATGGACGAGGTCAACTGGGACCGCGAAGGCCGACGCGTCACGCTCATCAAGCGCAAGACGTAATCCCCGCCGAAAGCCGCCGGGACAGAAGCGCCACGCCGCCCGCCGGCCGTGCTACCATGTCCCGGCGATGATTTTCCCGATCCGCACGGACAACCCCCTCCGGCAGAAGCCTTACGTCAACTACGGCCTGATCGCGCTGAACGTGCTGATCTTCCTCGCCCAGCAGGTGGACGCCACGACGTTCCAGATCTTCTACCTCAACCCGCTGAGCCCGGGCCTCTTCAACTACTTCAGCTACGCCTTCCTGCACGCCGGCTTTGCCCACCTGCTGGGGAACATGGTCTTCCTCTACATCTTCGGCAACAGCGTCTGCGTGCGGATGGGGCAGGTCGGCTACCTGGCGTTCTACCTGGCCGGGGGCGTGATCGCAGGCTGCGCGCACGTGCTGATCAGTGATTCACCGGTGCTGGGTGCCAGCGGGGCTGTCGCGGCCGTTACCGGGGCGTTCCTCATTCTGTACCCGCTGACGCGCGTCACGATCGTCTACTTTTTCATCATCATCGGCGTCGCGCACGTCGCCAGCTACTGGATCATTCTGGCGTACTTCGCGCTGGACGTGATCAAACAGTTTTCAACCGGCTTCTTCGGGACGGGGGCGACGGTGGCGTACATGGCGCACATCGGCGGGACGCTGTTCGGCGTGGCCGTCGCGACGGCCCTGCTGAGCACCCGGCTGGTGCCCAACAACCCGTATGATGCGCTGGCGCTGGTGCGGCGTTGGCGTGTCCGCCGGCAGTACCGCCGGGCGGTCGCCGGGGGTTACAACTTCTTCGAGACCGCCCAGCCCGCCGAGAAGCCGGCGAAGGTCAACCCGCAGCAGGAGCGGGCGATGGAGCTTCGTGCCAGCGCCGCCGAGGCGATCGCGCACGACAAACTCGACGAGGCCGTCCGCTTCTACCTGGCGTTGCGCGAGGTGGACGCGACGCAGGTCCTCAGCCGGCAGAACCAGCTGGACGTGGCCAACCACCTGTTCGCGCTGTCGCGGCACGACGCCGCCGCGGCCGCCTACGACGCCTTCCTGGAGCGTTACCCGCAGGCCGACGACATCAACCAGGTCCGGCTGATGGCAGGCCTCATCCACGCACGCTACACGAACGACACCGCCAAGGCCCAAACCTACCTGAGCAAAGCCGTCGAGGGCCTGCACGAAGGCCGCGAGGTGGAGCTGGCGCGGAACGAACTGGCCAGACTGCGGGACGCGGCACAGAAACCGTAAGACCAGCTTCTGGCCGCTTACGCGCCGCGGGCCCGGCTTACGGCCTCGGTGAACTGCTTCGCCCGGCGGGTGATTTCCCCCCAGTCCCCCTTGGCGATGGCCTCCTTCGGGCACAGGTCGCTGCCGGCACCGATGCAGACGGCACCTGCGCGGATCCAGTCGCCGGCGTTCTCCACCGTCACGCCGCCGGTGGGCGTGAGGCGCAGTTGCGGCATCGGGCCGCGGAGGTCCTTGAGGTAGCCGGGGCCGAGCGTGGTGGCGGGGAAGATCTTGATGACGTCGCCCCCCGCGGCGAAGGCGGCCAGCACCTCCGTGGGCGTGTACGCGCCGGGCACACTCACCTTGCCGTACTTGAGCGTCGTTTCGATCACGCCGCGGTCCAGAACCGGGCTGACGACGAACTGCGCCCCGGCGTGAATGGCGGCCGCGGCGGTGGCGGCGTCGAGCACGGTGCCGACGCCGACGACGGCCCGGTCGCCGTGGCTGTCGGCGAGTTTTTCGATGGCGTGGATGGCGCGCGGTGTCGTCATCGTGACCTCGATGGCGACGACGCCGCCGGCCAGCAGGGCGTCGGTCAGGGCGGGCAACACGTCCGGGCCCGGGGCACGCACAACGGCCACGACGCCGGAGGCTTCGATGCGGGTGAGGGTCTGGTGCTTCGTCATGCCCGCCATGTTACAACTGCGACCCGGCCGGGCCTACGAGACGGGCACGCGACACGACGAACCCCACGCGATTCAAGGACCGAATCCCCCATGATCGAACATCTGGAACACCGCCGACTGCTCGCCACCGACCTGTTCAACTTCACCTTCGGCGACCGTTTTCACAACGACGCCTCGAAGGTGGCCGTGGACCCGGCGGGCAATACCATCGTCGCCGGCGTCTTCTCGGGCACCACCGACTTTCAGCCCGGCACCAGCGCGACAACGCTGACGGCCCGCGGCGACACCGACGGGTTCGTGGCGAAGTACTCGGTCCGCGGGAAGCTCATCTGGGCGGTGCGGTTCGGCGGCGACTACACGAACCGGTTCATCAGCGGCAGCCTCGAGCGGGCGTACACCGTCAACCCGCGCCTCACGAACGCTTACGCCTTCCCGTTCAGCAACACACCGATCACGCTCGGCGAGGTCGTGCGGGCGCTGGAGGTCGGGCCGGACGGCAGCGTGTACGTCGGCGGGGCGTTCAGGCAGGAGGCGGACTTCGGTGCCGACGTGCGCTCCGGCGGCCCGGACGTGGACTACTACAACGGCTTCGTGACGCGCATTTCGCCCGACGGCGAGTTCCTCTGGACCGCCGTGATCGACGGGCCGTTCGACGACGTCGTGAATGACATTGCGGTGGACGCGGCGGGCAATGTGTTCGCCGGCGGGTACTTCACCCGCTTTGCCGACTTCAACCCGAACCCGACGCGACAATTCATCGTGAACGCCGAGGGCCGCGGCGACGCGTTCCTGGCGCTCTACTCGGCGCGCGGGCGGCTGGGTTACGTGAACACCTTCGGCGGCGACACCGTCGCTTCGGAGGTGAAGGAGAGCGTCAACGGCGTGGCCGTCGATTCGCAGGGGAGGCCTTACATCACCGGCACCTACGTGGAGGGTGCGGACTTTGACCCGGGGCCGGGCTTCGCCTTCCTGCCGGAGATCGGCGCGACGGACACCTTCCTGGCCGCTTACGAGCGCGACGGTTCGCTGCGGTACGCCAAAGGGTTTGGCGGCGAGTTCCTCGACGGCGGCCTGAAGATCGAGACCGGGCCGGACGACTCGCTGTACGTGGCCAGCTACTTCTCGGGCATCGCCGACGCCGACCCGGGCCCGGCGACGCTCAACTTTGTTTCGCAGGTGAATCGCAACGAGCGGGACGCGAACACGGACATCCTGCTGAGCCGTTTCACGCCGGGCGGCGACCTGATCTGGGCACGACAGATCACCGGCACCGACTACGAGACGGTCGATGCGATGGTGGTCGATGAGCAGGGGAGCGTGATGGTCACAGGGGGCTGGTTCGGGATCATCGACCTGGACCCCGGCCCGGGAAGGATCGAGCGGTCCTCGACCTTCAGCCCGTTTACCCTCGACGACCTGGCGCTGGACGACGGCGAACGGCCCGAAAGCTACGACGCCTACTTCCTCTACCTCTCGCAGAACGGCAAGTACATCTACTCGACGACCTTCGGCGGGGCGGGCGACGACTTCGGCAGCGGGCTGGCGATTCGGCCGGACGGGCGAATCTTCCTCACCGGCCGACTGACGCAGCCGTCGATCGGCTTTCCGACACTGGGCCCGACGAACCTGATCGGCGTGCGGTCGGAACTGGCGTTCGTGCTGAGGCTGGAGCGCGACGGGATTTTGTAGGGGCAGGCAGCAGGGGGGCAGGCAGCAGGGAGCAGGCAGCAGGCAGCAGGCAGCAGGGAGCGGGGAGCAGGGGAGCGGGGCGGGCCGTGCGCAGAAAAAGGCACCGGCCCGAGGATGCGACTCGGGGCGGTGCGGAGGAGGATGCAGAACCATCTTCCCGGCGAAGGGCGGCTGGAATGGCCCGCCCGGCCGGTGGCTGCCTGTCGCAACCGTGGTTTCTTGATCGGCCGAAACTCACCGACGTGATTTGTACGTCAGATGAGCGGCCTTGGTTTTGCGTTTGTACCTCTCAGGCGGAATCTGCAAGGCAGATGCCTGTGTGCGGTGGTTGCCGGCGTTTCAGGCCGCGGCGGTCGAAGGGCTTCTCCAGCCGGTACTGCGGCAGGTGGTCGGGCAACTTGCTGACGATCACGTACGCCAGCAGCCTCGGCCCCGGCAGAACCCTCTCGATCGATTGGGGTATCTTCGTGGCGATCTCAACTCGACGCGCTGCCGGAAGAAGCCGCGCCTGCTGCGGGCGGCTCAAGATGCCGGGTCTTGTGATCGTGCAGCCACTCGGCCAGGCGGATGAAGACGGCGGCGGTCCAGGCATAGGTGGGACAGCGCAGGCCGCGCCCTGTGATGGCGCTGTAGTTCTCGTACATGCCCCCCTGGGAGGCGACGGTGCGGCAGAAGCGGGTTGCCAACTCGGCGGCCAGGTTCGTCTCCCCGGCGGCGCGCAGCCCGTCGAAGAGCATGTATGTAGGAGGTGCCCAGATCGGGCCGCGCCAGTAGCTGTCTTCCGCGTTCTTCGGACTCTCGGTGGATTCAGTCGCGGGTCCGAATCGCGTGAGCCACGGCCCATCGGGTCGCAGATCGGTGATGATCTGCTGACGCAGAGCTTCCGGCAGGCGTTTGCCGAGCAGGATAGGCAGCCGCGTGATGAGCGAGGTGGTGGCCTGCGGCGTGTGGACGCCACTGCGGACTGAGGTGAGCTGCCCTTCCATAACGCCATGACTCAGGAGCGCCTGCAATTGATCAGTTGCCCTCGCGCGCCAACGTCGGGCGTCGGCGGGCCGCCCAAGGACGTCGGCGATGTCGCCCAATGCCTCCCACTGCAACACCAGGTAGGCGGCCAGATCGACCCCTTCGGTGGGCATTCCCTGGTCATACACGGTGCTGTTGTCCCAGCCTGAGTCGTTGCCGTGGTTGTACTGGCACATGCCGTCGCGATCATCGTCGCGATACTGGTACCACCACTGCGTCCATCGGAGCATCGGCTCGTAGAGTTGCTCCAAACGATGTCGGCAGGCGTCCACCCCGCACTGGTCCATGAGCAGCCTTACGATCCACCCCTGGACCGGCGGCTTGAGCCAGCCGAAAGCTGCCTCGCCGTCGTGGACATGGTCGGGCAACTGCCCGCCGGGTGTCTGGTGGTCGAAATGCACCATCACCTGATCGAAGGCCAGCTCGACATCGGCCGAGCCGACGCCCAATGCCGCAAAGCAGGCGTCCCAAGGCCAAGTCATGTTCATCCAGAGCCTGCCCATGACGATCGCCGGGCGCTTGATGTAACCCTCGGGCGAAACGCGATGATGCCACAGGGTGTACCACGCGTAGTCTGCGGCGGTCTCGAACTCTTCGGAAACGACCGGCCGCCTGGCAAGCCAGCGGTTCCACTCGGACTTGGTCAGCCCGGCCGCCTCGTCCACTGACACGTCCACGTCATCCAGCCTGGTTTCGACCAGGCAGCTTCTGATCACCGCGTCGAGTCGCTCGCCCGAGTTGGCAATGAGTGCCACGGTCAGCAGTTTGTGGGGGTGGCCGTTTTGCGGGGTGGCTGAGTCGGCGTCGCGTTCGCTGATTTCGATCCGGCCGCCGCGAAGCACGCGGAAGTGGTGGGTCAAGCGTGCATGCCTGTCGAAGACGAGGACTTGATCAGGGGAGGGACACGCTACCCACCCCATGACCTTCTCGGCGATGAACGACATCTGTCCGGTCACGCCAACCGCAAGGGTCTGCCCGTCGGCGAACGCCAGCTCCGCCACCGCCGCGTCCGTACGACTGTGCAACCGCAGACGCTCGACGGTGGCGTCATGTCGATACGCCGCATGGGAGGTCCCGATCTGAAGTGTGAAAAAGTCGGGTGCCCAAACGCCAGGACTGACTGATCGCCAGACGCTGTGGCTTACAGTCTGATAGACCAGCGGCGAATCGGGATCATTCGGCTCTTTGCGTCGCACCTGCAGGTACGAGCCGGCGCGACTCCATGCGTCGAGCGAGAGGTCCAGGTGCATGATCGTATCCTCGCGGGGCAGCCAATCCGGGTTTACCCTCACGCACGATTCGTCAGGGTCGTGGGCTTGTCATTTGGCGGATACTGGACCATGCCCGCTGAAAGCAGCCCCGCACCGTTGCCGCGCGGAGACTCTACTGCCTGGCGACAAACGCCGCAACGAACGACCAGCCCCTGCCTTGCTGGCTGGTTCTCTCGGACGCTCCGTGGGACAGCTCGGCCAAGGGGGCATCGCCTCGAAGTCAAGGCTTGGAGCGGCCCCGGCGAGACTGCTGGCGGTAGGCCTTGGGCGTAAGACCCGTCTCGCGACGAAAGATGGAGCTGAGCCGGGTACGATCGCTGAAGCCGCAGCGCGCGGCGATGTCTTCAAGGGCCAGGTCGGTTGTGGCGATCATCTGCTGGGTCAACTGGATCCTGGCACGGGTGATCTCCGCGTGAATCGAATGGCCGAGGTGGCGCAGGAAAGCGTGCTCCAGCGTTCGGCGCGATCCGAGCACTTCCCGCATCACGTCGTCCACCTTGATGCCGGCGGCGACCTCGCTGCGGATGAAGCGCACGGCATCGGCCACGCGAGGGTCGTCGATCGCCAGTACGTCGGTCGAGTGCCGCTTGATGACCCCGCGAGGCTTCACCACCGCTCTGCGATGGGGCAGCGTCTCGCCCCGCATCAGGGCCTCGAGCATGGCGGCGGCTTCCCAGCCCATGCCCAGGAAGTCCATGTCGATCGCCGAGATCTGCGGCCACGCCATTTCACAACACAGGTCGTCGCCGGTCGCCAGGATCGCGACTTCATCAGGCACGCGCAGCGACACCTCCTGGCATGCGGTGGCCACCTCCGCGGCAAGGGCCGATTCGAAGGCAAGCACGCCCACCGGCTTCTTCAGCTCGACAAGCCACTCACCCAGTTTCTCAAGCTGAACCGACCAGACCTCGGACAGCCTTCGCAGGGCAATGACCTGGCACTCAAAGCCGTGGGCTTCGGCACAGGCAACAAAGGCGTCGGATCGGAGCGAGTGCGGGTTGTAGTGATCCACAAACGCGAATCGGCGAAGGCCGGCCCCCATCAAATGCTTTATCGCAGTCTCGGCGATGAGCTGCTCGTCGTCCGTGACCACTGGGGCGCGCGAACCGTCATGACGGTTCATGAAAGTGACGACGGGGCACTCCGGGGGCACGCGTTGGAGAAGCTGGTCCAACTCGTTGTACGCGGCGCGGAGGATGATGCCGTCCGCAGCGGGCGCGCGTGCCTCCACTGCCTCCAACGCCGACAGGCGGCGGGGGCGATGCACGAACGCCCAGTGCCCGTGCTCCCGTGAAAACTGGCTGATCCCCCGCATGACCTCCCGCGAGGCCCGCTCCTCTTCGTTGCACACGACGAGAACTCGGCGAAGCGACGGCTGCTGGGCGGGTGGCATAGGCGTACTATAACGCACAAAAATTACGCAAATCAACACGCATCAGCCGCTTTCGGTGGTATATTCAAGCAAGCGAGTCGGCACGTCCGGCCAGCTTTTCGGTAGGGACCAGTCAGGCTCTGATTGCCTGTTGGCTTTTGTCAAGTCTTTTCACTCGGAGGTTAGGATGCAGTGCGTTCGAATTGCGATGCTCGCAGCAATGGGTTTCGGCACGGTGTCAATGTCACAGGGGCAGGCGTCCGCCGCCGTGGTCGTCGATTTCTCGACGGCTCAGGGGTACACGAACGGACCGCTTAACGGGCAGCCGATCGTTGACGGCGTGCCCGGTAACTGGGGCGGTCCTGCAGGTTCGAATACAAGCTACACCGTTGACGCCGCTGCGGGCGTATTGAACTACGCCAATAACCACACAGTGTTCAACGGGGTGGGTGGGTTATTCACCCAATCCCAGCTCGGCTTCTCGCCGGTAAACCCTTTGGACGACATGCTGGTCGTCTCCTTTAGCCTCAACTATCTGGCAAACTCGGGTGTCGACAACGGAGGCATTGAGGACGATCAGAATATTGAGATCCTGATTCGTGACACAAGCGAACGCGTGATGTCACAGATGTTTATTCGAGGGAGTGGGGCCATGAGAGCCGGTGGCAACGCCGCGAATGGGACATTTCTCGGAGATGACCTTACGTCCACCAGTGGCTGGGTCGAGTTTACGATGGTGTTGAACTTCAGCACGCAGGAAGCTGAATACTTCAGAGGAGATACGTCCTACGGGAGCTTTGACTTCATCAATCTCTCCGCGCGGGACAATGAGACATCCAAATCAGCCTTCCAGTTCATACTCAAGCAGAACTACAACAATAGAACCGGCGGCGGATTCCAATGGCAAATGACCGACCTGACGCTTGCCCAGGTTCCCGAACCCGCGTCGTTGTCGCTGCTGGGGGTCGGCGGACTGACACTGCTCCGGCGGCGTCGGTAAAAGGGTGCCGGCGCGGCGGCGTATCCGGGGCCGGCCTGTCCTGGCGGGCCGGCCCCTTCATGCAGCACGACGGTTCTCGCCGTCGAAGGCGAACGGGACTACACATGCTCCGCAGGTATGACATGACACGCAGACAAGGATTTACGCTCGTCGAGCTGCTCGTGGTTATCGGGATCATCGCCGTACTCATCTCGCTGCTGCTGCCGGCACTGAACAAAGCGCGGGAGGCAGCAAATTCTTCGGCTTGCCTCAGTAACATGCGGCAGGTGGGCATAGCGTTCGCCACGTACGCCAATGACTACAAGTACGTCACAATGTACTCGTACCGAAATGCTCCCGGCGAGAACTGGAACGGCCTTGGCGAAAGCATACCCTGGTCCAGGATCCTGATGGAGCTCCAGTATCTGCCGGATCAATCATTGGTCGTCAGATGCCCTTCCGAGGGACTTCCCTGGAGAAACTACTGGCACACCTACGGAGCAGGCATTGACGGGGTTTACGACCCTACGCTGCCGAGCTGGGCCACCTGGAGGCATGAGAAGTCAATCGTTCCGATCGGTCTCGTCGGCGATCAGACCACGGCCTACGCCCGATTCCGTTACCGACATCGCATTCGGAACGCCAGCGACTACATGGTGGTGCTCGATGGATGGGCCCACAGCTACGCGACCGGCGTTGGTAACGGTGATGGCGAGCATATTGCTGTCGGGCGGGGTGGACCCACGAGCGGGGGGAGGCCGGCCTTGCGGCACAACATGCGGACCAATGCGGCCATGTACGATGGTTCGGCACGCGCATTCGACCGTGGCGACCTCCGCACCGTGGGGAGGTGGCAAAGCGCCTACTTCGACGGCCGGGGTCCTGTATCCATGCCACTTGAATAGCGTAAAGAGCTTGCCTGTCTCGTAAGGCCACTCCGCTGAACTCAGTTCAGTGCCGGCGAAGGCAAGGTGAGTACAGGGCCCGATCACACTGACGGTGATGGGACGCTAGCATCGCTACAAACACGCCCCTCTTCAGATCAGAAGCTTTACCTGGTTGATGGCATCGAGGTGGTGGAAGGGCGAAGCCCGGCGGTGAACGTGCGGAGTTGATAGCTTTACGGAGGTACGTCTGATGCAGGGTTACTCAAAGTATGTCGTTTGTGTTCTAACGGTACTGCTGGTCGGGCTTCTGTCGGGTAGCGGGTCGGCGGACGATGAGCGGCTGATCCTGCGCGACTTCCGTGCGGCAGGTGCGGATTTCGCCTTTCTTCAATGGGAAAAAGCGGTCAAGCAGGGTCCCGAGGGGTTGGAGGTCGGCGGGCCGCAGACCCGGGGGCAGGGCGGGTTCGGCGTCAACGCCGCCGCCAACCTCGGTGCGTTCGGCGACGCCGTGCCGGTCATCCGTGTGAAGCTCGGCGAGCATAACCAGGCCACCCGCATCAACCTGAACATTACCGACGGCGACGGAACGGAGTTGACATTCAGGTATCTCCTATCTGGCGCCTCAAGGGAGCAGTTCACGGTGCTCTATCCCGTCAGTGGTGCCGAACTCAGCAGTGACATCGCGATCAACAAGCCGGGGGACGTCCCGGGCATGAACCTCGAGACGATCAAAAGCTGGTCCGTAGTCGGAGACTGGAGTGGACAGACCGTCCACCTCGTTCTCCAGGAAATCGCGGTGACCAGGGACATCCCCCAGTCGGTACTGCAAAGCCGTGCAGAGGCTGTGGAAGAAACCCGCGTGCGCGTGGAGCGGGAGCAACGTCAGGCCGAGCAGGAGCGTCAGAAACTCGAGCGCATGCTGAGCACGGGTGTAGAGCATCACCCCGACGGCCCGCGGGTGGAGCGGGTCTATCCCATCGGTCCGACCATGATCGGGATTGAGATTCAGGACCGCTTTGTAGAACCGGTCGGTCAGGTGTATTACGAGCCGCAGCCGGGCGATCAGATCAAACGCGACGGCAGAGAGGTGTGGACCTGGGAGAACGGCGAACCGGTCCTGTCGAAGATTCATCTGGAAGTCATGCGGCCGCGGGAAGGTGCCCAGCCGGAACGACTCGGATCATTGGCGATACGAGCCGGCAAAGTCTGGCGGGAGATAACTTCCACGGGCAGGCCGATTACGCCAGAAACGTTGGGCGAGGCGGCCGCCTATCGGGTTTCCAGCGACGACGACGAGCGTTATGCCCAGCCCGTGCAGCCGGTTCAGGTTCATGTGAAGCGCAAGCCCAACGCCTATCGGGGCCAGGCGACGATGGTCCGGGTCTACCTTGAGTTGCCCGAGCCGCTGCAGGCCGGCCGAACCTACACCGTTGGTTTCCAGGCGGTGAACACGGCCCAGCCGAGCGTGTCCTACACGCACGAAACCCGCGGCACCCGCAGCGAGGCGGTACACGTTTCGCACATCGGGTTTCGGCCTGACGATCCGTTCAAGCAGGGCAAGCTGTCGCTTTGGCTGGGCACGGGCGGAGCGCATGAGTTCGCGGCCGATGGGCAGCCTCCCCGCTTCGAGGTGGTCGACGAGGCGACGGGCGAAGCCGTCTTCACCGGCCGGGCCGAACTGGCCAAGGCTGCGGACGACTCCGAGTCCCACGTTCACGGGCGCAACTACGCGCAGACCCCGGTTTACACGCTTGATTTCTCGTCGCTGAACCGGCCGGGCGCGTATCGCATTTACGTTGAGAACGTCGGCTGCAGTTACCCCTTCCGCATCGCGGAGGACACGTGGGCCGAGGCGTTCAGGTTGTCGATGGAAGGGGTGCTCGTCCACCGCAGTGGCGTGGAAATGAATGTGCCCGGGATCGAGTTCCGTCGCCCTCGAACCATGCATCCGGAGGACGCGGGCTTCGATGTATATCCTCTGTCAATCACGAGGCTGGAAGGCGAGACGGCGGCAGTCCAGAAGGCCGCCACGGAACTGGTGGAGTCGGGCGAGCTTCCCACGCCGCTGCCGAACGCGTGGGGCGGTTACATGGACGCCGGCGATTGGGACAGGCGCGCCAATCATCTCGATCACTCGTATCTGTTGCTGGAACTCTACGAGATTTTCCCGGACCGGTTCCGTGACTTGAAACTGAACCTGCCGACCGACGAGGCGGACGACAACCTGCCGGACCTGCTCAACGAGGCCCTCTGGAATCTGGCGTTTTACCGGCGGATGCAGGAACCCGACGGCGGGGTGCGTGGCGGGATCGAATCCACCGAGCACCCGCGAAAGGGCGAGGCAAGCTGGCAGGAGTCCCTGTTCGTCGGGGCCTTCGCGCCGGATCCGGTAAGCAGCCAGCGGTTCGCCGGTAAGGCCGCCAAGTTCGCCCGGCTCGTCGCGGACCTGAACCCGGCCCTGGCGGCGGAGTATCGCCAAGCCGCGATCAAAGCGTGGGACTGGTCCGAAGCGCACGGCGACGAAGTCATGGCATCGCTGTCGGACAGCACGAAAAAGACCGGATATAACAATGTCTTCGATCAACTGAATACCGCCCGGAATCTGGCGGCGGTCGAACTGTACTGGCTGACCGGCGATGAAAAGTATCACCAGGTATTCAAGGAAACCACGATGCTTGCGACGATGGACAGGCCCAGGCAGTTGCTCCGGGAAGGCGAGGCGTTATTTGCATACGCTCGCCTGCCAGACCATCTCGGCGACGCGGCGTCGAAAGACAAGGCCAGGATGTTCATCACCACCATGGCCGACCGGGGCCTGGTCTATGGCGATGGCAACAGCTTTGGTATCACGTCAACCGACTCCATGCCGCCGATGGGTTGGGTACACTACTTCTCGGTGCCGAGCAATAATTCCGTTTCCATACCCCGTGCATATGTGCTCACCGGTGACCAGAAGTATCTTGCCGGGCTCATCCGTGCCGCCAACTTCGCTGCCGGTTGCAACCCCGACAACCGTGCCCTGACCACCGGCCTCGGACATGACCCGGTTCGCTGGCCACTGCATCTCGACAGTCGCGTCAGTGGACAGTGGGCACCGCGCGGCATCACCGTCTGCGGCCAGAGCGATCCGGCCGAACGCTACACATTCGAGGACTGGGCACACACCTGGATCTTCGCCAATACGATGGTGCCCCATTCGCGAACCTGGCCGGCCTACGAGGCCTACAGTGATATCGCCGTGTTGGCTTCCATGAACGAATACACCATCAACGCGATCCTGCGTAATGCATACAACTGGGGCATCCTGGCCGCCCGGCCGGACTTGGCAAACTAGCCCCGGTTGGTCTGCTCCCCAAAGTTTGTAACCGTTCCGCGGACTACACCGCGGCTCAACGTTCTCAAACCACACTTCAGTATCAGTTCCGCGCACCACAGGGGCAGCGGCCTTTGATACTTCGAGCGAGATGATGGGTGCGGCGACGCGAGTGAGCATCGCCGCGGAGCGGACGCTCGCACTGCTGCCGTCGAATGGTGGCACCGGCCCGTCGCGCTGGCAGATCGCCTCCCGGGCAGAGAAGGTCCACGGCAACAGTCTGCTGGCGAGCCGGCCGCGTGCTGCACATCGGCGAGACCGGCCGCGGTGCGTTGACGCGTGGGGAGCGAGTGGCAACGGTACTTCCAACGCCTGGGTATCGACCCCGAAACCGTGCCGCTGCGAACGGTCGAGGTGAAGCCGGCCTCGAGGTCGCCGGCCTCGCGGCCCAGCAGTGCCGGCGTCAGGTCCGCCACGGAACCGAAGACGGCGTGCTCCTTGTACTCCAGCGTCGGTTCACCCCAGCCGACGAGTCTGGCATCCGATGAGTTCGGCATCCGACGAAAGCTTCACGAAGACCCAGTTCGTCCGTTATGCGTCGCAGAATCGCGTATCGACGGCGGTGATCTTCATGTGCATCGCCTTCGGTAGCGGTAAAGCCGGATGCCGTGTGCCGGCATGGGCGGCGGGCGTCGGCGGCTTTGCACGCGGCCGTGGGGTGAGGTGCGCAAAAAAGCACCGGCCCGAGGATGCGACTCGGGCCGGTGCGGAGGAGGAGGAGGATGCAGAACCGTCATGCCGGCGTGTGGCGGTTGAGGGAAACCCGCCGGGCCGGTGGCTGCCTGTTGCAGCCGTTGTTTCTTGATAGGCCAGAGCTTACGAGCGTAGTTTGTACGTCGGATGAGCGGCCTTGGTTTTCTTTATGTACCTCTCAGGTGAATTCTGCGAGGCAGAAGCCTGAGTGCGGTGGTTGCCGGCGTTTCAGTCTGCGGTCGTCGGCGGCTGGCCGATCGTCGCAGGCCGAGTTGCTTCGGCGGGGCGGGAGATCATGGAGGGGTTTGACTGGCTTTGCGTGTTTCGCTTGCTTTGTCTTGCCTTTCGCGTCGGTTGGATGAGCGGGATTATGCACGGGCTGGGGGCAAGGTCAAGAAGAAACTCAGAAAAAGTTTTCTTCGCGTGAGCTTCCGGCGTGCGCAAGAAGAACCCGGGCCGAGGGGCCCGGGCTTGGACGAATCGTAAGCTGTTGTTTC
Organism: Phycisphaerae bacterium; assembly: GCA_050329715.1. GTDB lineage: Bacteria > Planctomycetota > Phycisphaerae > Tepidisphaerales > Tepidisphaeraceae > DAIOTR01. The sequence continues at coordinate 28,171 of JBHJOM010000085.1, forward strand.
AGCGTTACTTACCGGCCGGAAGGATGTTGTCCTTCGCCTGCTTGGCGATGCGGAACTTGACGACCTTCTTGGCGGGAATCTTCACGGGCTCGCCGGTCTGGGGGTTTCGGCCCATGCGTGCCTTGCGGTGCTGGAGGACCAGCTTGCCGATGCCCGGCAGGGTGAAGGGGCGCTTCTTGGCTTCCTTGTAGGCCAGGTCCGAGAGCTGCTCGAAGAACTCATTGATCTTCTTCTTCGGCAGTTCGAGGCGCTCGGCCATCTCGGCGGCGATCTGGCTCTTGGTCATCGGCTTCGCCGGCGCCTTGGTCGTCGTGGTCGTCTTAGCCATGCTGTGACTCCTGTCGGCGAGTGTTTCGTTCGTTTACCAGGCCGCGCCGTCGGACCCGGCAAGCCAGTTGAGGGACGCCCAGAACCTTCGGCCCGGTGGAAGAAGGCGCTGAATCCCGCACCGGCAGGGCTGCCGTCACGCCGGCTGCCCGCTTGCGTGGCGAGAAACTAGCCGAATTCCGGTTCATTGCAACAATTGCGTCCGGTTATCGACGGCTTTTCGCCTTGCGTATCAAGGGGATTCGGCGCTTGAGCGTCGCGAGCTTGAATCCGACTGCCCGCTGCAACCTTGATTCGCACGTCCGCCAGGGGCCACAAGCTAAGCAACATGCCCCGGAAACGACGCCGCCGGCAGGTTCGCCGATCGGTTGCCGATCGCGATCAGTTTCCCCCCGGACTGGAACATGTAGCTGCTCAACTGCCGGCAATACTTCACCTCGTAAACCGTCGCCAGCGGCTTCTCAAACTCGCTACGCGGCAGAAGCAGGCTGAACCGGCTGCCGACGAGAATCGGCTTGCGCGTCATCAGCCCGATGCCTCCGGCCGAGAGATCGCGGATCCGTAGCTCCACCTGCTGGCTCACCGGGTTGCCCGGCTGACGCATCGTGACGACCACGTGAGCCATAATCCCCACTCGCGGCTCAATCCGACGCTCGTCGGGTGTCGTGTCCTCGTAGCAACGCAGGTTCTGTGAGACCTGCTCGAAGATTTGGGCCGAAAGTTTCATGCTGAGTCTTCGCTCCCCTTAGCGGGCTCCCTTTGGCTATCGGCGTTTGAGCCGGCCGGTTTAACTCATGCCGCCCGGCTTTGCCCAGCACGCCTGCCGAGCATGTTGCCCATTCGCCTGCCGCCGTCCTGTTGCTGCCGGCGCCAGGGTGTCGCGCTCGCGTCGAAAGCTGAAATCCGTAATCTCGTGGGCTCGAACGAAAGCCAGCCAAGGACACAGATGCAAATAAAAACTCTCGGCGTTGTTATGAACGGCGTGACCGGCCGCATGGGCACCAACCAGCACCTGATCCGGTCCATCCTGGCGATCCGCGAGCAGGGGGGCGTGAAGGTCGGTAACGATTTGACGCTCATGCCCGAGCCGATCCTCACCGGCCGGAGTGAAAACAAGCTCAAGGACCTGGCCGCCCGCCTCGGCGTGAAGGACTACAGCACCGACGTCGAAGCCGCGATTAACGACAAGCGGTGCGACATCTTCTTCGACGCCTCAGGGACGCAGTTCCGCGCCAGGTTCGTCGAGATGGCCGCCAAGGGCGGCAAGAGCGTCTACTGCGAGAAGCCTACCGCCACCGACACCGCCACGGCGCTGAAGCTTTACCACACGGTGAAGGAGGCCGGCATCAAGAACGGCGTCGTGCAGGACAAGCTCTGGCTGCCGGGCATCCGCAAGCTGTCCCAGCTCATCGAGACCGGGTTCTTCGGGCGAATCCTCAGCATCCGCGGGGAGTTCGGCTACTGGGTCTTCACCGGCCATGTCCATGACCAGCCCGCCCAGCGGCCAAGCTGGAACTACCGCAACGAAGACGGCGGCGGCATCGTCATCGACATGTTCTGCCACTGGCGGTACGTGCTGGACAACGTCTTTGGCCCCGTGAAGAGCGTCATGGCCTCGGCCCGCACCGACCTGCCCGAACGCATCGACGAAACCGGCACCGCCTACAAAGCCACCGCCGACGACTCCGCGTACGCCATCTTCGAGCTGGAGGTCAACGGCCCCGGCGACCGGACCGTCGCGCAGTTCAACAGCAGCTGGTGCACCCGCGTCCGCCGGGACGACCTGCTGACGATTCAGGTGGACGGCGAGAAAGGCTCGGCCGTGGCGGGGCTGCGAGAGTGCTTCATTCAGCAGTCGAACATGACGCCCAAGCCGGTCTGGAACCCGGACATCGAGCAGCCGATCAACTTCTACGACCACTGGGACCAGATGCCCGCCGCGACGAACTACGACAACGCCTTCAAGATTCAGTGGGAGATGTTCCTGCGGCATGTCGCGCTCGACGAGCCGTTCGCCTACAGCCTGCTGGAAGGGGCCAAGGGCGTGCAGCTGGCCGAGGCCGGCATCAAGAGCTGGCAGGAGCGGCGTTGGGTGGATATCGAGCCGCTGGCTTGAAGCCGTGTCGCAACAGGGGTGTTGCCTGGCCGAGGTCGCGGACGCCGGCCGCAGAAAGTATGTTGCCGGTATGAAGCCGCTCGTTTTCGCCTCGGCCGGGCTAGGCGGCTATGCCGCGAGCATCTGCAACCTGTTGAGCGAAGCCTCCGCCGAGCCGGAGCCTGCCGTCCGTCTGCACGCGGTCTGCGAGCCGAACCTTGCCGCCTTCGCCGCACCGGCGGCCGAGCTTCGCGCCAGGGGCGTGAAGGTGTTCGAGTCCTACGCCGAGCTGCTCGCCGAGGCCGAGGTCGAGGCCGTCTGGCTGCCGCTGCCGATTCACCTCCACCGCCCGTTCACCGAGCAGGCGCTGCATGCCGGGAAGCACGTGCTGTGTGAGAAGCCGGCCGCCGGCAGTATTCAGGACGTGCGCGCGATGGCCGACGCCGCCGACGCCGCCGGGCTCAAGCTGGCGTTGGGCTTTCAGGACATCTACCTGCCGTACCGCCACAAGGTGAAGCAGGCACTGGCCGAGGGGAGAATCGGGACGGTCCGTCGCGGCACGCTCTGGGCGAGCTGGCCTCGGGGCAACGCCTACTTCGCCCGCAACGCCTGGGCCGGCGCACTCAAGCGGGACGACACCTGGGTGCTCGACTCCCCGGCCAACAACGCCCTGGCGCACTTCGTCAACCTCGCGATGGACTGGCTGAGCCCCACGCCCGTCTCGGCCCGCCCGCTGGCCGTCGAGGCCGAGCTCTACCGCGCCAACCCCATCGAAAACTACGACACCTGCTCGCTCCGCGTACAACTCGAAGGGGACCGGGAGCTTGTCGTCCTCCTCACACACGCCGGCCGGCCCGCCGAGCAGCCTCGCATCGAGATCGTCGGCGACGCCGGGCGCGTCCGCTTCCACGCCTTCGAAAACGTCGTGATCGACCACGCCGGCGGGCACGAACAGGTGCCCGTGGACGATGACCGCACCCACGTCGCGCGGGAGTTCGCCCGGTGGGTCCGCGGCGAGGCGGACGCAAGCCGCATCGCCACGATCGACTTCGGGCTGCACCACACGCTGCTGATCAACGCCGTCAGCGAGGCTGCGCCGGTCGTCGAGATCCCGGCGGAGGCTCGTGTCGTGCATCAGGAGGGCGAGGCGGCTTCCCAATGCGTGCCGGGGCTCGTCGAGGCGATGCGCGACGCCGCCGCCCAGGCCCGGTTGCTCCACGAGACGGGGCGTTTTGACTGGACTTCGCCCGCTTCGTGCAAGCGGATCGACCCGGCAATGCACTTTGCCGGCCCGTTTGCCGGCTGACGGTGGCCACGCGGGGCAATACCCTCCTTCCCCTCATCTCGACGGGTTGACGTCCGATAAGGGCTGCTGGTGCCCGGCGTGGCAAGTCGCCTGCGCGCGTCACGGGGCCTGTCTCCGGGCCGTCCGTCGGCCCGCCGCGGACGCTCAGGTGCCTTACCCCCCAAACAGCAGCCTTGCGGCGTCCGATAAGTGCGTCGGCCGTGATACTCGCGTGGCCTCGTCCCGCCGGGGTCGGTGGCGAATATCGGGCTGGCTACAAATCTGCGATGCCCGAGCGGCAACTGGTCCGACAACACAGATCGGAACGGGCACGTCCCCGCACGGGCCGGGGCCTTTCACGTCGGCCAGGAAACTGTGCCGGTAACTTGTTGAAGCTCGTCGATCTTTCCGTCGAAAACGGATCTGTCGGCGGTCGGGACCCGTCGAGTACGGGGTAAGGGCTAACGCATGGGAAAGCTTGCTGAACTATTGAACGGACTCGAGCGGTCGCTTGCCTCGGCGGACCTGGGGGACTTGCCCCTCCTGGCCGAGGCGCACACCTCGTGGGAGCAGATCGACGCGCAGGCCAAAGCGTCGGCCGGCTCGGCGGAGATGATCGCCTCGCTCGGCGAACTCAGCGCCAAGGGGCGCGGCATCCTCGAGCAGCTCATCCTCGCCGAAACGACCGACGCCGCTGCCGACCTGGCCACGCTCAACGGCCTGGCCCGCCAGGCCCGTGAGCTGCTCGGCCAGACGCCCCATATCGAGGGCGCGGGATCGCAGGCGGACGCCGAACCGACTGAGCCGGCAGACGCCGACGCGGCCGTGGCGATCACAGGGCCGACCGACGGCGACGGCGAGCCGAGCTTCGCGATCTGGTCGGACACGCCCGCCCAGGCCGACGGTGCCGACCCTCACGCCGTCGCCCATCGCAACGGTGCCGCCGCGACCGAGGCCGAGCACGTGGTCGTCTTCCCGGCACCGCCGCCGCCGCCGGCGTTCTCGCCGGGGCCGGCCCAGCCTCAAGCCGCTTCCAAGCCCGCTACAAAGCCTGCCGCGATGACCGCCCTCGCACCTGCCGCACCTTTGGAGGAGCCGCCGCCGCACCTGCTCGTCGAGGACGACGTGCCACTGCTGACCGAGTTCATCGGTGAGGCGGCCAGCCACCTCGAAATCGCAGAGCAGGAGATCCTCAAACTGGAGGACCACCCCGACGATTTCGAGGCGATCGGGGCGTTGTTCCGCGCATTCCACACGATCAAGGGCGTGGCCGGGTTCCTCAACCTGCAGCAGATCCAAAACCTGTCGCACGCCGCCGAGAACCTGCTGGACAGAGGCCGCGAAGGCAAACTGGCCGTCACAGGCACCGCCGCCGACCTGGTGCTCGAAAGCATTGACCTGATGAAGCGGCTGATCTGGCGTCTTGACGACGCGGCCAAGGCGATGACCCCGCTGGACAGCCTGCCGGGCGTCGCGGACCTGGCCCACCGCCTCGAGACCTACGTCAACGCGGTGGAGGAGGGCGTCGTGCCCGACGTGGTGGCAATGCCGCCTTCGGCACTCTCCGGCCGAATGACAGACGACCAGGACGGAGCCCCGGCCGACGCCGTCGTCGGCGAAGCAGGGGCAGACGTCGCCGGTGAAGAGGCCCCGGCGGCACCGGGCGTGGTGAATTTCGGCCGCCGCGCCGAAGACGCCCCGGCCAAACAGAACAGCACCGACGGCACCGTCAAAGTGCAGACCGACCGCCTCGACCGGCTGATCAACATGGTCGGCGAACTGGTCATCTCCAACGCCATGGTCGCGCAGGACCTCTCGGGCATGGTGGAGGACAACCAGCGGCTCGGGCGCAATGTCGGGCAGATGGGCAAGATCGTCCGTGAACTGCAGGAACTCTCCATGAGCCTGCGGATGGTGCAGGTAGGGCACGTCTTCCGGAAGATGACCCGGCTGGTGCGCGACGTGGCCCGCAAGGCAGGCAAGGAAGTCGAACTGGAGATCAACGGCGCGGAAACCGAACTGGACCGCAACGTGGTCGACAGCCTCGGCGACCCGCTGGTGCACATGGTTCGCAATGCGGTGGACCACGGCATCGAGCCGGCGGCCGAACGCGAGGCGGCCGGCAAGCCACGCGTAGGCCGGCTCGAACTCCGCGCCTACCACAAGGGCGGGAACATCAACATCGAGATCCTGGACGACGGGCGGGGCCTCAACCGCGACAAGATTCTCAAGAAGGCGATCGCCAACGGCGTCGTGCCCGAAGGTGCCGACCTGCCGGACTCCGAGGTCTACAAGCTGATCTTCCACGCCGGGCTTTCCACGGCCGAGAAGGTGACGGACATCTCCGGCCGAGGCGTCGGCATGGACGTGGTGAAGCAGAACATCGAGAAGCTCCGCGGGCGAGTGGAAATCAACAGCGGCCTGGGCCGGGGCAGTACGTTCACCATCCGGCTGCCGCTGACGATGGCGGTGATCGACGGGCTGGTGGTGAAGGTGGGGCGTGAGAAGTTCATCCTGCCGATCACGAGCATCGAGCAGTCGATCCGCCCGACGCCCGACCAGCTCAACACGGTGCAGGGCCGCGGAGAAACAGTCTTCGTGCGCGGTGCGGTGCTGCCGCTCATCCGGCTGCACAACCTCTTCGGCGTGGACCCGACGACGCGCAACCCGGCCGAGAGCCTCGTGGTGATCGTGCAGGACAACGACCGCCGCTGCTGCCTGCTGGTGGACGAACTGCTGGGGCAGGAGCAGGTGGTGATCAAGAAACTCGGCGATGAAATCGGGCAGCTCCGCGGAATCAGCGGCGGGGCGGTCCTGGGAGACGGCAACGTGAGCCTGATCCTGGACGTTCCGGGGCTGATAGAACTGACCAACGAATAGCGTGTTTCTGCAGAAACCAAGGAGATTGACATGAGCGAGTTGAACCGAACGCAGGCCGAGACCGTCGGGCGTGCCGACCTGGGCGGCAAGTACCTCACCTTCGCATTGGGGAACGAAGGCTACGGCCTGGAGATCCTGAAGGTGCGGGAAATCATCGGGTACATGGACATCACGGCGGTGCCGCGGACGCCGGGGTACGTTAAGGGCGTGATTAACCTGCGCGGGCAGGTCATCAGCGTGGTGGACCTGCGGGCCAAGTTCGCCATGCCCGAGGCCGAACGCACCGACGAGACGTGCATCATCGTCGTGGAGATCGGGCACCAGGGCCGCAAGCTGAACACCGGCATCATCGTCGACCGCGTCAGCGAGGTGCTGACGATCGCCGGGGAAAACATCGAGAACCCGCCGTCAATGGGCGCGGCGGTGGATAACAGCTTCATCCTGGGCATGGGCAAGATCGCAAACAGCGTGAAGATCCTTCTCGATATCGATCGGGTGCTCGGCGGCGATGAGATCGCAGAGCTTGCAAGAACCACGGCCACCGCCGAAGCGGTGGCCGCTTAGAGATCCAGAACGGGTGTGGGACCGTGCGACGACGGGGGCCACGGCCACTTTTGATATAGGAGAACCAGCGTGTTCAAGAACATGACACTTAGTCGGAAACTGGCCGCGGGCTTCGGGGCGATGGTCATCATCATTATCGCTCTGGGGACAATCGCTATCGTCAAGATGGACCA
>JBHJOM010000086.1:0-36930 GCA_050329715.1 Phycisphaerae bacterium
CCGATGCCAGCCGCCGGTGTGCGAAAGCAGTAAGCAGACGGCACACCAGAGGCCCACGAAGAGAACGGGGAAAATCGCAAAGAAGATGCCACTCATTGAGAAGTCCATCGTCGCTGCAGCATACCCTGGTGGCGACCAGCGGCCGCGCGGCGCTCTGGTTCCACGAGCAAACTACCCGCCCGGCGGTTTCATCGGCGGGTCAACCCCGGCCGCAGTTCAGGAAACCTTTGAACCGCGCGATCCATGAAGCTTCCGCCGCTTCGAATCCGGCACGACGCCATTCGCGCGACGGGTCGTGTGGCCAGCACGCGATGTGGCTTAAGCTCATTCCCGTCCGTCCACCTTGCGTAACTGCGATCGCGATGCCGCAGGTGTACTTTTCAGCGCCGTGCGGATAACGGCCGTCTTCAAAAAACGAAAGCCGCCCTTCAATTGAGTCGAGCCCTAAATGCACGAGCTTGTCTGTGACGACCCTTGAGCCGCTCACCTCACAGCCGTAAATCTTGATCAGTTGCCCGGGGTATATCTTGAAGCTGAACTTCTTTTTGCCCTCGCGCTTTGAGGCGGCGCAGAGCATCCCGATGCCCCAGTAGCCCGCAATGTCGTTATTGCGCGAGCTGAGGTAGTCGCTGAGCGACCTCGCAAGAGAATTCATTTCACGCCGCTTCATACGCTTCGGGCATACCTCAACGCCGAGCCAGAACCGTGCCGGCTCTTGAACCATGAGAAGCTTACCCGCCGGCAAGACTCATTGCATGAGCGGCCGTTGCAGCGGGGCTACTGGGCCGCCGGTTCCCCGAACACGAACCGGTCTTTGCCCCATACGACCTTACCGTCCGGCGAGGCATAACGGTCAAAGCTCACCGCCAAGCGGCCGTCATCGAGTGCATCGAACTGCAACCCCTCGTAACGATCAAGACACAACGCCGAATCGAGAACCGCCGACTCGGCAAGCACGTCAGGCGACTCCGGCCAGTGACCGGCCCCCTCGCGGTACGCGTACAACGCGACCGTCAAAGAGCGGTCCGGGCCGAACATGACCACCTCGGCCACACGATCGGCCATCTGTCCGGCGCAACCGCTGATGAGCGTTAAGAGGATGAACAAGACTGCACGCATAGCCAACCCCTTTGACGTATGACCGAACCGCCGCCGTAGCGCCTATTGTACCACGAAAAGCATACCTGCCATCCCCGCCGTCCGCTCCACCGGCGGGTTACTTCGCGTCCCGGGAACCAATAATCGACAGCACGCGGGCTACGACGTCCGTGAGCGTGGCCGTCGTCACGATCTCGTGCGTCGCGTGTTGCCGCAGGAGCGGTTCTACCCATTGAAGGTGACTCAGGATCTCCGCCCACTCCGCCGGCCGTTTGCCGTAGGGGTTGTCTGAACGTGCCGCGATCCGCTCCTGCAGGACCGCGGCGGGAGCGCTCAACAGAATGACATGCCTGAACTGCGGGTAGAAAGCCATCTGGTTCTCCGCACAGCCGCTCACGATAAGTCGGCCCGCTTCGTCCGCTTCGATCGCCGCTCGGAGCCGGTCTTCGCAGAAGAGCTGGTTCCCGGCCGCGTCCCGGACGGACCAGCCCGGCTCGTCCATATCGATCGCAGGCAGGCCGTGCCGCCGCAGTTCGCGAATCACGCTGGACTTGCCCGTCCCCGACATGCCCGTGAGCAGCGCCCGATTCATCCACAGACACCTTTCATCACACCGCCGGTCCGCAGTTCGCTTCAAGGGATACATACTTCAGATCGGCGGCCGACTTGCCCTGGCACGCTACGGCCGGCCAGACGCCAGCGTAGCCCCCTTGCCCTCCCAGTCACTGCCGAAGGATCTTTTCCATCGCCTTCCCCTTTGCCAGCTCGTCGATCAGTTTGTCGAGGTAGCGAACGTTTCGTATCAGTGGGTCTTCGATCTCTTCCACGCGCACGCCACACACCACGCCCTTAATCAGTGCGCTGTTGGGATGAACGGCCGGTGCCTCCGCGAAGAACGTCTCGAAATCATTATCAGCGATGATTTGCTTCTGCAGTCCCGCCGGAGTGTAGCCTGTCAACCAGCAGATGATCTGATCGACTTCCTCTCTCGTACGGTTCTTCCGCTCGGCCTTCTGCACATACAGCGGATAGACCTTGGCAAACTTCATCGTCGCGAACACGTTTCTAGCCGTCGCCATCACTCTCCCAGGTTTGTTGTCGCGGCTGGGGATACAACATAAGGCCGATGAGCGGCCAGACCGAAGCGATTACGTCGATTGCTTGTGATACGCGTCCAGAAGGTCCGTTACGAGGATGCCGTCGATCCTCATACCCTCGATCGCACATTGGATGATCTGAACGTCGGACAAGTCCACATTGCGGAACGTGCTGTCGCACAGTGTCATGTTCAAGAAGCTGGCCGCGCGCTGACGTGCCTGCCTCCCGTCCTGCTCCGGTGGCGGGCCGACTTCACTGAACGTCGCGCCACCAACCTGCGCGAACTGAATCGTTACATCACTGAGGTTGACATTGTTGAACCTGGCCCCGCTGAGATTCACGTTGTCGAACTCGGCACCGGCCAGATTGACATCAACAAACCGCGACCCGCCCAGATCTGCGTGCTGCGCCAGTTGCTTGCCGCACTTGATCGTCGATTCCATATTGCCCTCCACGGTGGATCACAGGCCGTGTCTCCCCGCAGAACGCTGCTCACGTTGATGGCCGGGGCCGGCTCCTAAACCCGGAGAAGCTTACCCGCCGGTTCAATTCATTGCATGGGCGGTCGGCCCGGGCTGATGGAGGCGGCCGATACACGCCGGCGAGAGGCCGTCAATGCCGCTCATCACCCCGGAAGGGGTGACGGGTTGTAGCCCCTTCGGGACTGATCCGACGCGCGGAACCGTGTGGCGACCCGCGTATGGCGTTCGGCCAATGGCTCGACTGGTGTCTCAAAGCTGAACGCCGGGAGGGCGAAGCGCCAGCTTAGCCCTTGGCCGAAGGCCGCGCTTCTCCGCCCGGCATATGCCCACGTCCGTCGCCAGCAACTCATCCGTCAGCCTCGCGCAGCAGCACTAGGCGTGCCCGCTCACGTCACGGCAAGCAGTGCCGGGCTGGCACCGTTGGCGTGCTGTCGGTCTGCTGTCGGCGGCATGGCTTCATGCCGAGCCCCGCCGGATGAGGTTTCGGCTCTCAATGCCCCACGACGGGCTCGCCCAGGTGCTTTTTCAGCATCGACAGCTTCTCTTCGTGCTGCTCCGGCGAGGAGGCTTCCAGGTTCAGCCGCAGCAGCGGCTCGGTGTTGCTCTTGCGGACGTTGAACCACCAGTCGCGGTACTCGACGGTGATGCCGTCAAGGTAGTCCACCTTCGCGTCCTTGAAGTTCTCGGCCAGTTCGCGAATCTTCGCGTCCTTGTCCTCGACCTCGAAGTTTAGCTCGCCGCTCTGGGCGTACTTCTTCAGCGGCTCGGTCAGCTCGCTGAGCTTCTTGCCGCTCTTGCTCATGACCGACAGCACGCGGGCGAACGCGATCGCACCGGAGTCGGCAAAGAAGTTGTCGCGGAAGTAGAAGTGGCCGGACAGCTCGCCGCCGAAGACGGCCTGCTTCTCGGCCATCGTCTTCTTGATGAACGCGTGCCCCACGCGGTCGCGGACGGGTTCGCCGCCGGCGGCCTTCACCTCGTCCGGCACGACATGGCTGCTGCGCAGGTCATAGACCACGGCCGCACCCTTATTCTCCTCTTTTTCGAGGAAATCCCGTGCCAGCAACGCCGTTAGGATGTCACAACCGACGACGCGGGCCTGCTCGTCGAGGAACATGCAGCGGTCGGCGTCGCCGTCGAAGCAGCCGCCGGCCATCACGGGGTTGCCCTGGGCTTCAAGCTCCCTGATGCGGTCCTTGAGCATCTGCAGGTTGCTCTCCACGAGCGGGTTCGGGTCATGAACGAAGCTGCCGGTGACCTCGAAGAGGATTTTGTCGATCGTGAGGTTCGGCACGCCGTCGAAAACCTTGGGCACCATGTGCCCGGCCATGCCGTTGCTGGCGTCCACGGCAATGGTGACGGGGTTGGGCAGCTCCAGGAAGCTCAGGACGTGTTCCTTGTACGGGCCCCAGAGGTCCATCTCCTCGAAGGTGCCATGCTCGCCGGTGATGCCGGTCTTCTGCAGGTTGGAGGCGATGCGCTGGATGTCTTTCAACCCACTGGCCGAGCCGATGGGCTTGGCACGCGGGCCGGAGATTTTAAAGCCGTTGTACTGGATCGGGTTGTGGCTGGCGGTGTTCATGATGCCGCCGACGCAACCCAGGTGGTTGATGGCGAAGTAGATGAACGACGTGTCGATGAGGCCGACGTCGATGACGTTGAACCCGACGGAGCGGATGCCGTCCGCCAGCGCCTTGCAGAGCGAGGGGGAGCTTGGCCGCATGTCGCGCCCGATGACGATGGTCGTCTCGCGCTGCACCTTGCGGTCCGGGGGGACCTCCTGGCGGGAGCGCTTGAGGAACTGGGCGGTGGCATGGCCGACCTTCCAGGCGTCGTCCTCGTTCAGAGGGTCCGGGTAGGTGGCTCGAACGTCGTAGGCTTTGAAGATCTTGTCGATCATGCCCAGGAGTCTACACGCCGGGCCCGCCCGAGCGAAAGGCCCGAAGCGTATGGCCGCAACGCCTCCGGCAGAGTGCGGCGGCGTAGCCGCCGCGTTACGCTTGGCCCGTGATGCGAATCCTGCTCGACGAGAACCCGTTTGCCCGCCCCGACCCCGCCGAGGCCTGGGGCTACGCCCCGTGGCCCGCCCGGTGGATCCGCCCGCTTCAGGCGAAGCCCCCGTTCGTCGCCGCTTACCGGCTGGTGTTCGAACTCGCCGCCGAGACGACCGTACGCCTGCACGTCTCGGCGGACGAGCGGTATGAGCTGTTCCTCGACGGCGAGCTGCTGGGCCGAGGCCCGGAACGCGGCTGCCCGGAGCGGTGGTACTTTGAGACCTTCGACCTGACGCTGCCGCCCGGCGCGCACGTGCTGGCGGCACGGGCCTGGGCCCTGGGCCGGGAGAACGGGCTGTCACCGTCGGCGCAGATGTCGGTGGAGCCGGGTTTCATTCTCGCGGGCGAGGGCGACGCCGTCGAGCTTCTCTCCACCGGACGAGCGCCGTGGGAGGTGAAGCTGCTGGGCGGGTACACGTTCACGTCGTCGTACGCCACGGGCATCGGTAGCCCGTTCGTCGGGTCGGTCGAGATGCTCGACGCCGCGACCTACGACTTCGCCTTCGCCGCGCCCGGCGGCGACGGGTGGCAGACGCCGGCCGTCGGGAAGCCGGGCCGGTCGGCCGGGCTGGAGTACGGCGAGGCGGCCGGCCGGCACCGCCTCACCCCCGCCGAGCTGCCGCCGACGCTCGCTCGCCCCGTAACCCTCCACCGCCTGCGGTTCGCCAGTTACCTGCCCGAAGCCACCGCACTCGAAGCCGGCGAGCTAAACCGCCTGCCGCCCGTGCGGCTCGCAGACACCGACGAAGCGCTGGCCGGGCTGCTGGCACCCCTCGCGCTCGGGGACGCCGTGGAGCTACCGGCCGGAGCGACATTTCGGGCGATCTTCGAGCTGGCGGACTACACCTGCGTCTACCCGGAAGTGCGGGTGCAAGGCGGCCGCGGGGCGAGCGTCGACCTGCGGTTCGCCGAGTCGCTCTTTGTCGACGCCGGGCCCGGCCCGCGGAGCAAGGGCGACCGCCGGGAGATCGACGGGCGGCACTTCGTCGGCTTCGGGGACCTGTTGCATTGCGACGGCAGAGAACACAGCTACCGGCCGCTCTGGTGGCGGTGCGGGCGGTACGCGCAGTTGACCGTCAGCACGAAGGACCAGCCGCTGCGCCTGGACGTGAAGCTCGCCGAGACCCGCTACCCACTCGAACCCGACACGGATTTCACCTGCGACGACCCCGCGCTGATGCACGCCCTGCCCGTGATGCTCCGCGGCCTGCAAACCTGCGCCCACGAGACCTACGTCGACTGCCCGTACTACGAGCAGCTCATGTACATCGGCGACACGCGCCTCGAAGCGCTGACCACCTACGCGCTGACGCACGACACCCGCCTGCCGGCCAAGGCGGTGGGCCTGTTCGACGTCGCACGCCTGCCCGACGGCCTCGTGCAGAGCCGCTTTCCATGCCGGTCGGCGCAGAGCATCCCGCCGTTCTCACTCTGGTGGGTCTGCATGGTGCACGACCTGGCGATGTGGCGCGGCCGGCGTGACTTCGTTGGCGCGATGCTTCCGGGCGTACGGTCGGTGTGCGAGCGGTTCCGGACGCACCTCAATGCCGACGGGTTGCTCGAGCCGCTATCGGGATGGAACTTTGTGGACTGGTCCCCCACGTGGCGGTCAGGCGTGCCGCCGCAGGGGCACCACGGCGTCTGCGGGCCGGTGAACTGGCAGCTTGTACTGGCATTGCAACTCAAGGCGCAACTGGAAGCCTGGTGCGGCGACGAGCGACTGTCCGAACGCGACACGCATGACGCCTCGGTGCTTGCCGACGCGCTCGTGCAGCAACTCTTTAGCCCCGCCCGCCGCCTGCTTGCCGACGACCAGGCCCGGACGCACTTCAGCGAGCACACGCAGGCGTTGGCCCTGCTGACCGGGCTGCTCCCCGAGGAGGTTGCCGAGACCGCGACGGCCGCCCTGCTGACGCCTCCTGCCGACCTCGCCCCCGCCACGATCTACTTCTCGCACTACGTGCTCGAGGCACTGCGGCTGCGACACCACCCCGAGGAGCTGCTTCGGCGGCTCGACCTGTGGCGCAACCTGCCGTCGCTGGGCTTCCTCACCACGCCGGAGGCACCTGAGCCTTCACGCTCCGACTGCCACGGCTGGGGGGCGCATCCGTTGTTCCACCTGCGGGCGTCGGTGCTCGGCATCCGGCCGGGGGCGTTCGGGTTTGAGCGCGTGCGCATCGAGCCGCAGCTCGGCCCGCTCACGCAGGCCGAGGGGTCCGTGCCGCACCCGGCCGGCGGGATGATTCATGTCCGAGTCGAGCGCGCCGGCAGAACGTTGTCCGGCAGCGTTCACCTGCCGGCGGGCGTCGGCGGCAGCCTGCACGTCAACGGGCAGGTGCGGCAGTTGGCCGGGGGCGAAACGGCGTTCTGAAAACCGTCGTCGAGCCGCCGGAGCGGCGTCGGATCACTCCGTACTCAGCCGGGCGGTCGCACCGCCGTCGACGGTGATGCTCTGGCCGGTCATGAAGCTGCTGCGGTCGTTGTCGGCCAGGAAGAGGATGGTCTGCCCGATCTCGGCCGGCCGGCCGACGCGGCCCATCACGTGCTTCTTGCCCAGCCCGCGCACCAGGCTCTTCACGCCGTTGCCGTTCACGTGCCCACGGCTCAGGCCGGCGTGAAGCATCGGCGTATCGACCGCGCCGGGCAGCACCGCGTTGACGCGCACGCCCTCCGGGCCGAACTCCAGCGCCATTGCACGCGTCATCGCACTGAGCGCCCCCTTGCTGGCGGCGTACGCGGCTATGTTGCAGCTGGTGGCAACGGCATGCACGCTGCTCACGTTTACCACGGCCCCGCCGGCCTGCTTCAGCAGCGGGTAGGCCGCCTGCACGCCGAAGAAGACGGCCCGGGCGTTGCACGCCATCACGGCGTCCCAGTCTTCCAGGCTCGTCTCCAGCACGCTGCGGCAGATCTGGTGGCCGGCATTGTTCACCAGGGCGTCCAGCCGCCCGAACCGCGCGGCGATGCGCTCGAACAGCGTGTGCGGCGTGTTGGCCTCGGCGACGTCCGCCTGCAGGAACAGGTCGCACGGCGGCGGAACCTCCGGGTGACGCCGGTCAATGCCCACGACCTGCCACCCGCTCTCCTTGAACGCCGCGGCCGTGGCCGAGCCGATGCCCCCGGCCACTCCGGTGATTGCGACTACGCGCATTGCCTTGCCTCCGCCCGCAACCCGTCGAGCAGGTTGGCGATCGTGTTCCGGTGCACCCGTTGCCAGGCACGCGGGCTGCTGTTGCTGTTGTGCGGCGCGAGAATGACGTTCGACATGCCCAGCAGCGGGCTGTGCGGCGAGAGCGGCTCGTGCTCGAACACGTCCAGCCCGGCCGCAGCGATCCACTCCGACTGCAGCGCCTCCACCAGTGCCGCCTCGTGTACCACCGGCCCGCGGCTGGTGTTCAAGAGCCAAGCCGTCGGCTTCATCCGGGCCAGCGTGCCGGCGTTCATCAGGTGGTGGCTCGTCGGGTTCAGGTCGCAGTGGAGCGTCACGACGTCGGCGGCGGCCAGCAGCACTTCGAGGCTCACCATCGTCGCCGGGGCGTCGGGAATCTCGCGCACGTCGTGCCCCACCACGCCCATGCCGAACGCCTTCGCCCGCCGGGCCACTTCTGTGCCAATGGCACCCATGCCCACCACGCCGAGCGTCAGCTCCGAGAGCGTCACGCCGGGGATTTTCTCCCACCGGCCGGCCTTCATGTGCGCATCCATCTCGGCGGTGCGGCGGGCCAGTTGCAGCATCATCGCAAAGACCGTGTCCGCCACCGGCACCGTAAATGCACCGGGCGTACGGCAGATGCGCACGCCGAACTCGGCGGCGGCCTCGCGGTCGATGGAGTCGACGCCCGTGCCCCACTTGCTGATGACCTTCAGGTTCGGTGCCGCCTCGAAGACCCGCCGGGTAAACCGGTCGTCGCCGCAGATCACCCCGTCGATCTGCCCGATCACCTGTAAAAGCTCATGCTCCTCGAGCCGCTCCTGCACCGGCGGCACGACCAGGTCACAGCCGGCAGCCTGAAGCTGCGGCGCGAAGCGGCCCAGCACCGGCTGCAGATAGGGGGCGGTCACCAGGATTCGCCAACTCATGCAGCCCTCCGTTTCTGTTCAGCGGCGAGCCCGGCCACCACCGCCTCGGCAAGGGTGAAGTCGGCCTCCGTGTCGATGTCAATCGCCTCGAGCGAGTCCACTTCAAACATCACCGGCCGACGCCCGATCCGGTTCCGGCAGACCGCCAGCGACGTCGGCGAGAAGAGGTACATCGCGCTGTTCTCTGCGAACAGCGGGGCCAGGTCCTGCGTCGGCAAGAGCGTGCGCGGGTCGTGATTCACCGGCTCCAGCTCGGCCGTCCAGAGCCGCTGCTGCAGCCGCGTCACGCCGAACACGCTGTCGTTGGCCGGGTGTACCTCACGCATCAGCCGTACGGCCCGCGAGAAAGTCTCAGGCCGGAGAAACGGGCTTGTGCTGTGCGTCTGAAGCACCAGTGGCGTGTCCACGTGCTGACAGGTGTGCAGCAGGACGTCGTTCATGGGCGTGTCGGCGGCGGCCAGGTGCGGCGGCCGGCGGACGATCTGCACCATCGGGAAGTGCTCCTGCACGGCCAGCGCCAACTCGCCGCTGTCCGTGTCCACCAGCACTTGTGCGACTTCCGGGCAGGCAAGCAGGCTCGAAAGCACGTGATGAAACAGCGGCCGCCCGCCCAACGGCCGGAGGTTCTTCCCGGGCACGCGTAGGCTGTTCCCACGCATCGGCATGACGGCGGTCACGGCTAGGCTCATGCAGAATCAATCGGCCATTGCGGTCCGATAACTGCAGTCCGGGCCGTTCGGGCACCTCCGCGACCTGCCGAAGCCGCGGCCGTCTGGTATTCTCCACCGCATGTGTCGCCGTCGTCATGCCGCCCACGCCTTCACGCTTGCCGAGTTGCTCACGGTGCTGGTCATTGCGGGCGTGCTGCTGACGGTCTTCGTGCCTTACGTGCTGCAAAGCCGGGAACAGACGCGGCGGGTGGCGTGCCAGTCTCAGTTGGCCGGGCTGTTCGGCGCACTCAACGCCTACGCCGCCGCCAACGACCAGGACGGCGTGCTGCTCTACCCGCGAACGGTTTTCGACCCCGCCGCCGCCGGCTGGACGGCCTACACCGGCGCGTTCGACGCGGACCCGTTCGCTACCGCGCCCGAAGCACGCCGAACGGTTGAGGACGTCGCCGCGAACGACGTGACGGCGAGCCTCTGGCTGCTGGTCCGTGGCCGGTACGCAGAGCCGGCCGCCTTCGTCTGCCCCAGCACCTATGACCGCCCCGACCCGCTGAGCGACCGCGGCGGCGAGCGCACCGAGCCGGCCAGCCGCGGCAACTTCGCCGCCCCCAACAACCTCTCCTACAGCTACGCCAACCCCTTCGGCGCGCCGCCGGACTACCGCCTCTCGGACACCCTGCCGACGAGCTTCGCCCTCATGGCCGACATGAACCCCGGCATCAACGGGCATGACGACGTGACCGCCGTATCCGCCGACGCATCGCTCTACGACATGACCCGCGCCAACAGCAACAACCACGGTGAGGCCGGGCAGAACGTGCTCTTTGCCGCCGGCACCGTCGAGTGGCAGCCCACGCCCTTCGCCGGCCACCCGGGCAGCACCGGGCTGCGGCCGGACAACATCTTTACCGCCCTGCAAGACCGCGTGCTTGCCCCGGACGAATCCCCCGCGAACGACAACCCCGGCGTCTTCGGACGGGCTTACGGGCCCAGTTGGGTTTACGACAGTTACCTTGTACCCGCCGACGATTAACCGCCCCGCCGTAAGCCCACAGCGACGCCGGAACTACCCGAGCATGTCCAGCGCCGCCTGGCATTCGTCGCGGGCGTGGGCGTCGCCGGCCGATTCGGCGGCCGAGATGCCGCGGCGGTAGGCCTCGGCGGCGGCGGTGGTGTCGCCCAGCTCCTCGTGGACCAGGCCCGTCTGGAAGTGGGCGTAGGCATAGGCGGCGTCCGTCTCGACCGTCCGGCCAAGCCATGCCAAGGCTTCGGCGAAGGCCCCGGCTTTCTTGTGCTCCATCGCGATGCCGTAGAGGAGGAACGGGTCGTTCGGCTCGTTCTCCAGCATCTTTTGGAGTTGCAACATACGCTGGCTCGGCCCGGTGCTCATGCCACCCCCGCCCGGGCCGATCGGCCGTTGTGCGCCACGTCGTCGAGCGTCGTGTAGGGCATGTCAAACGCATCGGCCACCGCCGCGTTCGTCAGTACGCCGTGCGCCATGTTCACGCCCAGCGCCAGCCCCGCGTCCTCGGCGGCGGCCTTCAGGTAACCGTGCTTCGCCAGCCGCACGGCGTAAGGCATCGTGGCGTTGCAGAGCGCGATCGTACTCGTCCGCGCGACGGCACCGGGCATGTTCGCCACGCAGTAGTGCACCACACCGTCGACGATGAAAATCGGGTCCTGGTGCGTGGTCGGCCGGCTCGTTTCGACGCAGCCGCCCTGGTCCACCGCCACGTCGACGATCACCGCGCCGTCCTTCATCGTCCTGAGGTGCTCGCGGCGGACGAGGTGCGGCGCCTTGGCCCCCGGAACGAGCACGGCACCGATGACCAGGTCCGCCTCGGCCACATACTGGCGGATGTTGTGCGGGTCGGCGTAGAGGGTGTCGACGTTGGCGGGCATCACGTCGTCGAGGTAGCGGAGGCGGTCGAGGTTCACGTCCATCAGCGCGACGTGCGCGCCCAGGCCGGCGGCCACCTTCGCGGCGTTCGTGCCGACCACGCCGCCGCCGAGCACGACCACCTTCGACGGGGCCACTCCCGGCACGCCGCCCAGCAGCATGCCGCGGCCTTGCATGGGCTTCTCCAGGTACTTTGCCCCCTCCTGAACGCTCATTTTGCCGGCGATTTCGCTCATCGGCGTCAGCAGCGGCAGCTTGCCGGCGCGGTCCACGATCGTCTCGTACGCCACCGCGACGATGCCGGCCTCGAGGCATCGTTCGGTCAGCGCCCGGTCGGCGGCGAAGTGGAAATACGTGAAGATGACCTGCCCGGGCTTGAACCGCGCGATCTCCGCCGGCTGTGGCTCCTTGACCTTCACGATCATATCGACGTCGAACACCGCCTCGACGTCCTCGGTGACGCGCCCGCCGACGGCTTCGTACGCCGCGTCGTCAAAGCCGCTGCCGACGCCGGCACCGCTCTCGACCAGGACCTCATGCCCGCCGGCGACGAGCATCTCCACGCCGACGGGCATCATCGCGATGCGGTGCTCGTCCGACTTGATTTCCCTTGGCACACCGATGCGCATTCGATCTCCTTTGAAGTCGCGGGATGATAACGCCGGGAACCTCCGTCGGCGATTGCAAAGCAGGATAGGCATGCACACGTCCCATAAACGCGGCAAGCCGCCTGAGGCTGTTGCAGGCCGGGCGGCGGGTTTCGTTGCTCAGGGGCAACGCCGTGTTGTGCCGATGCAACATCAGATGATCCAAGCCGTGCATGCAGAGCCATCTGTCGCGACGCCGCGCATTCTCATCCTCGACGACGACCGCATCCTGGCCGAGTCGCTCGGGCAGTTTCTGCGCCGCGAGGGGTACGAGGTGGAGCTTACCGACGAGGCGGCCGCGGCCATGAAGCGGCTTGCCGACGGCGGCTTCGAGTTGCTGCTTGTCGACGTGAACGTGCCGACACTCAAGCCGGCGGCGTGGCTCAAGCAGCTTCGACAGGTCGCGCCGCACGTGGTGACCGTGGTGCTCAGCGGGTACGGCAGCGTGGAGCAGGCGGTGGAGGCCACCCGGGCCGGCGCATTTGAGTACCTTACCAAGCCGGTGGTCGATGACGAGATCCGCGTCGTCGTGGAGAAGGCGGCGCGGCACCAGATGCTGCTGTTCGAGAACCGCCGGCTGCGGGAGCAACTCGAGACTCGGTTCGGCCTGGCGAACGTCGTCGGGCGGGATGCGCGCATGCTCAAGGTTTACGAGTTAATCGAAGCCGTCGCCGAGGGCCGTACGACTGTGCTGCTGACCGGCGAGAGCGGCACCGGCAAGAGCCTGGCCGCCCGCGCGATCCACCAGCGGTCCTCCCGGCGGGACGGGCCGTTCGTCGAGATCAGTTGCGGGGCGCTGCCGGAGTCCCTGCTGGAGAGCGAGCTGTTCGGCCACGTGAAGGGCGGCTTCACCGGCGCTGCGACGGACAAGCCGGGCCGATTCCTCTCGGCCGACGGCGGGACGATCTTCCTCGACGAGATCAACTCCGCCTCCCCCGCCATGCAGGTGAAGCTGCTGCGCGTGCTGCAGGAGCGGACGTTCGAGCCCGTCGGCTCCAGCACGCCGCGGACGGTCGACGTGCGGGTGGTGCTGGCGACGAACGGCGACCTGGCGGCGATGGTGCGTGCCGGGGAGTTCCGCCAGGACCTGTACTGGCGCATCAACGTCGTGACGATCCCGCTGCCGACGCTGCGCGACAGGCCCGGCGACGTGCCGCTGCTGGCCGAGCACTTCCTTCGTCGCTTCGCCTCGGAGGCGGGCCGGCAGATCGTGGGCTTCACGCCCGAGGCCGTGCAGGCACTGCAGCGGTACACGTGGCCGGGCAACGTACGCGAGCTTGAGAACGTGGTGGAGCGAAGCGTCGTGCTGTGCCGCAAGCTGCGAATCGAGGCGGAGGACCTGCCGCCGTCCGTCCTCACGCCCGCACGCGGCGAGGTTGCGCCCATGCCGAGCTACCTCGGCGCTGCGATGACCCTCGAGAAGGCACTCGAGGAGCCCGAGCGGCAGATCATCCTGGCGGCACTGAAGCGGAACGACTGGGCCCGCCAGGAGACCGCCGACGAGCTGGGCATCAACCGTACGACGCTCTACAAGAAGATGAGGAAGTTCAAGCTCGACGTGCCCGAGGGCGTTGACGTCGCGAGCGGCTCGACGCTGGCATCATGAAGCGGTTGCTGTGTATCGGGCTCGTCGTCTTCAGCTGCCTCTGGGCCGGACAATTGTGGCTGTTGAACCACAGCCTCGCCGACGGCTCGCTGAGCGACTATTGGCACTGGCGCAAGCTCTACCGGCCGGGGATTGTGCTCGTGCAGCACGCCGCCGGCGACCGCCTGCCCAACGGCACGTTCAACCCGCTGTCGCGCCGCGGCGCTACGCTCGCGTTCGTGCTCTCTTCGGGGGTGTATGCGGGGATGGGCACATTGCCGGTGCTGCTCATCCTGCGGCCGGCATATCGACGACGCCGGTCAAGGCGCGGCGCACGTCGTTCACGAACCCGCCGTCCGCGTAATACCGCCTGAGCCGACGCTGCGCCTCGGCGGCAACCTCCGCAGCCCGCTCGGGCTGCTTGAGCCAGGCGTCCACCGTCTCGGTAAGGTCGCTCAGGTCCCACTTAACCGGGACGTAAGTGACATTCGGCTCGAAGACGTCCGGGCTCGTCTGCAGGTGGCCGATGTCCGGCTTCACCAGCAGCGCCCCGGCCGCGACGGCTTCGTAGTCCCGGAAGCACATCTCGCCGTAGCCGAACGGGCTGACGACCACCTTGCTGCGCAGTAACTCGCGGCGGTACTGGCGTCGCGGCACGCGCTCGCCGGGCGTGACGGTGTGGGCCAGACGCAGTTTGTCGAGTTCGTCTGCGGCTTTGCGGCGGTAGATGCCGTACCAGTCCTGCGGGTGGGTGCCGGCGCGAAGCCCGAGGCGGGCGTTCACGGCGATCGGCCGACGTCGCCACGGCGGCGCGAGAATCCGACTGGCGAACAGCAGCCGCTCGTACTCCCGGCAGGCACCAAAGTTCCAACCGGGCACGAGCTTCTGTCGGGCCTCGGCCATGTCCGGCGGCTGCGAGCCGAAGTGCCAGCCGTCCAGGTCGTGCCCGAACCGCTGGGCGAAGTACTCGACGAAGAGGTACCCGCCGCGCACCGGGCGGGCGTACATTTCCACGTCCTTCAAAAGCACTTTTTTCACGTAGCGGTCGACGAAGGGCAACAGCCCCAGGAAAGGCGTGGACGTCTGGTCGGCGGTGTCGAGGAAGACCACCGGCCGACGCGACCGCGCCGACGACGCCTCCGCCACCGCCTCGACGAGTGGCACCGGCGGCGTGGAAAAATCGACGAGGAAGATCACCGCATCGGCTTGCGCCGTCTTCAACGCACGGCTGAGCGTGGCCGTACCCTCGGCCACCTCCCGCTCGACCGTGAGCCCGAGCCGTTTGCGCAGACTCCGGCGGTGGTGCTCGAACCCGTCGAGCTGTTTGTGCTCCACCTCACCGGGCGTGAGCTTGGAGCTGATGACCAGCAAACGCTGCATCGTTCAATTTTGCCTCACGATCGTCGCCGACGCGAACACTCCGGGCTGATAATCTCCGGCACATTCGCTGTCAGGCCGTTCAATCCTGCGTGAGAACCAGCTGAACGTCGCGCTCCGTTCCGTCGTTCCAGACGCGCAGCGTAAGCGTGTCGCCGGGGCGGTAGGCGTCCACGGCCAGCAGCAGTTCCTGCGCATTGCGGACAGGCCGGCTGCCGATGGCGACGATCACGTCGCCCACGAGCCGGCGCAGGTCGTTGGTGGGGACCTGAAGGTCTGCCGGCCTCAGGCCGGCACCGGCGGCGGGCGAGCCGGGCTCCACGCCCGCCACCGCAACGCCCTGGATGCCAAGTTGCAGCGCCACGGCCTGGTTCAGGCCGCCGATGATCTGCACGCCCAACTGCGGCCGGGTGTACCTGCCGGTAAGGATCAGCTCGGGCACGACCCGATTGACTGTATCTACTGGAATCGCAAACCCCACGCCCGCTGACCCGCCCGAGGGGCTGTAAATCGCGGTGTTCACGCCGATGAGCCGCCCGGCGGAGTCGATCAGCGGGCCGCCGGAGTTGCCCGGGTTGATCGCCGCGTCGGTCTGGATGACGTTGTCGATCGGCAGGCGCGTCCCCTCGCGGATCGTGCGGTCCAGTGCGCTGATGATGCCGGTGGTCAGCGTCTGGTCGAGGCCGAACGGATTGCCGACGGCCAGCACCATCTGCCCGACCTTGAGGTCGCTGCTGGTCCCCATGGGGATCGGTTTGAGCACGTCGGCCGGCGCGTCGATCTTCAGGACGGCAAGGTCATGGTCCGGCGAGATGCCCACGAGCTGCGCATCGAACGTACGCTGGTCCGCCGTGACGACCTGGGCACCGCTGGCACCTTCGATGACATGATAGTTTGTGACGATGTACCCGTCATTGTCCCAGAAGAAACCGCTGCCGGTGCCGCGGGGAATCTCCCGCACGCCCCGGCCGAAACGGTCGAACGCCCGCGCCCGCGTGTTGATGAAGACCACACCCGGCCCGACACGCTGGAACGTCGCGATGATGTGCTCCTCGACCGGGAGCAACGCGCCCCGAGGCGTGACTTCACGCGGGGCTGACTCCGGCCGGGCCACCAGCGTCTCCTGGAGCAACGAAGGCAGCATCGCCCCGATCGCCACGGCCAGCAAAAGCAGCACAACCGCCCCCCACCGTGCCACGCCGCTACGCTCGCTGACGCCGCCCCGGCCGGGCCAGCCGCCGCGCCCGGCCAGACGCCATTGCACGCAAATCCTGCCCGCGTCGGAGTCGTATCGCATCGCCGCAAGTCTACGCGCCGATGCACGCGGGCCTCAATCGCACCGGCCGAGGCAAGAATATTCGTCAAACGTTTGTCGCAGGCATCTTTGAATGCGACATCCACTCTGGCCAGCTTCCGCCTGAACCGGTTGCGGCACAAGGCAGAGCCAAGAGGGAAGGAACCACCATGCGTCTGACGTGCCAAGTCATCGAGCAGATACTTACGATCCGCAGCGATACGCCCACGCGTCGCCAGCAACGCAAGCACCCCCGCGTTGGTGCCAGGCTGAAGGCCGTGATCGCTCCCTGCACGGTCGATGACAACGGCATCAAGCCGCTGGTCGTCCGCATCCGCGACATATCCGCACGCGGGATCGGCCTGGTCTCCTCGCGACGTCTGGCAAAGGGGCACCAGTTCACGCTCTTCATATCGCAGGCCGACAGCAAATCCGTCCGTGTCATCTGTGCGGTGCGACATTGCCGCGCACTGCCGGACGGCTCGTTCACCATCGGCGCGTCGATGATCGCGGCCGTGCCTAATCCGGGCGAGATGGGCACTGCCAAACGCCTGCGTGCAGGCTGCTTCCTCGCGCCAAACTGAGCCGACCTGTGCCGGTCGACCTGTGTCGGCCGACCTGTGTACGCGGGCCTGTGCCGGCCGGTATCTGTCGGCCGCCGAGGTCCCGGCTACCGGAGCACGTCCAACTGCACCTTCCGGGAGGTGTCGGCCCCGTCGTCCGGCCCGGTGATGGGCGCGTTCACGTCGTCCAGGCCGGGGGCGGTACCGATCCAGGTCTTGTCGATCCGGCCGACATTTCGTGTCCGCGCCTCGGGTCGCGGTGCCAGGTCCGGGGCGTCGGCACCGTCCCAGCGTTTGATGATGTTGTAATACTGGTCGCGCTGCGAGGGCACCCAGCCCGCGTCGCGGATCAGCCGGCACAGCTCCGGCACCGCCACGCTGTACGTCGTTCCGGCGGCGGACACCACGTTCTCCTCCATCATCGCCCCGCCCATGTCGTTCGCGCCGAACGTCAGCGCCAACTGCCCGATTTTCGGCCCCATCGTCACCCAACTGCTCTGCAGGCTCGGCACGTTGTCGAAGTAGAGCCGGGCAAGCGCCAGCATCCGCAGGTACTCGTTCGCCCCGGCCGTGCGTACCACGCGCCCCCTGGCCACGTCCGGGTGCTCCAGCGTGTCGAAGTCGCCGTGTACCGCCGGGTCGTACTCCTTGGCCCGGCCCAGCGGCACGTTCTCGCGCTGGAACGGCCAGTGGATGAAGGCGATGTAGCTCCCCGGCGTCTGGCTGACCTCCGCGGGCCGAAAGCCGCTCCGGGCGAACACGCCGGGCCACCGCTCGATGCAACGCCGCGTCACCCCCGACAACTCCCCGCGGCCGGCCAGGGCCAGCGCGTAATCCTGCATGTCGCGGACGCGGGCCATGTGGTCGATGCGCTCGGGCACCGTCTCGATATGGCCGATCATCATCGTCGCGCTGCTGGCCATGCCCTCCTCGTGGGCGACGCGCATCACGCGCAGCCAGTCGTCGGCCGACGCCTTGATGTGGCCGATCTTGTCGCGCGCCCGCGGCGCGAAGATCTCCCCGCCGCCGCCGGGGATGGTCTTCAGGCCGCACGCCCTGAACCGCCGGATGATGTCCCGCACGTCCATGCCCCAGAACCGCTCGAACTCGATGAACTCCGGCGGGGAAAAGGCATGGATATGGATGGTCGGGTAGGTGGTGCTGATGAACCGCAGCAGGTCCTCGTAGTAGTCAATCGGCAGGCGGTCGTTCATGCCGCCCTGCATGAGAATCTGCGTGCCGCCGATGCTCAGCAGCTCCTCGATCTTCTGGGCGATCTGCTGGTGCGTGAGGGTGTAGCTGTCGTGGTCGTCGTGGTCGCGCCGGAAGCCGCAGAACGTGCACTTGCTCGTGCAGACGTTCGTGTAGTTGATGTTCCGGTCGATGATGTAGGTGCGGTAGTCCTCGGGGTGCAACCGCTGCGTTACGGCGTGGGCCCAGCCGCCCAGGTCGGGCAGGGAGGCGTCCTGGTAGACCTCCAGGGCCTGGGCGTCAGTCAGTCGGGCCTTGCCCGCGATCACGGCGTCGATGTCAAAGCTTAGAGCGGCCATAGCAACCCGAGTTTAGGAGGTTTCAGAGGTTAATGAAGCAAACCGACCTTCGGGAGTCAGGAGTTTCATGCAAAATGAAAGGCTCTGCCGCGACCGGCCCAGAACTTGCCTTCCGCGGGAGCATGTCGACACAACCGAAAGTCACAACCAAGAACCAGGGTCCCGGCTACCGGGCCGACGCCCCTACCCACGCCGACCGACGCAGCGGCAGCATGTGGGTCGCCGTGGTGGCCCTCGTCATCCTCACGCTCGGCATTATCTTTCTGCTGTGGGTCTTCTGAATTCCTGACTCGGGACGGTCTGAGGGCACGAACCCCCGCAATTTGATAGCACCCCACGCCGGGGCAAGGAAAAGTGCCACCGCATTGCCGTAAGCGATGCAGGCAACCGATTGACCGCTCTCTAACGCCCGCCCGCCTCGCCTGTCTGCCCCAGCTCGGCCGGCGGATTCTGGGCATTTGCTTTGCGGCCGGTCGGAATTAGACTTCCATGCTTACAAAAAAGGAAAGGAAAGCACATGCAAATACGTAACTTCATCGTCGCCGGCTTGGTGCTGGCTTTGTCTTCCTCGGCCGCTATCGCCGCGGACATGTCCAGCCCCAAGGCCACGCTCAAGGGCTTCGCCCAGGCGATCAAGTCCGGCGACAAGGCCGCCGCCAAGACGTTCGTCGTCGACGAGCCCAAGGAGCAGGAAGCAGCCGACTTGGCGCTGTCGTTCATCCTGCCCGTCCTCGAGCTGGATAACACCATGCAAGCCAAGTACGGCCAGGGCCTGAGCTCCGAGGCTGGCGGCTTCGACCAGGACGCCTTCAGCGACGAACTGATCGACAAGGCGGAGGTCGAAGTCGACGGCGACTCGGCACTGGTTACCAACGAGGAAGGCTCCGAAACGGAGCTGACCAAGGTCGACGGCAACTGGAAGATCACCATGGCCGGCCAGATGCCCCCCGAGGAGCAGATGGACATGGCCAAGCGCGTCTCCAGTGCGATGGGCACCGCCGCCAACAACATCGCCGAGGGTGTGAAGTCCGGGCAGTACGCCACCGCCGACGAAGCAAGCAACGCCTTTCAGTTCCAGATGCAGCAGGTCATGCAGCAGATCATGATGGAAGAAATGCAGCGGCAGATGCAGCAGCAGGGCGAAGGTGGCATGCAGGGTGGCGGCATGCAGGGTGGCGGCATGGGCGAGGACGACGGCCAGTAACCCCCTCAGCACCGGCATTAGCGATCGTATTCAGCCCCCGCCTTACCTGAGGCGGGGGCTTTTGTTTATCTTCCCGCGGATGAGCCGCACCCGCGCCGTCACCGTCTTCCTCTCCAGCAGCCGCGACGTGCCGCAGGTCTACTTCGACGCCGCCGGACGCCTCGGCCGACTGCTCGGTGCCGCCGGTTACGAGCTGGTGTACGGCGGGAACGACGTCGGAAGCATGAAGCACCTGGCCGACGGCTGCCGGGCCGCCGGCGGGCGCGTCGTGGGCGTGACGCCCCGCTTCTTCAAGACGCTGGAACTCACCGACGCCGCCGCCGACGAACTCGTCTACGTCGAGACCATGCGCCAGCGCAAGCAGGTGATGGAAGACCGCGGCGACGCCTTCATCACCCTGCCGGGCGGCCTGGGGACGCTCGAGGAACTTTTCGAGATCATCGTCGGCCGGCAGCTTCAGCAGCACAACAAGCCGATCATCCTCGTCAACGTCGAAGGCTTCTTCACCCCACTGATCAAACTCATCGAGCACGGCGTAGAGCACCGCTTCGTCCGCCCCAACGCCCTGTCACTGTTCGACCTGACCGACAGCGTCGAGGAGGCCGTGACGTTGCTGCAGCAGCAGCTCCCGGCCGAGACCGGCGTCTAGTGAATTGATGGACGCACCGCCCTTCGCGTCGATAGGCTCTTGGCAGTGCTTCGTTCCGACGGTGGCATTCTCGCGGTCGCGGTGAGCGTGTCGGTGCTCCTGCACGCCCTGCTCGGTATCGCGCTGGACCGGGTGGAGGCGCTGGACCTTCGCGACCTTGCGGCCGACCGCAGAAAACTCCCCACGCCCGAGCCGGTGCCGCACATCGTCCCCCGGCCCCCGCCGGTCGCCGAGCCGCAGGTCGCCGAGCCGCCGCTGCCCCGCCTGCCGCAACTGCAGTTGCCGGAGCTGGTGCTGGGCGAAAAAGCAGGCACCGGGCAGGCACTGCAGAGCCGTGACAGCGCGCGGCCGCTGGCCGGCCCGCGAACGGGCGGGCAGGCGGCCGAAACCCGCGAGCAGGCCGGGCGGCCGCCCGAGCCCCGCGACCCGGCACCGTCCGAGGCCGCCGCTGATCAGACGGCCGACGTCGATTCCGCCGCCGCAGCCCGGCAGCGCATCAGGCCGGTGCCGCCTCGTACGTTCGTGCCCGAGCCCTCGCAGGACCCGTTCGGTACCGCCACGCCGCTGGCCACGTTCGTTCCCAGCCGTGCCACGCCCGCCGACGCCCCGGCCCCGGCCGTTCAACCGAACGAGACGCCCAACCGCGACGGCGAGTTTCGCGAGACGCCCGAGCCCGACGCCCCGCCGCCGCCGGACGCCACGCCCGCCCTGGCCCGCAACGACACCGGCACGCCGGACACCGACCCCCAGAACCCGTTCGAGCCGAGTAACGACGCGACCGGCCACGAGCCCGTAGACGGGCAGGCCGAGGGGCCGATGACGGGCAGTGAAACCGCCGAGGCGAACCCGTCCGCGGGTGCCACTGGCAGGCAGGCGCAGGATGCCTCGCCGGCGGCGGCGAAGCCGGCCGCCAGTTCCGCCGCCGATCCCGGCCGACCGGTACCCAGCTCGGACCGCGACATCGACGCCTTCGCCACCGAGCTGGACGTCGCCTGGGTCGACGGCCGGCTCGTCGCGCAGAGTGGGCGGGGCTTTAAGTCCGTGCGGCCGAGGTACTCGTTCGCGGCCAGGCAGTCGGTGCCGAGGCTACCGGTGCGAATGGTCTTCGCCGTCACAGTCACGCCCGACGGGCAGGTGACGGACGTGCGCGTTCTGCAGAGCAGCGGCTCGGATGCGCTGGACCACGACGTGCGGCTGAGCCTCTTCCTCTGGACCTTCGAGCCGGACCCGGCCGAAACGACCCGGACCCACACGTTGCCGTACCCCCTTCGCTAATCACAATTACACCTGGCGCTGCTACAGTTCCTCGCAAGCCGTATGTCCGCATCAGACTCCATCGACGTCCTCCCGCCCGCCGTGTTGCCCCCTGCCGCTACGCCGACCGACGCCGACGCGCACGCCGGGCCGGCGTCCGGGGTCAGGCCGGGCTTCCGCGCCGTCATCGAGCCGGGGCTGCACGCCGTCCGGCGTAACTGGCGGGGCATGCTGCTCATCCAGGCGTTGGCGGCCGCGGCGGTGGCGGCGTACTACTTCGTGCCGGCAACCGGGCGATTCTTCGCGATGCTTGCAGAGCTGAACCAGCGATTCGGCGTCTTCTACGCCTTGGTGGCGGCGGTGTTCGCCGGGGCGGTGCTGCCGGAGGTCGCCAAGGCCGTGACCCGGCCCGACTGGCGTCTGCGAGGCCGGGCAGAAGAGTTGGCGTTCAACGTCTGCTTCTTCGCGTACGTCGGGCCGATGGTCTACGTGTTCTACGGGGCATTGGAGCGATTTGCGGGCGCGGGGAACGACGTGGGGACCATCGCCACGAAGGTCGCGATCGACATGCTGCTGTTCACGCCGTTCTGGGCCCTGCCGGCCGGGCTGGCGCTGTTCGACTGGCGGCTGGCAGGCTACCGCTGGCGGCCGGTCGTCGCGTCGCTCGGCCCGCGTTGGTACCGCGACCGCGTGGTGCCCGTGATGGTGCCGAACCTGGTCTTCTGGCTGCCGATGGTCTGCCTGATATACGCCCTGCCGGGGCCGTTGCAGCTTGTGCTGTGGACGCTGGCGATGGCGGCGTGGAGCCTGGTGCTCGTCTTCCTGAGCAACCGCGAAACATGACCGGCAGCCGCCGCTACTCGAACGGCACGGCGTGGCCGGGCAACTCTTCCAGCTCGGGTGCGTCTGCAAGGGTGCTTTTGGGCGGGGGCGGGTTGGTGCCGGTGATAAGCCCGACGGCGACGAGCATCAGCCCGGCGGCGGTCATCAGCAGCCGGGCGTCGTCGCGAAGGCACAGCTCGGTAAGCCGCCCGCCGACCGGCTGGTAGACGGGCATCGGCTCGGGCGGCTCGACCCGCACCAGCGCGAACGGGCTGGCGGCAAACGGCACGTCGCTCCCGGCCACATCCAGCGACGCAGAGCCCTCCGGCACAAGCCGCAGCTGCCGAACCGCCAGACGCTCGCTTAACGCCTCGTCCGTGCCGAAACGCACCAGAAAGTCCTGACTGGCGGCGACCATCTCGGTGACGAACGCCGCATCGCGCTTGAGCTTCTCCTGCTCCCATGCGAGCCGGCGGTTGGCGTCGGCGGCGGGAATCAGCAGGCAGCAGGCGATCAACGCCAGCCCGGCACATAACAACGGGATGGCCCAGACGCCGCCGGACGGCCCGGCCGGCTCGGCCGGCTCGACGCCGGGCGTCACGCTCACTACGGGTGTTGGGGCCTGCGAGTCGTCGTTCACGCTGTGGGACTTATCGGACGAATCAACGCCCCGCCCCCAGCCAGATTTCGCAGCCGAAGCTCGCAGCCCGACAACGCGAAGCGGCCCCGGACTCGTGCCGAGTCCGGGGCCGCGTTTCGTATCCTTTGCCACTCAGCGAGCGGCAAGCGCTCAGCCGCGGTTCCAGAACTTGGCACCGTACTGCGCCTGCTCGCCGAGCTGCTCGGAGATGCGCAGGAGCTGGTTGTACTTGGCGACACGGTCCGAACGGGCGGGGGCACCCGTCTTGATCTGCCCGCAGTTGGTCGCCACGGCGATGTCGGCGATCGTCGCGTCCTCGGTCTCGCCCGAGCGGTGGCTCAGCACGGCCGAGTAGCCGCATCGCATCGCCAGACCCACTGCCGCGAGCGTCTCCGAGAGCGTGCCGATCTGGTTGACCTTCACGAGGATGCTGTTGGCCGTCTTGGTCTCAATGCCCTTCTGGAGGAACTTCACGTTGGTGACGAACAGGTCGTCGCCGACGAGCTGCACCTTCTCGCCCAGGCGGTCGGTGAGCATCTTCCAGCCGGCCCAGTCGTTCTCGGCCAGGCCGTCCTCAATGCTGCGGATCGGGTACTTTTCGCACCATTTGGCCCAGTAATCGACCATCTCCTCGGAGCTGACGATTTTGTCCGGGGCGCTCTTGAAGAACTTGTAGCCCTTCTTGTCCTTGTCCCAAAGCTCACTGGCGGCCGGGTCCAGGGCGACGTACACCTGCTTGCCGAACTCGTAGCCGGCGGCGGTGACGGCCTCGCCGATGACCTTGAGCGCGTCCTCGTTGTCCTTCAGGTCGGGGGCGAAGCCGCCCTCGTCGCCGACGGCGGTACTCATGTTGCCCTTGTGCAGGACCTTCTTGAGCGCGTGGTAGATCTCCACGCCGCACCGCATGGCCTCCTCGAAGGAGTCAAAGCCCCAGGGCTGGATCATGAACTCCTGGAAGTCGACGTTGTTGTCCGCGTGCTTGCCGCCGTTGAGGATGTTCATCATCGGCACCGGCAGCGTGACGGCGCCCGGGCCGCCCAGGTAGCGGTAGAGCGGCAGGCCGGAGCTCTCGGCGGCGGCCTTTGCCACGGCCAGGCTCACGCCGAGCATGGCGTTGGCACCGAGCTTGGCCTTGTTGGGCGTACCGTCGAGCGAAATCATCGCGGCGTCGATGCCCTCCTGGTCGCGGGAGTCGTGCCCGACGAGTTCGGGCCCGATGACCTCGTTGACGTTCTCGACGGCCTTGTAGACGGCCTTGCCCAGGTACTTGTCGCCGCCGTCGCGCAGCTCGACGGCTTCGTGCTCGCCGGTGCTGGCACCGGAGGGGACGATGGCCCGGCCGAGGGTGCCGTCTTCGAGAAGGACGTCGACTTCGACGGTGGGGTTACCGCGGGAATCGAGAACTTGCCTGGCTTGAACGAGATCGATTGCCTGACTCATGGTTTTGTTCCTTGGTTCTATCGGACTGAGACTTTGAGGTGCCGGCGGACGCCCCTTGCGAGCAGACTGCGGCACGAACTGCCGGGAGAATAGCGGCATTTCGTCTCGGGCTGAAATG
Organism: Phycisphaerae bacterium; assembly: GCA_050329715.1. Classification (GTDB taxonomy): domain Bacteria; phylum Planctomycetota; class Phycisphaerae; order Tepidisphaerales; family Tepidisphaeraceae; genus DAIOTR01. Next base: position 24,524 of record JBHJOM010000086.1, read on the forward strand.
GCCGTCGTTGCAAAAAACCCATTACGACCGATGCGACATTGCGCCGATGAATGACCATGTGAACCGGCGCCTTGGTGGCACTGGTTGGGGCTTGGACAATTCAACGGGCGGTAGTTGCGTGAAAATCGGAACCAAGATTCTCGTGGCCGCGGTCGGCGCGGTGGCCATAACGGCAGTCGTAGGCATCGTCATCCAGCGGTCGGTCATTCGCGAGCAGGGCATCGAGCTGACCAGGAACACAATGCGTGGGGCGGTCATCGAGGCCGAGAACGTTCGCTCGGCGATGAGCGAACTGAACACCCGCGGTGCCTTCGATACTGAAAAGCTCCTGAAAGAGGTTCACACCTCCAGCGATCTTCGCAAGACCACGATGTACAACACGATTCCCGTGGTCGCCGCCTGGAACGCCATAGCCGAACTGGCCGAGCAGGAGGACTACGGCTTCCGCGTGCCCAAGTTCCAGCCGCGTAACCCCGCCAACGAACCGACGGCCTACGAGGCGATGATCCTCCACGACTTCGAACAGAACAACACGAGCGAGTTCTTCGAGATCGACGAAGAGAACAACCAGATCGTCTACGCACGGCCGATCAAGCTCACCGCCGACTGCCTGACCTGTCACGGCGACCCGGCCAGCAGCCCCACCGGCGACGGCCGCGACATGCTCGGCTTCCCGATGGAAAACTGGAACGTCGGCGAAGTCCACGGCGCGTTCGTCCTGACGGCCGACATGAAGCGGGTCGACGACGTCGTCACCGCCGGCGTCTGGACGACCGTCATGTGGATGACGCCCGTCGCCGTACTCGTCGGCGTCGGGTTCTTCTTCCTCAACCGCAGGATGATCGTCGCGCCACTAAGCCGCATCATTGCCGCCATCGACAATGCGACGACGCAAAGCTCGGCCGCCAGCGGGCAGATCGCCACCGCCAGCCAGACCCTCGCCCAGGGCGCGAGCGAACAGGCCGCCGCCCTGGAAGAAACCAGCAGCAGCCTCGAAGAGATGAGCGCCATGACCCGCCAGAACGCCGCCAGCGCCGAGCAGGCCAACGCACTCGCCGGCGACGCCCAGCAGGCCGCCGGCCGAGGCAACCAGGCTATGCACCGTATGAGCGAGGCCATTTCCGAGATCCAGACGAGTGCCCAGGAGACGGCCAAGATCATTAAGGTGATCGACGAAATCGCCTTTCAGACGAACCTGCTGGCCTTGAACGCCGCAGTGGAAGCCGCCCGGGCCGGTGAGGCCGGCAAGGGGTTTGCCGTCGTCGCAGAAGAGGTCCGCAACCTCGCCATGCGGTCCGCCGAGGCGGCCAAGAACACCGCGCAGATGATCGAGCAGTCCGTCGGCAACTCGAAGAACGGCGTGGCGATCGTGGACGAGGTCGGCAAGACGCTGGGCGACATCACCGTGGCCAGCGACAAGGTGAACGCCCTGATCAGCGAGATCACCACGAGCAGCCGCGAGCAGTCCACCGGCATCGAGCAGATCAACAAGGCCGTTCAGGAGATGGACAAGGTCACACAGAGCAACGCGGCGAACGCCGAGGAATCGGCCGCGGCCAGCGAGGAACTCGCCGGCCAGGCCGCCGAGCTGGCCCGGGCCGTCCAGCAGCTTATGGACCTCGTCGGCGGCGGTACGGCATCGCTGACACAGCAGCCGGCGACGCACTCCAGGACCAACGAACATGGCGACTGGCGCCAACCCGGCAACTTCCGCCAGGCCGCCTGAGCCACCCGCCCACAACCTGAAACCGCCTGCCGGCAGCGACACTCGTCGCTGCCGGCTTTGCTTCATGCCGACCACGGCCCCGACAACCCGCCGGTACTCCGGCACGCTGTTTGCCCCACTCTTTTTAGCAACCCCGCACAACTCGGTGTGGGGACGAAATTCAAGCCTTCAAGGAGGTTTCATCATGCGTAACACCACGTCAATCGCCATTGCCCTCGCCGCCGCGACCACACTCGCCTGCGGCGGAACGCTTGTGGCACAGAACGCCGACCTCGACAAATCGACGCAACCCGACCGACAGGTACAGCAGGTCGAGGATAGGCAGCAAGCTCTGCAACGCCAGCAGATGCAACAGCAGGACCGGCAGCAGGTACCCCGCGCGCCCCGTGGCGATCAGGCCATGGACCAGCGGCAGCTCGACGCCGTGCTTGGCGTCTTTCAGGCGCAGCCGGACGCCATCCGGCCTGTCGCGATAGACGACAAGCACGACATTCTGGAAATCATCTCCGAGACGACCGAGGCCGCCGTCACCGAGGACGGCTTCGACGACGTCGTCGAGCGACTGAACGACCAGGACCGCAATCGCCTCGGCGAAGTGGCCGGCGGCTGGTTCACGCCGGAGGAGCAGGAGGCATTGAATGCCGCTTCCAAGTCATTCCGCGAAGCGTGGGAGGCCAAGTATGGCGGCGAGTTTGAGATGGAAGACATCGACGCGATCTACGAGAACGGCCTGATCGCCCGGGCGGAGATCGTCAATCCCACCTCCCTGCTGAACAACTGGCCCGTACCCGTGACGCAGCAGGCCGGGGCACGTGAGGCCGCCGGCGTCGGCGGTATGGCCGAAGGCGAGGACCTTGACGACGCCATTGAAGACGCCAACCTCGGTGAAGGCCGCGACCTCGCCGTGGTGCAGCTGGACGCCATGGGTCAGTTTCCGGAGTTGCGCATCTCCTTCCTGTACGAGTTCCCCGGCGTGTGGAAGATCGACATTCCCAACGACGTGGACGGAAACACGGCCGTACGAAACCTCACTGAAACCCTCACCCAGCTCGCGGCCAACCCGGCAAGTTGGCCGGAGGACGAGCAGCGTGCATACGCCCTCGTGAGCCGGGCTGTCATCGCAGCGCTCTACGACGCCGACGTGAACCTCGGCCAGTAAGCGGCAGCGAATATCGCATTCGTTGGAAAAACCAGGAGCCCGGCACGCATGCGTGCCGGGCTCCTGTTTGTCTGGACGACGCCGGTGTGCCGCTCACCCGGTTGTGGCCGTCCATCAGTCTTCCGGCCGCTCGCCGGACGGGGCCATCTTCACGATCTTCGGGTCGAACCGTGCGACGACGTCCACAAGGTCCGTCTGCTGGGCCATGACCTGGTGGATGTCCTTGTAGACGCCGGGCACCTCGTCGATGCCGGCTGACAGCAGCTTCACACCCGCCGCCTCGAGCTGCGGGTTGACGCCGTGCCAGTTGAAGCGGTCCTTGGCGGCCGTACGGCTCATCGCCCGGCCGGCACCGTGGCTGCAGCTCTCCAGGCTCGCCGGCTCGCCCTTGCCGCGAACCACGTAGCCGGGCGTCGCCATGCTGCCGGGGATCACTCCGAGCACGCCCGCCCCCGCCGGCGTCGCGCCCTTGCGGTGGACGATCACCTCGCGGCCGTCGTGCGTCTCCTTCCAGGCGAAGTTGTGGTGGTTCTCCACCGTCGCCGCGGCCGAAGCACCCACGGCACGCAGCACCCGCTTGTGAATCAGCTCGTGGTTCGCCGCGGCGTAGCGGCCCATGAGCGTCATCGCCGCCCAGTACTCCTGGCCGGCTTCGTCGTTCATGTCCAGCCACGCCAGGTACTTCAGGTCGCGCGGAAGCTCCGGATGCTGGCTCATGGCGAGCTTACTGTAGTGGCTGGCCACCATCGCCCCGCTGCCGCGGCTGCCGGAGTGGCTCAACAGCGCCAGGTAGCTGCCGGCCGGGAGGCCCAGGTCATCCTTATCCAGCGTGATGGTACCAAACTCAACGAAGTGGTTGCCGCTGCCGCTGGTGCCCAACTGCACGCGGGCCTCCTCGAAGGTCTGCTTCGTGATGGGGCTGACGGTCCAGTCGTCGTCGAGCACGTCGTGGTGCAACGGCCGCTTGCCGAAGCCGGCACCGACGCCGAAGACGGTTTCCGTCATCAACGCCTTTTCGAGCATGTCGCGCAGGGCGTCGAGCTTGTCCGCCGGGACGTCGAGAATGCTCAGCCGCATGCGGCAGGCGATGTCCACGCCGACGGCGTACGGGATGACGGCGTTATCACACGCCAGCACGCCGCCGACCGGCAGGCCGTAGCCCGTGTGCGCGTCGGGCATGAGCGCCCCGGCGACGGCGACGGGCAGCCGGGCCGCGGCATCCATCTGCGCGACGGCGGACGCCTCCAGCCCGGTCGCCCAACTGCGGTAGGGCGCGGGGGATTCGCGCTCGTGGAAGACGTTCTTGCGCCGGTTCTGGGCCAGCTGCAATGCCGCCTCGCAGAAGTGCGGGTGGTCGGCGTGGAGCGTCGGGTCCTCGAGGATCGCGCGGAGGTCGCGCTCGATGTCGGCACGCGACATACCGGCCTTGGCGGCCGCCGCCACGTCCTGCATGAGCCGCCCGATCAGCGGGCCCTGCTCGAAACCGAGTTCAATCAAGTGCTTGGCTTTCATCGCATGCTCCTTCACACGGGCCGATCGCCCGCGGTGAAGCAAGTGCGATGACCCGTTACGTCAGGTGAGGTTGCCGCTTTCGTCGCTGCCACGTCCGAACGCGGACGCGCAGCCGCCGTCTGCCAGTGCGTACCGGCGGTCAGGCAGTGCGGCGAATTGGGCTTGAGGTCGAGACAACATCGCCGGCATGGTAGCCATGTTCCGGTGCTGGTTTTCGGAAAAGTGTGTTAAAAAAATCGGCGATGCCCCGAAGCCGACCGCTCATCCGCGCCGTTCACCCGGTGCTGGCGTCGAAAGACGTGTCGCTGACCCGAGACTTTTACGTCGAGATGCTCGGCTTCAAGGCCGAGTTCGCGGACACGCCATCGTCACCGACTTACGCCGGCGTTCGCCGTGACGAAATCGAACTCCACCTGCAGTGGCAGGACGCCTCGCATTGGGTGCCCGGCCAGGACAGGCCCGCCTATCGCTTCCTGGTCGACGACCCGGACGCCCTGCTGGCCGAGTTCCAGTCGCGCGGCATCGCGACGGACAAGCAGGCCATCAGCACGCCCTGGGGCACGCGCGAGTTCGGGCTTTACGACCCGGACGGCAACGGGCTGCACTTCTATCGCGACTTGTGACCTTGCGACTACTTCCGCTTGTTCGAGAGCTCGCCGAAGAGCGGGTTCACGATGCCGAGCTTCCCGCCGGCGGGGTTCTCGTCGGCGGGGTTCTTGTCGGCGGGGTTCTTGTCGGCGGCCGGTGCCGCCGGGGTGGCCGAGGGGAGCGGCTGTGCGTCTGCCGGTGCATGTGGCGGCCGCTGCCCTTCCGCGTCGGCCGACGGCGTTTTGCGAAAGGCCGGGGCGACGTCCGGGCGGTACAGGCGGGAGTTGAGCGCCTTGTTGAAGTCCGTCCAGTCGCCGGGCACTTGCTGGGCGGCCTCGCCGCGGGTGGCGTGCAACGCCATCGTCAGCTTCGCGTCCATGTTCTCGATGAGGTGGACGGCCAGTGCCTCGGGCGTCGCCGGCTCGCGCGCGGCACCGTACTCCGGCAGGCCGTGGTGCGAGAGGATGATGTGGTGCAGCACCTCCACGAGCGGGCGGGGCAGCGGCTTGTTCTGCTTGCGGGCCGCGGCACGGGCCTTGTCTTCGAGCCAGAGCGACCCCTTGACGATGTGCCCCACGAGCCGCCCGCCGTCGGTGTAGTCGAACGCGCTTTCGTAGGAGAGCTCCCACGTCTTGGCCAGGTCGTGCACGAAGACACCCAGCAGCACCAGCTCATGGTTGAGCAGCGGGTGAAGCGTGCAGACGAGCCGGCTCGCCTCCATCGCGTTGAGCGTGTGCTCCAGCAGCCCGCCGATGTACGCATGGTGGAAGCTCATCGCGGCCGGGGCGCGGCAGAAGTCGGCCATCAGCCGTTCGTCGTCGAGGTAGGCCTGGGCGATGGCCTTCAGGTCCGGGTTGGTGATGTCGCCGAGCAGTTGCTTCACGCGATCGAACATCGCGGGGATGTCCTTGTTCGTCGTGGGCAGGAGGTCGGCCACGTCGTAGGTGCCCGGCTCGGGCGGGTCGATACGGTCGATGATCAACTGCAGGTTCTGCTGGTAGTTTTCGACGCGACCCTGGATGTGCACGAAGCCGGTCTCGGGCAGGTCGGCAAAGAGGTCCTGCGTGGCGTTCCACATCCGGGCGTTGAGCTGGCTGGTGCGGTCTGAGACGAACGCCTTGATGAAGTACTTCCCTGTGCTGGTGGTCGAGAGCTGCTTGTTCTGGAAGACGAAGACGTCGTCGACGAGGTCGCCGGGGGCGGCATGGGCAAGGAAGAGGCGTCGCATGGGGCAGAAGCCTACCAAACCGTGCGGGAATGACGAGACGCGGCGGCAGAAACCTGTCCGGCCGACGCCCGGAGCGATGCCCGCGGCGCAAAAAATGACGGGGCCGCGTAAGCGGCCCCGTCACTGCATTTCTCCCGTTCCTGCTGGTGTTCTACCGAAAGAACCGTGTTCCTTGCGGAGGCTCCTCGTCCTCTGCTTCCTCTTCCGCAAGGCTCGCCGGCCGGGCCTCCTCAGGCACCGGAAGGCGGCGATTCAGGGAACACTTCACTCAGGCGCGGTCGAAAAAATCGTCAAACTAACTGCTGTAAATCTCCTGGCACTTGTCCCAGTTCACCACGTCCCAGAACGCGTCCACGTAGTCCGGGCGGCGGTTGTTGTATTTCAGGTAGTAGGCATGCTCCCACACGTCGATCCCCAGGATCGGGGTCATGCCGGTCATGTGCGGGCTGTCCTGGTTGGCCGTGGCGATGACCTTCAGCGAAGACCCGTCCTTCACCAGCCACGCCCAGCCGGAGCCGAACTGACCAGTCGCGGCCTTCTTCACTTCCGCCTTGAAGGCGTCGAAGCTGCCGAACGTGCTGTTGATGGCCTGCCCCAGGCTGCCGGACGGCGTGCCGCCCTTGCCGCCCATGATCTGCCAGAACAGGGCATGGTTGATCGCCCCGCCGCCGTTGTTGCGGACGGTCGTCTTGATGTTGTCCGGAACGCCGGCCAGGTTGTTGGACAAGACCTCGACGAGCGGCTTGCCCTCGAGCTCCGTTCCGGCGACGGCGTCATTGTATTTGCTGACGTAGGTGGCGTAGTGCTTGTCATGGTGAAGCTCCATCGTCTGTTTATCGATGGTGGGCTCCAAAGCGTCGTAAGCGTAGGGAAGGGCTTCGACCTCAACCGACATGAGCACTCCTGCGTGAACTGGCGAAAACGATGGTACCGGCCGACAGCCGACACCCTTCTGACATGACGCCGCAACACTAGGCACGCATTGGCCGCCCGTTCTACTCGGACGTGAATTTTTTGTGATTTTTCGTGAACCCGCCACTCACGCATTCTTGCCCAACCGCAGGCGGATGCTGGCCTTACGCACAGAATCAGATGTAGTACATCTGCGGCTGTCTGTCCGCCCGGCTGGCCTGCTCGAGCAATTCCTGCAGGGTCAACTGGCTGAAGACGCTCTCGGCGGCCTGGCGGAGTTGCTCGTCCACGATCCGCGACGCCCGCCCGCCGAGCGTGGCCGGGATCGTGCTGGGTGCTTCCGCCTCGTGCTCGAGGGTCTGAACGATCTCGCCGACACGGATCTGCTCCGGCGAGCGGCTCAGCCGGTAGCCGCCGCCCGAGCCTACCTTGCTCTCCAGGAACCCGCCCCGCCGAAGCCCCAGAAGAATGCTCTCGAGGAACTTCCCCGGCAGTTCCTCGTACTTGGCCAGGTCGCGCGACTGCACGAACTGCCCCGGCGGCAACTCGGCAAGCCGAATCGCAGCCCGGAGCGCGTATTCCGTACGTTTGCTCAGCCGCATGATTGTATTCCCTACCAACAAGTGGGTTAATGCGTCAAGCGGAATGCCTGCCGTCAAACACCGGCCGCAGTCGTTTACCCCACATAATGCGACCGGTTCCTACCATGTGCGTGATGACCCGATTCACCCTCCTGATCGCCTTCATGATGGCGTTGTTGATGCCAGCCTCGCCGGCGTCGGCCCAGTTCCCGCCCCCGACGCCCGTTGAAGTCACAGCGTACCTGGACCACACCGCCCTCCAGCCCGGCCAGCAGGCCGTGCTCGCCCTCGTGCTGGACGTGCCCGACGGCTTCACCGTTCCCGCGCACGATGCGCCGGAGGGCTTCTTCGGCCTGGCCGTTCGCGACGTCACCGCCGTCACCCAGGCCGCCGCCGGCGACGCCGACGTCGCCTCCGTCATCACCGCCTACGCACCGACCTACCCCGCCGGGACGCTCAAGACCTACCCCGGCCTCGACGAGATGCCCGTGAACGCCGGCCGAGTGATCGTCTACGTGCCGATCGAGGTGTCGCCCGACGCCCCGGCCGGCGGGCTGAGCATTCGCGGCGTCGTCCGCACGCAGCAGTGCGAAGAAGAATCCGGCGTCTGCTACTCGCCGCAGGAGCAGTCGTTCGACGTGACCGTCCCGGTCGTCCCGGCCGGCACGGCCATCGACACCCAGCACGCCGACATCTTTGCCGACTTCGACCCGAGCGTGTGGGCGAACCTCGTCGCCGCCGGCGCCGGCGAAACGCTCGCGGCACAACGGGCCGCGGGCACGACGTACGAGATCTTCGGCCTCACCCTCAGCCTCTCACAGAACGCCTGGGCGTTGGCACTGCTCGTGGCGTTCGCCGTCGGCGTGACGTTCAACGTGGTGCCTTGCGTGCTGCCGGTGCTGCCGTTGAAGGTCATGGGCATGATCCAGGCGGCGCAGGAAAACCGTTTGAAAAGCGTTGTGTTTGCCCTGTTTTTCGGCCTCGGCATGGTGGCCGTCTTCGCGTCGCTCTCGGTGCTCATCGTCGGGCTCAAGGCGTTCGACTGGGGCGAGCCGTTCGGCAACCCGGTCTTCGCCGGCGTGATCGTCACGCTGCTGGTCGTCGCCGCCGCGAGCATGTTCGGGCTCTTCGGCGTGAACCTCCCCACCAGCGTCTACCGCTTCTCGCCACGGCACGACACGTACGGCGGCAACGTGGCCTGGGGGGCGTTCACCGCCGTGCTCTCCACGCCCTGCACCTTCGGGCTGTTCGTCTTCCTCCTGACGTGGGCGACGGCCAACCCGTCGACGCTCATCGGCGTCGTCAGCGTCGCTTTCGTGGGCGTGGGCATGGCGGCGCCGTACGTGGTTTTGGCTGCTTTTCCGGGCATTGTGCGCAAGTTTCCCCGCACCGGGCCGTGGGCGGAACTCGTCAAGCAGACGATGGGGTTCTTCCTCCTGGCGGTCGCGGCCTACTTCGCGCAGGGGCTGCTGCCGGATGCACTCCGCGGGCCGGGCTTCTGGTATGTGATCTTCGGCTTCGTGGCCGCCGGCGGCGTGTTCATGGTCGTCCGCGCGACGATGTTCGGGCAGACGTGGCTCGCCCCGACCGTCGCGGCCGGCATCGCGCTGCTGTTCGTCGGCCCGACGTTCGCCTTCGCCCACAAGCTGGCCAACCCGCCCGTGCAGTGGGTCTATTTCGAGCAGAATGAACTGCAAAAGGCACTTTCCGCCGGCAACCTGGTCGTCGTGAAGTTCACCGCAGACTGGTGTGCCAACTGCCACACCGTCGAGGCGACCGTCTTCACCGAGGCGACGGCAACCTACCTCCGCGAGCGCGACGTCGTGCCGATCAAGGTGGACCTGTCCAACTACTCCGACGCCGAGAAGGCCCTGCTGGCCGAGCTGGACGTCCGCGGCATTCCGTTCACCGCCGTCTACCTGCCCGGCCGCGAGGCACCCGTCCGACTGTCGGGCATCTACGGCACGCAGGATCTCAAGGCCGCCCTCGGAGAGTAATCGCCCTGGCCTGCAAGGCGTTTCATCGCGTCCGTGACGTCCGCAGCAACGCGCTGGCGGCATGGGCGTCCAGCCCCTCGGCTTCTGCCAGCGTTGCCGTATATGGCGCATCCGCCTCGATGCCCTCTTGCGTGTACCTCACCACGCTCGTCCGCTTCAGGAAGGTGTAGACGCTCACGCCGCTGGTGAAGCGGGCGGTGGTGTTCGTCGGCAGGCAGTGGCTCGGCCCGGCCACGTAATCCCCCGCCGCCACCGGCGAATGACGCCCCAGAAACACCGCACCCGCGTGCCGCAGTTTGGCCAGCACGGCCTCATCGTCCGCGGTGGTAATGTTCACGTGCTCCCCGGCGAAACGGTCTGCCAACTCAATGACCGCCTCCAGGTCCGGAAGCACAATAACCGCTGAATCATTGGCCAAAGCACGCAAAATCGCCTCCGCCCGCCCGCGCTCTTCCAGTTGCCGTGCGAGCTCCGCCGCCACGCCCTCGGCCAGCGCCGCGCTGGTCGTCAGGAGGAAGCAACTGCCCGGGTCGTGCTCCGCCTGGGCGATGAGGTCCGCCGCCACCAGCGCGGCATCCGCCGTCTCGTCAGCAATCACAACCACTTCGCTCGGGCCCAGGTACCCGTCGACGCCGACCGCGCCGCTCAGCAATCGCTTGGCGATCTGCACGTAGTCGTTGCCCGGCCCGACGATCAGGTCGACCGCCGGGATGCTCTGCGTGCCCAGCGCCAGCGCCGCGATGGCCGCGGCACCGCCGGCGCGGTACAGCTCGACCGGCCCGACGGCCTCGGAGATGGCGTGGGCCGCGGCCAGGACCAGGTCGCTGGCGCCGTACTTGCTCGGGGGTGTGGCCGCGGCGACTCGCCTCACGCCGGCGACTTTCGCCGGCACCGTCAGGTGGATCAAACTGCTCGGGTAAGCCGCCTTGCCGCCTGGAAAATAACATCCAGTTGTGTCCACAGGTGTAAACCGAATGCCCAGTTTCTTACCACCCTCGGTGCACCCAATGTCCAGCGATTCGGGGGCTATTTGCTGCTGGTAGTCCACCTGTTGTCCAACGGCGTAAAGCAAAGCGTTCCGGACGTCCAATTCGACCCTCCCGAACGCCGCGGCCGTCTCGGCGGCGGTCACCACCAGCCGGTCCGCCGTGAACGCCGGGTCGTCGAACGCGCGCGACGCATCGACCACCGCCGCGTCGCCGCGCTCGACGACGTCATTCAAGATCCTGCGGACAGCCTGCTCCTGCTCCGCCCGCTTACCCGACTCGGCCAGCAGCTTCCTCGGCGTCAGCGCGAGCGCGGCCAGCACCCGCTCGACGGCCTGACGACCGGTCGGGGTGTCGAACTGGTGAACGGCAACGACGGGTTCGCGGCTGGGCATGGCCCGGGAGTGTAGTGCCCGCCGACGCCTTCGTGTACCCGCCGGCCTTGTGCGGCTTTCAAAAGCACTTACGTTCATGCCCGCCATGCCCCCTGCCCCGTCGACCGCACCCGACCCGTCCCCGCCCTCGCCCACCCTGCTCATGGACGCCGACTGCCCGCCGGCGCTGCTGCCCGGCCTGGCGCGGCTGCTGGCGCACGACGGCCGGCTGGCCGTCGTGCGCGTCGCGCCCGGCTGGCATTACGCGCAGTGGCGGCACGTCCGCCGGCTGCGGGCCGGCGGCGGGCGGGTGTTCGTCGCCGGTGCGCACGCACAGCGGCTCGCCGGCACGGCCGGCACCCCCGCCACGGCATTCGACGGCTTTGCTGACGTCGCACTACACGCCGCTTCTCTCGCGCCCACGGCGGCGGCCGTCCGCTGGCCGCTGGGCGTTCACCATGATGACCCGCCCCCCGACCGCCGAGCCCTCGGGCTCGACGCGGGCCACTTCGTCGTCCACCTGCCCCTGGGCGGCTCGGACGGGTGGCGTCGGCGGGTCACCTGGGGCGTCGCGCTGCTCCGCGCGGCCGAGGCGGACGTGCGGCTGCTGCTCACCGGCCCGCGTCCGCGGGTCGCGCGGCTCCACCGCTTCACCGAGCGCCTCGCCGAGCCGGGCATGGTCTTCCATGCCGAGGACGAATCCGCCGGCGCCGCCGCGGACCTCACCGTCGTCCCGCCGGGCCCCTGGCGGCGGGAGCGCCTCGTCGCCGCCGCCGGCCTGGGTGCCGCAGTCGTCCTCGGCAGCCCGAACGCCACGCATGAAAACGGCCTGTCGATCGAAACCTGGCTCAACCTCCCCCCCGTCCGCATCGGCACGCGCCTCGGCTACCTGCGAAACGAGCGGCCAGGCCTCCAAGCCGCCGGCCAAGCCGCCCGCGCGCACGCCCGCCGCCTCGTGGCACAGGATGACACCCCCGAGCGCCTTCTACCCGATCCGCCACGCCGGGTGGGCGCGGCGTAACCCGGGAGGGCGAGACTCAGGTCTGTACACCCGGGGGTACGGGGTCCTACGGCCGACGCTCGACCCACGGCGAATGAGCATCATCGAGGCGTCCGGTCCGCGGACGTCCGCCACCGGTACGCCCCTGCACGCGACGACGAGGCAGCCGACGGCCGGGCGGCAAAGCAGCAGCCCCGGCCGACGGCACGGGACCGGGCCGGGTGAATCGCAGGCGGCCCCGGCGGTTCAGGCCCACCCGTTCACGCCCGGCGGCGGGTCAGCAGGAGGCCGGCGGCGGCGAGCAGGCCGGCCGAGGCCGGCTCGGGGATGAACGCAGAGACGTC
>JBHJOM010000087.1:0-74539 GCA_050329715.1 Phycisphaerae bacterium
CGGTGCCGGCTGGGTCGGTGCCGGCTGGGTCGGTGCCGGCGTGACGGGCGCAGTTTGGGCGGCAGCCGATGCCGGCAGCAGAAGCAGCACGCCCGCCACGGCGGACCGCAGGAGCAGGGGCAGCCCTGCCCGCTCCGGGCGAGTAACAAGAGGATGGCGTGGCGGGTCGATCACGGAAACATATCGGTCTGTAAGGGCTCGTCTACCGCGTTAGCATGTGTCGCACCCGATAAAACGCGCCGTGCGGCACCGCGTTACAAAGTTCGTCTTGCGGGCCGAGCGACCGCATACGTAGACTCGGACCTTCACGACCCGTGCAGACACGCCGCCGCTTCCTTCGCGAGTGGCCGACACGTAAAGTCGGCCCCGGACCCTTGCGGCTGCTGCACCATCCCGAGGGCCTTGTCATGAACGGCGAGCAGTGGCAGGACGCAGAACATCGCCTGAGCAAGGCTCGCACCCTCGTCCGCCAGCGGCGGTACGAGGACGCCATCGTCGAGCTGCGCGCCGCCGCGGATGCCGACCCGCTCAACGTGCAACTCTACCTTCAGATCGGCACAACGCTCGAACTGCTTGGCCGATATTACGAGGCCATCGAGGCATATCGACACGCCAGCGACGTAGAACCCGAGAATTGCTTCGTCTGGAACCACCTTGGCGTCGCACTGATGCATGTCGAACGCTGGGCCAGGGCCCTGGACGCCTTCGAGCATGCCCAGCGCGCCGATGACGCCTTTGAGCCCGCCTACTGCAACCGAATCGCCGTCTACGCCCGCCTGGACCGCCACGACAAGGCCGAGGAGATGTTCTACCTCGCCCGGCTGTACAAGGAGCGCTGCCCGCAGTGTTTCTTCAACATGGCCGGCTCACTGATGGCCCGCGGGCAATGGGAAAAGGCCGCCTTCTGCCTCAAGCAGACGCTCGAACTCCAGCCGCCCCACCCCCAGGTACACGCCATGCTCGCCGAGTGCTACCGGAAGCTGGACCGCCTGGAGTCCGCCCGGGGCCACTACGCCAACGCCCTGCAGCTGGCCGGTGCCGAGGTCAGCCTGTTGCTGGGCCTGGCAGACGTGCTGATCGAGCTGGGCCAGTTCGAGGAGGCTGAGGCCGTCGTCCGGCAGGTCGGCGAGCAGGCCCCCCACTCCGCCGACGCCCACGCGATGCGCGGCCGCCTGCTGCTTGCCGCCGGCCGGCCTGACCGCGCCCGCGAGCCCCTGGCCCGTGCCGCCGACCTGGACCCGACCGTCACCGGCATTCACCTTCTGCTGGCGAAGGTTGAGCTTCAAGCCGGGGAGGTCATGGAGGCCCGCCGGCGGCTGCTGGCTGAGTTGGCCGTACGCCCCGAGGACGCCGCGGTGCTGCTGGAGTTGGGCAACCTGCTCATGGACCTGTCACTCCCGGCCGAGGCCGTCGAGGCCTTTTCCCGCCTTACCGAACTCCACCCCGCCGACGCCCGCGGCTGGCAGAACCTGGGCGTCGCATTGTGCACCACCGGCGCACTGCCTGAGGGCCTGGAAGCCTGCGGGCGTGCCCGCCGCCTGCTGCCTGCCTCGGCCGCGGTGCGGTTCAACCTGGCCTTTGCGCTGGCCTGCACGGGCAACCTCCCGGCCGCCCGGCGTGAAGTGGAACAGGCCCTCATCGAGCACCCGCGCGACGTGAACCTCCGCCGCCTGCGCCTCCGCCTGAAGCTCAAACAGCTTCGCCTGGCCGCCCGCAAGCTGCTGCCGTGGTGAGCGAAGTCATGCGCTCGCCTCAATCGCCGTTGCGGAGGAGCGTCGCCACGGCCGCGGCACCGATGCCCAGCGCCGCCAGCGTGCCGAGGGCCGCCAGGCCGTGCCGGCCGGAGGCGGTGTAGTAGCTCCGCTCACGCGTTGCGTAGTTGTAATTGCTGCGTTCACGCAGGTTGCCGCTCGGCGCGTACAGGTTGCGGTACGTGCGTTCGCTGTCGGCCGACTGCTTCTGTGCGGCGAACATCGTGCCTTCCATCAGCTTGTCCATGAGCCGTGGTGCCAGCGTGCCCAGCGCGCTGATCGCTTTGCCGCCGAAGCCGACGACCACATCACGCTCGTGGTGGTGGCAGCACCAGACGATCGCGCGGGCCACCGTCTCGGGGGCATAAACCGGCGGCGGGTTACGCGTGTCCTTCTCCAGCAGGTTCGCCCCGTGCTCGTTGTACGGCGTGTCGATGCTGCCGGGTTTTATCAGCGTCACGCTCACCGGTACCCCGTCCTTCTCCAGTTCCATCCGCAAGGAGTCTGTGAAGCCCTTCACCGCGTGCTTGCTGGCGCAGTAGAACCCCTGCAGCGGAATCGCCCGGTCAGACAGCACGCTGCCGACGTTGATCAGTGCCTTGTCGATGCCCGGCTCGGCGTGGTCGCGGAAGTACTCTGCGGCCACGCGGCTGCCGTGGACCAGGCCCCAGAAGTTCGTCTCGAACAGCCGACGGGCGTCGTCGATGTTCACGTCCATGATCGGCCCGTAGATGCTGACGCCGGCGTTGTTCACCCACGCGTCGATTCGGCCGAAGGCGTTCTCCGCGACGTCGCGGCAGTGACGCAGGTCATCAAGGCTGGCGACGTCGCCGGCACAGAACGCGGCCCGGCCTTGCTTGCGCCCGCCGCGCGCGCCGCCGTCGCTGGTGCCGTTGATCTCCCCGGCCAGGTCGCGCAGCGCACCTTCGTCGCGGGCGAAGAGGACGACATTCGCGCCGGCCTTGGCGGCCATGCGTGCCGTCGTCAGTCCGATGCCGCTGGTCGCGCCGGTAATGAGAATTGTCTGCTCGTCGAGATCGCGAAGTTTGTTGCTCATGTCTGGTTCTCCGTGTTCGTGGTTTCGTCAGCGCGTGGAGGATGCGAGCCGAGTGCCAGCGGCGGGGAATCGGGGTTTCTGCCGGGTTTTGGGGTTTACGTGCCGGCCATGACACGTAGGGTGAGGCAAGTCATTCGCCGCTGGCACCCAGAATGGGTGCCTGCCAGTCCACCGCCGGCCAACGCCGGACTCGCCCCGCTACTTTTAAAGGAGCTGCCATGCAGGTCGCAGATAACACCGTCGTCAGCATCGACTACACCGTGATGGACGAGAACCAGAACGTCATCGACAGCTCCCAGGGCCGCGAGCCGCTGCAGTACGTGCACGGCGCGCAGAACATCGTCCCCGGCCTGGAGAACGCGCTGGCCGGCCGGACCACCGGCGAGGAGCTTGAAGTCGTCGTGCCGCCGGAAGAAGGCTACGGCGAGCGCGACGAGCAACTCGTGCAGGACGTGCCCAAGCAGATGTTTGAAGGCGTCGAGGAGATCCAGCCGGGAATGCAGTTCCGCGCCAACCCCCCCGCCGGCCCGCGGCTGGTGACCGTCGCCCAAGTGAAGGACGACGCCGTGACCGTGGACGCCAACCACCCCCTGGCCGGGCAGACGCTGCACTTCAAGGTCGCCGTACGCGACGTACGCGAAGTGACCCCCGAGGACACGGCGAACGGGCAACCGCAGGCGTAAAGACGTTCCTCGGGCGATACTCGGGATTGCGTGGCTCCCGCCGAGCAGACGGCCGAAGGCCACACCCAAGGCGAAGGCAGCTTGCGGGCGTGGTCGCGGCCCGCGAGGACGTATCGGCTTCTGCGATGGGCTCGACTGGCGTCTCGCCTTCCCGACATGCCTTTCCGGTATGCCGGCAGGGGCGTTACAGCCACTGGTCGCGGATGAGTTTCAATTGGTTCCAGTCGGCCTCGTCGAACCACGGCGGGCATTCTTCGCCGCAGCAGCAGAGTTCGCTGAAGAAGCCTTCGGCTTCGTCGCCGAGGTCCTCGCGGCTTTGGCCAAGGCCCAGGCGGGCGGCGTACAGGTCGTCCTCCTGGCTGGTGAGGCGGAGGGCTTCCTTTCCTGCGAAGCGGCGGACCAGGGCGGCCAGTCGGCGGAAGAACCGCTGCACTTCCTCGTCGGCGCGGGGCGGGGCCTGGCAGTGGCGGCGCAGGCAATGGCTGAAGTAACGCTTCTTCTCCGCCCAGTTCAGGTGCGGGTCCAGGGCCAGGCTTACGTACCGGCCGACCTTGAGCGCCTCGACGTGCAACTCGTCCCCGGCGGCCTCGGCGCGCTCGATCTCGGCGATATAGCTGGCCTCGGGGAGCCCGATCTGGGGCATCGACAAGGATGCTGATGAAAGCGACATGACGACCTCCGGGGCAGACGTGAAATGACCCCGCGGCGACCGGCGAAAAGACATGAGGGTGCCGGCACCGCTGTAAGCAATCTAACGCGCGGGCCGGCCGCGGCAACGGTAATTCGGCCCGGCACGGCAACTTGCCGCATGGGAAGCATCGGCATTCGGCCGGTCGGTCCTGCAGGGGATGCCTGCTGACAGACTCTCGGGCGACAGACCTTCAGGCGACGGACTCGACGTGCATCGTCGGCGAGTCGCTCTTCACAACGGCCAAAAACTGGGTGTAGGTGGTCGCGGCGGCAGCCTTGTCCAGCACCTCGCGGTTGGCGAAGGTCCGCTTCAGTTCCGACAGCAGGTGCTCGTGGCGGTCGGGCTGGTCGAAAGGGGTGAGCACCAGGAAGATCAGGCGGGCCTGCTCGGTGTCACGCTGGCCGAAGTCGACGCCCTCGGGATTGACGCCCACCGCGATGACCGGTGCCTTGAGGCCCGGCACACGGGCGTCGGCGACGGCCAGGCCCTCGGGCATGTCCGCCGGCCACTGGGTGCGTCGTGCCCAGACACGCATGAGGACCGTGTCGGGCGTGACCACGCCGTAGTCGGTAGCGCTGGGGGTCATGGCGGACTGCGCCGAGGCCTCGGCCAGTGCGGCGACGGCGGCCCGGCGGTCGCCGGCCAGCAGCGGGCGGACGAACCGGCGCGAGGTGAGGTACGACGTGAACGGCGGCTTTGGCCGCGTCCCGAGGATGCGCTGCATGATCGTGCCACTGAGCACGCTGGTGGCCAGCGCCATGACCACCAGTGCGACGAAGAGCCGCTCGCCGATC
This sequence comes from Phycisphaerae bacterium, assembly GCA_050329715.1. Classification (GTDB taxonomy): domain Bacteria; phylum Planctomycetota; class Phycisphaerae; order Tepidisphaerales; family Tepidisphaeraceae; genus DAIOTR01. The sequence continues at coordinate 4,977 of JBHJOM010000087.1, forward strand.
ACGCCCGCCTGCAACGCCAGCAGCCCCAGGATGATTTCCATCGCGCCGCGGGCGTTCATGCCGAAGCCGATGGCCCATGACTCGCGGCTGTTAAAGCCGCTCCAGCGCGCCCCCAGCCCGCAACCCAGCACCTTCCCGGCCGTGGCGATTACCATGACGCCCAGCACCAGCCACACGTCGAAGCTGCTGATGAAGTTGACGGTAAGCCCGATGCTGGCGAAGAAAAGCGGCGCGAAAAAGAAGCTGATGAACTGGTCGAGGGTCGCGCGGGTCTGTTCGCGGAGGTGCGGCGAGTCCCCCAAGGCCACCCCGAACAGAAACGCACCGAAGATCGCGTGGATGCCGATCCATTCGGTCATTGCCGCACACAGCAGGCCTACCCCCAGCACGGTGCCGATGATGCCGCCCGGCCAGCTCAGGTGGGCCTGCACCCAGGGCAGCGAGCGGTCCACGGCCCAGCGACCGACGGTGAGGATCAGCCCGACGAACAGCACGGTCAGCACGATGGTGGTGCCGACTCCGAAGCCGGTGTCTTTTGAGCCGCCGGCCGCTTCGGCCGCCTGTGCCGCCTCGGACGCAGGCATCATCCCGAGGATGAATGCGAAGGCGATCCACCCCAGCAGGTCGTTGACGATCGCCGCGGCGACCACCACCATGCCCAGCCGGCCCCGGAAGAGGTTCAGGTCCATCAGGATCTTGGCGATCACCGGCAGTGCGGAGATGCACAGCGCCGTGCCCAGGAACAGCGCCCCGACGAAGGGGTTCGCCCCGTCGCTAAGGCGAAAGAAGTCGGGCATCAGCAGTCCGCCGCCGAAGCCGAGCGCGAAGGGCACGACCATCCCCGCGACGGCCACGACCAGCGCGCTCTTGCCGTGCCGCCAGACCATGCTCAGGTTAACTTCGATGCCGGCGACCAGCAGGAACAGGGAGATGCCGACCATCGCCAGTGCGTTGAACGCCACGGCCACGTTCCCGTCGGTGGGGAACAGGTAGGCGTTCAACCCGGGAAAGACGGCCCCCAGCACGGTCGGCCCGAGGACGACGCCGGCCAGAATCTCACCGAGTACGGCCGGCTGGCCGAGCCGGCGGGCAATCTCCCCCATGCTTCGGGCGGCAAGGAGCAGCAAGCCCAGGCCCAGAAAGAGCGCCGTGAACTCGTCGCGGGTCAGCGCGCCGGCTGCGAGTACTGGAGTCATGCCGTGGGTCCCTCATCGGGGCCTGGCGTGGCCTGCTGAGGATGAACCGCAGGGGAAGTGTCCGGCCGGAACAGCAGCAGCCCGCACGGAAGCCGGCCCAGAACCGCTTCGATCGGATGGTGAAAGACACGGTCCAGAAACGTCAGCCGCTGCAGCGGGGCACGCATCACCAACAGGTCGGCGTCGACGTTGTTGGCGTACTCGATCGCTTCCAGGCCCTCGTGGCCCGGCAGGGCCACCGTCTTGTGCTGTACACCGCTCAAATCAAGCGGTGCCACAAACTCACGCAGCAGCGTCTCCTCGGCCTCCCGGCGGAGGCTGAGGTAGCGCTCGACGCTGACCGACTCCCCCACCGCACCGGTGCTCAACCAGCGAGCCTCCGACACGTCAAAATCGCGAACGAAATGCACCTGACCGCCGCTCTGCCGGCTGCCCAGCCGGACGGCCAGCCTCACCATCTCCAGGGAATCGACGTCCATCATGACATGCACCACGATGCGCTGCCCCGGCGGCTGCTCGAGATTCGGCCCGGGCAGCAGCAGCACGCTACAAGGGGCCTGACGGGCAACACGCCGGGCGACAGAGCCCATCATCCGCACCATCGGCGGGTCGCGGTCAAGAGCACCCATGATGACGAGCGTCGCGCGCAAACGCACCGCCTCGGCGACGATGGCCCCAGCAGGCTCACCGCTGACGACGTGAAACCGCTGGGTAAGTGGCTCGGCGGGCGTACCGGCGTCGGCGTCCTGCGCTGTTCGCGGCTCAACATCCGACTCCGCTTCGGCCAACTGCCGCAGCAACGCCTGCCGCTTGGCTTCGTCGGCGTCGCTCACGTGCACGAAATGCGGGACCAGCCCCAGCCGCAAGGACATGCACACGCCCTGACGCGCCACGGCCATGGCGTGCGGCGAGTCTGCGACGCAAATCAGGGCTAGCGGCGTCTGGTTCATCCTTGAATCCTCAGGCTATTCAATCCCCCAGGGAACAACGCCCCGGGCCAGGTTCCCGGGAAGTGTAAGGCCAACTGTCGCACGGTTGAAGGGCCGATAAGCCTCACAAGCGCCAATTAACCGTTGCCCGTGCTTGCCGGCCGGTTAAACTTCGGGCCTCGGTTCAAACGGTACGGCCGGCACAGGGTGACTGTTTTTGAGCCCGCCCGGAAGCTCAACGGGCAAAAGTGGCTCAAGTTGCCAAAGTGCCTGCCGACCTCTTGCCGATGAACGATGGGAGTCGCCCACGGAAGGGCTCGTCGAGGCTGCGGAGCGGCCGTCCGAGCATCGCAGAAACCTGCACCTTCGAGGCGACGTATGCGCAACACAGTCCTGAGCCTGACCGGCGTGTTCTTCGAAATCTGCCTCTTCGCCGGGGCAGCCGTCGCCGTCGGCTACGGCGCACTCACCCTGCTTTAGCCGGGTTTGGTCGCACAGGGGTCGTGCGGCGGGTGCCTGGGGGCACCTTACGGTCCTACTCGCTTTTACGCTTGAATCGCGGCCTGCGGCCTGCGGCTTACTTTGCGGCTCGATCGGGCTCGGCTACCTCGGCGTAGATCTCTTCGCACTGCTGCGCGGCCGTCGCCCAGTCCAGCTTCCTTACTTCCATCGCGCCGTGCTGCTTCAGCGTGCTGGCCAGCGGCGGGTGACGCAGAACCGCCACGATCTTGTCGGCCATCTCCGTCGTGTTCCAGAAGTCCACCTTCAACGCGTGCTTGATCACCTCCGACACGCCCGACTGCTTGCTGATCAGCACCGGCACGTCGTTGCCCATCGCCTCCAGCGGCGCGATGCCGAACGGCTCGCTCACGCTGGGCATCACGTACAAATCCGCCATGCGGAAGACGCGGTCCACGTCCGGCCCGCGTAAAAAGCCAGTGAACAGCACCTTGTGACCGATGCCCATCTCCGCGGCCTGCGTGATCATCCGCCGGACCATGTCACCCGACCCGGCCACGACGAACTTCACGTCCTGCACCACGTCCAGCACCTTCTTGGCGGCGGCCAGGAAGTACTCCGGCCCCTTCTGGTAGGTGATGCGGCCCAGGTACAGGACGATCTTCTCGTCCTTCTTGATGCTTGCCGCCTCCGGGTCGTAGCCGCTGCTGTTGAGGTTGATGGCGTTGTACACGACGCGCAGCTTGTTCTCCGGCACGCCGTAGCGGCGCTGGCAGATGCTCTGCGTCAGGTGGCTTACGCAGACGACCCGCGCCGCCTCGTGCATGCCGCGACGCTCGACGTCGTAAATCCGCTGATCCACGTTTTCGCCGGCACGGTCAAACTCGGTGGAATGGACGTGCACGACCAGCGGCTTGCCCGAGACCGCCGCGACGGCAAGGCCCGCCGGGTAGGTCATCCAGTCGTGGGCGTGGATGACGTCGAACTCTTCGCCGCGGGCGATTTCCGCGGCCAGGGCGGCGTAGCGGTGTACCTCGCTGAACAGGTCCTGCCCGTAGTGCTCGTTCGGAGCGGGCGCAGCCGGCTGGTTGGCGGGCAGTTGCACCGGCTGGCCGGCCCGGCCGACCTGCCCGAGCCGCGGCGCTTCGCCGCCGACGGTCTGCGTCGCGCCGAGGGACGCCCCGGCCTGGTTGGCAAGGGATTGCTGGGTGGCAAGGGGGTTGACGCCCGGCGGCAGGTTCTGGCCCGGTTCGCCCGGCTGCTGGTAGGTGACGGGTGTGACGTCCCCCGGGCGGGCGTACGGGTCGGTGATGTTGGTTTCGATGGAGCGGAAGCTGACGTTCTCGAAGCCGGGAAGCGACATTTCGATGCCGGGTTGCTGCGCATTACCCGGCACGCCGCCGGGGATTTGTGCCAGCGCGTCGGCCGAGGTGAACCTCGGCGTCGAGACCATGGTTACGTGCGTACTGAACGGCGTGGTGACCGGTTTGGGCAGCACAAAGAGGACGTCGAGTCCCCGTGCGTTCATGGCCTTGGTAAGCCCGAAGCAGGCCGTACCCAGACCCCCGCTGATGAACGGTGGAAACTCCCACCCCAACATGAAAACCCGCATGTGCCGCCGTGTTCCTTTCCGAGTTGCGTCGAACGGAGGGACGTCTGAGCCCGGCCGCGCCGTCGCACTGCAAATACAGCCGGTTGCCGGCAATATCAACACAAGTGGCGCAACATGCAAACGAAGATTTCCACTTGCCCGTTCGATTGTGCAATGTCGGCCAGCCACCCGCCTTTTCACGCCGCAGCACGTCAAAGCCGGTACCCGCCTCGCGTTATGGGGCGTCACGCCGCCGCCCGAGGCACAGGCCGACAGGGCTCGCGCCGGCAGAAGCGCGGGCTGCGTCTCACGGCGGCGCTTCCGACGCCCCGCCAACTTGCCGGGGGGTAACGCGGCGGTAGGCTATCCACGTTGACCGCCGTTCCCACGATCTACACCGTCTTCCCCAAGCCGCAGCGGGCCTCCTGGCCGGCACGGCTCACGGCCGGCTGCATCGCCGTGGCGTGCCTGGCCGTCCTGCTCATCGCCGCCTGGCTCGACCCCGCCTCCGACGGCACCGGAACCCACATCGCGCTGGGACTCAACGCCTGCGCCTTCAAAACCGGCACCGGCCTGCCGTGCATCTCCTGCGGCATGACCACCAGCTTCTCACTCTTCGTCCGCGGCAACCTCCTGGCGAGCCTCTGGGTCCAGCCGGCCGGCACCGGACTGGCCCTGGCGGCCTGTGCCGCAGTCTGGCTGGGCGGGTATACCGCCGTCACCGGGCGGCCCGTCGACGAACTGCTCCGACGCGCAAACCTTCCGAGGCTCGTCCTGGTCTTCATCGGCTTCCTCATCGTCGCCTGGGCCTGGAAGCTGATGCTGACCGTCACCGGCCACGACGGCTGGTAACCGCAACCCACCGAACCGCCATGAACCAGCTCAACCACCGCCGTTCCCGTGCCGCCAGCCTCTGCCTCCCGACGCTGCTGCTGTTCCTGCCGGGGTTGCTGCTGCTTCCGGCCGGCGGGTGCAACGCCTTTGCCGCCGTCGCCGCCAAAGCAACCCCCCCGGCCGAGATCCAGCCGGCCTACAAGGACCTGGCAGGCCGGCGCGTCGGCATTCTCGTCTGGGCACCCGACGGCACGCAGATCGACTGGCCTTCCATCCGGCTGGACACCGCCCAGGTCCTGCAGCGGAAGTTCAAGCAGGCCGCCGCACCGGAGCTGAGAATTCCCGCTCTCGTGGGCACGACATTCCCGGTCGAGCCGGCCAGCATCCTGAAGTACCTGCGCGACCGCCCGCAGACCGAGATGATGCCGCCGAGCATGTACGCCGCCGAACTGGCCGTCGACCGACTGATCTATGTCGAGATCGAGCACTTCACCACGATCGTGCCCGCGGGGATCAGCCTCTTCCGCGGCCAGGCCGTCGCGAACGTGCAGGTCATCGCCGTCGACCCCTCCGACCCGACCCGCCCCGGCGAAATCGTCTTCAGCCAGAACGACGTCGCCGTCGTCTTCCCCAAAAACAGCCCCGAAGAAGGCCGGCCCTCCGGCGACCGCCAGCAGTACTACCTCGGTACCGTCGACGCACTGACCACCGAAGTCGTCCGCCGCTTCGTACCCTACGAGGACGAAGAAGGCTGGTAGCCCCCTTCAACACCGCCACACACCACCGAAAGCCCACCATGACACGCCCCGGCCGAATCGTCAGAGGTCTCCTGCTGCTGGCCTGCCTCGTTTCCGTCGGCGTCGCCCTCGGCGGCTGCAACGTCATCGGCGTGGCGGCCTACAAACTCAAGGGCCCGCCTGTACAGCCCGCCCTCTTCACCCCCGAAACCCGCACCACACTCGTCCTCGTGGAGCACGCCGCAAACCGCTCCGTCTACCAGCTCGACGCAGACCGACTCTCCTTCATGATCGTCGACCTCATCAACGAAAGGCAGCTGGCACCGCTCGTCTCACCCGACCTGCTCATCCAACTCCGCAGCGACGAACTGGGCCGCTACTACACCATGAGCCCCGAAGAGCGCGGCCGACGCCTCGGTGCCGAGCAGGTCCTCTATGTCGACGTCCTGGCCGTGGGCGCTTCCGAGGCCATCGCCAGCAACATCTACAGCGCCAAAGCCTCGGCAACAGTCCGGCTGATCAACGTCGCAGACGGCAGCACCCTCTGGCCCGACGGCAACGCCGCCGGACAGCCCGTCGGCTACGAAATGCGCATGCGAACCGTTCACGCCAACGCCTCGGCCAGTGCACTGCGCGGGGAACTGCTCGCGGAACTCGCCCGGCGAGTCGTCCGCAACTTTCACGAGTGGTCGCCGGATGAGTTCACGGATTCGGCATTCGATTAATCCTCGCCCGCGCCCCACTGCGGACGTGCGCCCGCCGATGCCCTATGGTGTGCGTTGCATGCGTGAACGAATTCAGAAAATCCTCGCGGCCGCCGGCGTTGACAGCCGCCGCAACATCGAACAGATGGTCCTCGACGGCCGCGTGAGCGTGAACGGCAAGGTCGTCCGCAGGCTCCCGGTCCTGGTGGACCTGGACGTGGACGCCGTGGAGGTGGACGGCGAGGCCTTCCGCCTGCCCAAGCGCCGCCACGCCCGCCGGAGCGACACCGACGTCTACGAGGGCCGCGTCTACCTCGTCATGAACAAGCCCCGCGGCTACGTGACCACCGCCGTGCCGCAGGGCGTGCAGAAGACCGTCATCGACCTGCTCCCGCCGGACTTCCCCGTCCGCGTCTTCCCCGTCGGCCGGCTCGACGCCGAGAGCAAGGGCCTGCTCATCCTCACCAACGACGGCGACCTCACCAATCAGCTCACCCACCCACGCTACGGCGTCGCCAAGACCTACCGCGCCAAAGTCGACGGCCGCTTCGGCGGCGAGGCCAGCGAGCAACTTCAGCAAGGCCAGTGGCTCGCCGACCCGGTCCGCGGCGGCTACCGCACGAAGGGCGCCCGCCTGCGCGTCCTGCGACGCACCCGCGAGGCCAGCACGCTGGAAATCGAACTCAAGGAAGGCCGCAACCGGCAGATCCGCCGCGTGCTCGCCAAGCTCGGCCACAAGGTGCGCGACCTGGTGCGCATCCGCATGGGCCCGCTGGAACTGGGCAAGATGAAACTCGGCGAGGTGCGCGTCCTCAAACCGGCCGAGGTCACCGCCCTCCGCAACGCCGTGGCCCGCCAGGCGACCGTCAAACCCAAGCCGTCCGCCGGGCCGAAGAAACCGAAGTAGCGAAGGAGCCGACAGGCACCCGGGAGGGCGAGACGCCAGTCGAGCCAATGGCCGAAGGCCATACAGCGGATCACGGGCGATTTGCCCCGGCGAAGGCGGCTTTCCGGGGAGGTTGCGGCCCGAGACGACGTATCGGCTACGCCGATTGGCTCGACCGGCGTCTCGCACTCCCGAAAAACTACGACGCGGCTTCCAACTGTCTCGCCATGCGTTCGATTCGCGTTGTCGCGTCTTCCATGCGGATCGTCTGGCTCTGGATGCGTTGGGCCCAGACCGGGAAGGCCATCGGCGTGAGCCGGCCGGGGGACCTCAGCACCAACGCCTGCGCCGCCAGACCCTCAAGCGCCGCCTTGAGCCGGCCGAACTCCAGTTGCCGCTCAAGCACCTCGCGCTTCGCCTGCACCAGCAGCAGGTTCTGGGGGTCGAACTCCGTGAAGACCTCGAAGAAGAGCCCGGCCGAGGCCTGCAGCTGCCGGTTGCTCCGCGGGGCGGCCGGGGAACTCGTCAGCACCAGCCCGGCCACCCGGCTGATCTCGCGGAACTGGCGCTTCGTCAATTCGCCCGTATTCAGGCAGGCCAGCAGGTCCTCAACCAACTCGGCCGGGCTCAGCAGGCCACGCCACGCCGACTCGTCGAGCGGGAGCGCGGCCGGGCAGAGCAGCTCGATGCCGTAGTCCGTGAACGTCGCCGTGACGGGCTGCGTAAACCGCCGGCCGATGCGGTAGCTCAACAGCGCCCCCAGCCCCTCGTGTACCAGCCGACCCAGGAACGGGTACAGGAAGTGGTGCCGACCTTCCCGCGTACCGATGTTCTCGATGAGCAGCTCCCCCGGCCGCGGGATGCGCGACGATGCCGCCTGCACCGCCAGCAGCGGCGCGACGCAGCGCATCTCCGCGTCCGTGAATTCGCCACGCCCCGCTTCGTCCAGCCGCCGGCGGACGCCCTCGGCCAGCTTCGTGCTCAGCGGGAACCGCCCGCCGGCCCAGCTCGGCACGATGCCCTGCCGACGCCGCGTCAGGCGGACGCGGGCACGCATCTCGCGCACGCCAAGGAACTCCAGCGGCCGCCCGGCGAAGACGAAAAAGTCCCCCGGGTTCAGCTTGCTTATGAAGCTCTCCTCGATCGTCCCCAGCCGCTTGCCGCCGGTGGTCACGATCTGCACGACCCCGTCCCCGGCGATGGTGCCGATGCCCTGGCGGTCCGTCGGGGCGAGCCGGTCGTCGGCGACGACCCAGTCGCCTGTACTATCATCGCGACGGATGCGGGCGAACCGCGGGTAGGCCGTGAGCGAAGGCCCGCCGCGGACGGCAAAGTCCATCGCCCAGCGCCACTCCTCGTCGCTCAGGTCGCAGTAGGCGTGCGTGGTGCGGACCTCGGCCAGCAGGGCGGCCTCCGTGAAGCCGCCGCCGGCGGCCACGGTCACCACGTGCTGCACCAGCACGTCCAGCGGTTTGGCGAGCGGCTCGCGGCTCTCCACCGCCCGCGCCTCGATGCCGGCACGGGCGGCGGAAAACTCCACGAGCTCCAGCGCGTGCGTCGGCACACACACGACCCGGCTGGGCACCCCCGGCCGGTGGCCGCTGCGCCCGGCACGCTGCATCAGCCGCCCGACGCCCTTAGGGCTGCCGACCTGGATCACCTGGTCCACGGCCGCGAAGTCCACGCCCAGGTCGAGGCTGCTCGTGCAGACGACCGCCTTGAGCTTCCCGGCCCGCACGAGCTTCTCCACCTCGTTGCGGATTTTGCGGTCGAGCGAGCCGTGGTGGATCGCGATGGCACCGACCAGCTCCGGCCGAAGCTGCATGAGCGTTTTGAACCAGATTTCCGCCTGCGCCCGCGTGTTCGTAAAGAGCAGGGACGTGCGGGCCTCGTCCAGCACGGCGGCGACCTGCTGTGCCATCCGCAGGCCCATGTGCCCGCCCCAGGGGAAGCGTTCGATCGACTCCGGCAGCAGGCTCTCGACGCCGATGTGCTTGTCCGACGGCGCGTGCACGAGCCGGCCGGCGGCAGCACCGCTGCCCAGCAGTACGCGCATGGATTCCTCGAGGTTGCCCAGCGTGGCCGAGAGGCCCCACGTGCGGACGCCGGGGTTCCACGCCCGCAGCCGGGCGATGCCGAGTTCCGCCTGCACGCCGCGTTTGGTGCTGAGCAGTTCGTGCCACTCGTCGGCGACGACGGCTTTGAGCCCGGCCATTTTCTGGCGGGCGTCAGGGTAGGAGAGCAGCAAGCTCAGGCTCTCGGGCGTGGTGACGAGCACGGTGGGCAACCGATCGCGCTGCCGCTTGCGGGTGTAAGCCGAGGTGTCGCTGGTGCGAAGCTGCACGGACCAGTCGAGCCCCACCCCCTCGACGGCCGCGGCCAGGTTGTGCGCCGTGTCATTGGCCAAAGCCCGCATCGGCGTCAGCCACAACAGCGTAAACCCCTCCCCCGCCGACCACCGCTTCTTCCCCTTCGTGCCTTCGTGCCTTCGTGCCTCCGTGCCTTCCCCATCCGTGCCTTCCGCAAGCCGCTCCAACACCGGCCCGCCGAACACGGCCAGGGTTTTGCCGCTGCCGGTCGGGGCGTGCAGCAGCCCGCTTTCGCCGGCGAGGTATGCGGCCCAGACGGCCTCCTGGTAGCCGAACGGTACCCAGCCGTTGCCGGCGAACCAGGCGCGCAGCGGGTCGAGGGCGGCTTTCACCTTGGGCGGCCTGGCGGCAGCCTTGGGCGGCCCGGCGGCGTTCTTCGGTGGCCTGGCGGCGGGGGTCGTCACGCGGGGATCGTAGGGGCCGCGTGCGCCGCCGCGACGTTATGCCGGAATCGCCGCGCCGGGCCGGGCCTTTTCCGCGGCCGCATCGCCGTCGCTCGCGGGAGCGGCCAAGTCCTGCGGCTTCTGCGCGGCGCGCAGGTCGCTGAACAGCGGCCCCTGCGGGATCGTCGGCAGCTTCGCCATGTGCTCCCGGCATACCTCGAAGCCGAACAGCCGGGCCTTGCCCTCGCCCGTGCCGTGCCCCCACGTCGCCTCCGGCACCAGCCGCACGGCCGCGGCACGCACCTGCAGCGGCACGCGGACGAGTCGTTGCGTGTTGTTCGCTTCGCGATAAACGGTGCGCCACGTGCCGCCCTCCTCCACCGCGATGCGGAACGCCTTCACCAGTGAGGCGGGCATGCGGCAGACGTCCCCCTTCTGCGGGTAGCCGGCGGGCATGCGCTTGTCGTTGTTGAGGTTGGAGTCGAACACCAGCCGCACGCCGCCGACGGCCTGCGCGGCGGCGAAGCGGTACTCGACCGCCTCGCCGCAGGCACCCTCCCAGGCGTGCGTTTCGCCGGGGCGGTCGCGGTCGGTGCCGTCGAGCAGCGCGCGGGCGTTGCCGGCGGCGGTGAGTATCGCATCCTCGGCCAGCGGGTCGGCGGCGCGGGTGAAGCCGGGGAGCCAGCAGTCGTCGTCCATCAGCGTCTGTTGCAATTCCTTCAGGTGTCGCTGGTAGAGCTGGCGGGGCGTGCGGCCGTGCTTCGTGCAGAGCGCCGCGGCCGTGCCGGCCGCCTGGCCGATGACGGCACACGTGGCCATGACCCGCGTGCTGGAGAGCGCCGCGTGCGTGACGCTGATGTTCCGGCCGGCGAAGAGGAGGTTGTCCACGTTGCGGCTGTAGAGCGAGCGGTACGGGATGCCGTAGGGGCTTGGCGCGGGGTGGAAGATGGTGGGCTCGCCCGGGTAGAGCAGGCCGGCCGGGTGGTGGTCGTCCATCGACCAGCCGCCGAAGGCCACGACGTCCTCGAAGGCCCCGCCGGCTTCGACGTCCTGCTGTTTGAGGATGTGGTCCCCCTCGTAGCGGCGGTTTTCGCGCTTGCCGGGGTGGGAGCCGATCCAGTGAATCGCCCAGTTCTCGGCCTTTTCCCGCTCCGGGTGGCGGTTTTTGATGAAGTCCCAGGTTCCGTACGCGGCCGCCAGCAGGTCGTCGCGGATGGTTTCGGCGTCGCGAATCGTGTCCTGCAGGCCGCCGAGTTCCAGCCACCAGAAGTTGCGCGGGTTGACGCTGTTGAGCCGGTGCCGCACGTCGTCCATCGTCTCGAACTTCCAGGCCCAGGCCGGCGGGGTGAAGGGCTGCGGCTCAAGGCAGCGGTGCGTCTGGATGAGGATGCTGTTGCCCATCGACTTGGCGTCCGCCTCGGCGGGCTGGATGGGCTCGCCGAACTCATCGCGGCTCTCCCGCCCGCTGCGCCAGGCCGCCGGCGTGAGCGGCGCCAGGATGCTGTCGCCCGAGCAGTCGATGAAGTAATCGGCCTCGACGGTGTGCCACGTCTGGCTCGGGCTCTGCCACCCTTTGACGCCCGTGACGTGGGCCGCCTCGGCGGTGCCGTCGTACTGCGCGTCACAGATGCTGGTGTTCAAGAGCAGCGTGAGGTTCGGCTGGAAGCGGGCCTTTTCCCACAGCACGTGGTCCCACATCGTGTATTCGAGCGACGGGTTGCGGGCGAGGTTGGCCAGTTGGATTTCCTCCAGCAGGCCCGTCTCCTTGTTGTTCTCGCCGTGGGCACCGCAGACCCACATGCGGATTTCGCTGGAGGCGTTCCCGCCGAGCACGCTGCGGTCCTGCACGAGCACGGTGCGTGCCCCGTTGCGTGCCGAAGCGACGGCCGCACACAGCCCGGCCATGCCGCCGCCGATGACACAGACATCCACCTCATGACGCGCGTGATTCAGACCGTTTGGCATGGCCAGAGCATACCGCATCCCTCCGGCCGGGAAATCTAGCCGATGCGTTCCTGCCCGCCCATGAACGGCCGGAGTGCCGCGGGGATGCTCACCGTGCCGTCCTCGTTCTGGTGGTTTTCCAGGATCGGGATGAGGATGCGCGGGCTGGCCGCGACGGTGTTGTTGAGCGTGTGGCAGAAGAGCGTCTTGCCGTCGGCGGTTTTGTAGCGGAGGTTGAGCCGGCGGGCCTGGAAGTCGTACAGTCGGCTGGCCGAGTGCGTCTCGCCGTAGCCGGTGGCCGGGTCATCGTTGGTGGCGCGGCTGGGCATGTACGTTTCGATGTCCTGCATGCTCGCGTTCTTCACGCCGATGTCGCCGGTGCAGCAGTCGACCACCCTGTAGGGCAATTCCAGCTTTTGCAGCAACTGCTCACTGTAGCCGAGCATGGTGGTGTGCCACCGGCGGCTCTCGGCCTCATCCGCCCGGCAGATGACGACCTGCTCGCACTTGTCGAACTGGTGCACGCGGTAAAACCCGGCCGTGTCCTTGCCGTAGGTGCCGGCCTCACGGCGGAAACACGTGCTGACGGTCGTGTACTTCAACGGAAGCTGGCTTTCGTCCAGCACTTCGTTCATGTGCATGCCGGCCAAGCCCACCTCGCCGGTGCCCACCAGGAACAGTTCGTCCTCGGGGATGTGGTAGACGCTCTCTCTTCCGGCCGGGAAGAACCCCGTGCCGACGAGCGCCTCCTCCCGCGCGATGACCGGCACCGTCACCGCGGTGAAGCCGTGCTCGCGGGTCATCATGTCGAACGCCAGCTGCAGCACCGCGTTGTGCAGCCGCGCGCCGTCGCCGGTGAGGAAGTAGCTGCGGCTGCCGGCCATGCGCACGCCACGCTCGAAGTTGGCCAGCCCAAGCCGCTCGGCCAGCTCGATGTGGCTCCGCGGCGCAAAGCCGAACGCCCGCGGCTCACCCACGTGGCGGAGCACGACGTTGTCCCCGGCATCCGTCCCACGCGGCACGTCGTCGTCCGGCGGCTGCGGGATCGTCAGCAGCGCGTCGCGGAGCGGGCCCTCGGCGGCCTTGAGCTTCTCCTCCTCCGCTTTCACGCGGGCCTTGAGGTCCGCCATCGCGGCGATGGCCTTCTCACGCTCGGCCTTGTCCTTGATGCCGCCGATGCCCTTGCTGGCAGCGTTCTGCTCGGCGCGCAGGGCGTCGAAGGCCTTCTGGGCGGCGACGCGGTCGCGGTCCAGCTTCAGCACGAGGTCGACGTCGGCCGAAACCCGCTTCAGGCGGGCGCCTTCGCGGTAGCGGTCGGGGTTTTCACGGAGGTCGCGCAGGTCGATCATGGGCTGTTGTTTGTAACGCAGCGGCAAGGCGGGGGCCATATCCACCACCTCGACGATGCCATCAAACACCCTCGGTTAGACCGATGCTTCATTTCGCTTGCCGTCTCATATGCATCACGTTAGTGTTCCGTGAGCCAACATCGCTTTGCCTTAGTAGTTCGGAAAGGTAAAAAGTGCATTCTTCACAATCTTTGGTCATGTGTTCCGCCTTCTTCGTGGGGGTGATTGCTTCGTGTGGTGTCACGCAGGCCGGGAGCTTTGGGGTGCCCACGGTGCTGTTCAGTACAGTCGGCACCAGCGACACGTCCCTGGTACCCGGCACGCAAGGGGAACGGTTCACGGTCCTTCGCTCGCCGAACGCGAGCCCGGACGGAAGCCGATGGGCCTTCTCGGCAGACACCAACGGCCCGACCGCCACGGATGACGTCGTGGTTGCCGTCGGGCCGGGCTCGGCCGGTGTCGTGGTGCGTGAAGGCACCGCCGGCAGTACGCTTTTCCCCGGCCTGAACCCGCCTGTGCTAGGCAACGCCGGGACTTTCAGCACTGAGGTCTCGATCAACGACGCCGGCGACGTCGCGTTCCGTTCGCAGATCGGCTCCAACCGGACGATCGGCAAGTTCGACGCCGGCACCGGCACGTATGAGCTGGTTGCACGCGACACCCGCGACATCCCACCCTTTCCCGGCCTGCCGCTGACCAACGCTGAGTGGGGCGGCTCGCTTTCGTTCCCCAAGGTGCTTAACGACGGCCGGGTCGCCTTCCGCGGGCAGGTCTTCGCCGACGAGTTTGCCCCCAACTCGAACCGGATCTTCCTGTTCGCCGGCAACGACAACCCGGTCGTGGAGGCGGGTGTGACGCAAGTCACGACAAGCTCCGGCTCGCAGACGGTGACGCTCATCAGCAGCCAGGATGTCGGCTTCGCCGCCGACGGCACGCCGGTCTACCGCGGGAACGTGCCGACGAGCATTGATGAGGCGATCGTCCGCGGCGATAGCGTCGTGCTGCAGCGGCTCGATACCCTCATCGGCGACCCGCTGGCCCGTCCGGTTCAGAGCTTCTTCGACCTCGACGTCGCCGCCGACGGCACGGCCCTGTTCAGTGGCAGCTTCGACGTCGCCGGCCTGCCCGACTACGTCGCCCGCGACAACGTCGCCGTCGCGCTAACCGGCGAGCCGATCTTTGCGGGTGCTTCGGAGCGGTTCAGCCAGGACACGGGCTTCTCGTCCACTTTCTTCTTCAACGTCGGCAACGCCGTGGGCGACTACGTCGTCGGCGGCGTGACGGACTCGGCCGACACCAGCGCCAACGGGGTGCTCGTTCTGAACGGCCTGCTCGAGGTTCTTCGCGAGGGCGACGCCGTCGACCTGGACGGCAACGGCCGGTTCGACGACAACGCGTTCGTCAACCTCTTATCGGGCGACGGCTTCCTGACCGACGACGGCCTGCTCGTCGTCCGGACGTCCCTGCGGAACGACACAGGTGGCTTCCTCGGCAACGCCTTCATCTCGGTGGTGGTGCCCGAGCCGACATCGATGACGCTCTTGGCCGCTGCCTTACCGGCGCTGATTCGCCGAAGGCGCTAAGCCTTGCCGATTGCCTTCTCAACCTCGTCTACTGGGACGGCCAGGGCTGGAGCATGTTCGGCCCGATGTGGCGGTACCTGCGCGAGTGAGCAGCTGCGCCCGACCACTCCCCCTCAAGGCCGGCTCATCATCCTGCTGTCGATTCGCATTCAAACATCGTAGTAACCGATGTATCCGCCTGAAACCTCTGGATTCCTGATGCGTATATTCTGGCGTCGCGTCGCTCGCTGTGGGCGTCCGTTCGCTGGTGTTACTCAGGAGGAATCTCCATGCGTCTTTACGTTCTGGTCCTTGCCGCCGGTGCCGTTGCCGGGTCTGGCCTTGTTACGATGGTGAACACGCCGCTGCTGGCCGCGGAGCCACACGCTGAACAGCCGGACGCCCGCGCGTCGGCGGAGCCGGCGGACCTTGCCCTGCTGCAGCGGCTTGCGAACATCGAAACCCGCCTGGCGTTGCTCGAAGCACGCGTCGTCGGCGTTACGCATGAGGCCAAGGCAAATGCCTCACCGGCCGCCCCCGAGGCCTCCACCCCGCAAGCGGCTGCCCCGCAAGCGGCTGCCCCGGAACCGGCTGCCACCGGTGCGCCCGAAGCCGGCATTCTGGCGGACCCGCAGTTCAAGGGCCTGCCGCAACCCGTCGGCGCGAAGCTGGCGGAGTTGCACCCTGCCGGCCGCATCGTCGAGGTCGGTCGTGACGGCGGCGACGGGTACTGGTGGATTGAGGTCCGTCAGGGCGGGCGGCTGTTCGACGTCGAGATCACCGACGACGGCGTCGTCCGGAAGAACCGGGCAACACGGGGCTGAAATCTTTCAGAAAGAAGGGAGTTTTCGATGAACCGCCTAATTTTCAAAGTGCATTGCCGCCGTGCCGACGCCATGGCCGTCGAGCCGCAGGTGGTCCGGGTGGAGGCTGCTGATGAAGCCTCGGCCCGGCTGAAGGTCGAGTCGCTGGGACTCGTGATCGAGTCCATCCGACTCGACGAGGTGCGTGAGGCGAACCCGCTTGCCGAAGGCTTGGGCCGACTGCGGACGTGGTTTGATGACCGGCTGGGACCGACCTACGGCCGGTATGCCGTGCCGGCCATTTCCGCCGTCCTGTGCCTGCTGATTCTGTGGGCGATCGTCGATTGACCGGCCGATTGATGTCTTCCCAGAGCACCTCATCGGGTGCGGGGCCCGACCGACCGTGGCGCGGCCGACACGTAACGTGAACCCGGCGGTGAAGCTGCCTTCGGGGACGATGCTCGGGCCGCCGGTGTCGTCTTAGGTCGGGTTTCCCAGCCGGTCCGGGTTCAGGCCGGTGAGTTCGGGCAGGACGAACAGGCCGTCGTCGCGGACGAGCACGTCGTCGAAGAAGATCTTCCCGCCGCCGTACTCCGGCCGTTGGATGCTGACCATGTCCCAGTGCACCTGGCTCTTGTTGCCGTTGTCCGCCTCCTTGTACGCCTGCCCGGGCGTCAGGTGGAAGCTGCCGGCGATCTTCTCGTCGAAGAGCGTGTCGCGCATCGGCGTGGTCACGTACGGGTTAAAGCCCAGCGACCACTCGCCGATGTAGCGGGCGCCCTCGTCGGCGTCGAGGATCTCGTTGAGCTGGCGGGTGTTGGCCCCGGCGGTCGCCTCGACGATCCGGCCGTCCTTGAACGTCAGCCGGATGTCATTGAACACCGTCCCGCGGTAGAGGGACTCGCAGTTGTGGCGGATGTGGCCGTTGACGCTGGTTTTCAACGGGCAGGTGAAGCACTCGCCGTCGGGGATGTTCCGGTCGCCCCAGCAGCCGACCACGCCGATGTCCTTGATGCTGAACGACAGGTCCGTGTCCGGCCCGGTGATGCGGACGCGGTCGGTCTTCTTCATCAGGTCGATGAGCGGGCGCATGGCCGTCTTCATCGCGGCGTAGTCCACCCCGGCCGTCACGCGGAAGTAGAAATCCTCGAAGGCTTCGGTGCTTTTGCCGGCGAGCTGCGCCATGCTGGGCGTCGGCCAGCGGAGCACCACCCAGCGGGTGTCCGGCACGCGGTGTTTCATGTGCACGCGGTCGATGACGTGCTTCTCCCACAGCTTCATCTGCTCCGGCGGGATGTCCGACTGCTCGGAGATGTTGTGGCTGCCGCGCACGCCGATGTAGCAGTCCATCTGCTTCATGCGCAGTGCGTCCGCCTCGCCGAGGATTTGGAGTGTCGTGTCGTCCGTGAGCTGGATCATTTTGCGGAGCACGCGCCACTGGTACGTGCTGACCAGCGGCCGCCCCCCGGCCGCGGCGACGCGCTCGATCAGTGTCGTGACGAACCCCTCGGGCACGTCGAAGGCTTCGATGAGCACCTTGTCGCCCTGGGTGACCTTCGTGGAGTGGGACACGAGCACGTCGGCAAGCTTGGCGAAGCGTTCATCAGGCATGCCGACAGGTTACCCTGACGCCGGGACTTGGCGAAGTGACGTGGCCGTTGCCAGATTTCATGCCGCCGTGTTGAGTGGGGCCAAGTCGTGAGGCGTCACGTTCTGGACATGCAACGACGAGAGAAGCTTCAGGAGCGATTCACTGCTTCCGGGTGTTGGCGTGGGAATCTCAACCCCGATGAGGTCCCCGGCGGCGTCGAAATCTGCGACAAACACGCCGTGGGCCTCACTGCGTGCTGCGACACGGTCTGCATGACGCCCCGTGTAGAGGTATGCAGCCAGCGGCTTCCCATTGCGATAGGTGATTTCGAGCGTTGGCCTCATCATGTCATTCTACTGGATAGGCGGTCACCACGATGATGACTTCCTCGTCAAAATCGGGCTCAAGGATAACATGCCACCGCTTGCCGGCGTGAACAGTTTGCACCTCATAACGCCTCGTCGTCTCGCCGAACCACCAGCGTTCGGCCTGGATGATCATGATGCGTAGCTCGACTTCATTGAATCCTCGCTCGCGCATCCTCTTTCCGAGGTGTGGGTTCGAGGTGTCCAGTTCCCAGTCCCACCATGCCGCCCACATGTTGACCGGATCATAGGTGATGCCGAATGTGCGCGGAAACCTGAGGACATCTCACGCCACCGTCACGCTCTTGTCGAGGTAGACGTCCTGGATCAGGTTCAGCAGCCGCACGCCGTCGTCGAACGGGCGTTGGAAGGCTTTTCGGCCTGAGATCAGCCCCATGCCGCCGGCGCGTTTGTTAATCACCGCGGTGCGGCAGGCTTCCTGGAAGTCGTTCTTGCCGCTGGCGCCGCCGGAGTTGATTAACGGGGCCCGGCCCATGTAGCAGTTGGCGACCTGGTAGCGACACAGTTCGATCGGGTGGTCGCCGGGGGTGAGCTTGTCGTACACGTCCTTGTGCGTCTTGCCGTACCCCTTCAGGGCGTTGTAGCCGCCATTATTCTCCGGCAGCTTCTGCTTGATGATGTCCGCCTGAATGGTCACGCCCAGGTGGTTGGCCTGGCCGGTGAGGTCGGCGGAGATGTGGTAGTCCTTGTCCTGCTTGAAAGCCGGGTTTCGGGTGTAGCACCAGAGGACCGTGACCAGGCCCATCTCGTGGGCGCGGGCGAAGGCCTCGGACACCTCCTGGATCTGCCGCGTGCTCTGCTCACTGCCGAAGTAGATCGTCGCGCCGACCGCCACGGCCCCCATGTTGAACGCCTGCTCCACCTGCCCGAACATGATCTGGTCGTACTGGTTCGGGTGGGTCATCAGCTCGTTGTGGTTGAGCTTCACCAGGAAGGGGATCTTGTGCGCCCACCTGCGGGCGCACGCGCCCAGCACGCCGAAGGTGCTGGCCACGGCGTTGCAGCCGCCCTCGTGCGCCAGGCGGATGATGTTCTCCGGGTCGAAGTAGATCGGGTTGGGCGCGAAGCTCGCCCCGGCCGAGTGCTCAATGCCCTGGTCCACCGGCAGGATGCTCACGTACCCGGTTCCGCCCAGCCGGCCGTGGTTCAGCACCGACTGGAAGTTTCGCAACACGTTCGGCGGGCGGTCGGTGTGGGCGAAGATGCGGTCGCTGAAGTCCGGCCCGGGCAGGTGCAGGTTGTCCCGGGCGAAACCCTTGGCGGTGTAGCCGAGCAGTTCGTCGGCCTCGTTGCCGAGTTGGTCTCGCAGTGCGGCAGTGGCTTCGGACATCGTGTGCCTCCGGCTGGTCGATTGGGGTTTTTGGAACTGGCGCAGGCGGCTCGCACCCTGTCCGTCGCGCCGGCCTGCAAACTAACGGCCACTCGGGGCGAGGTTAAACCCTCATTCAGCGGTTGCGTCCGGTCGGCCGGGTCCCATCACGACCTCCGCCGCTCACCGCCTGCGGCGTCTAAGCGAACTGATCGAAAAACTTCGATAACTCTCCTAGACATACCACCGGCCCTCGATACATTCGTCGGCAGCCATATGCAAAGCCGACCGTCTTGGCGGATTCGGCTGCAGGGTGTTGGGGAGGCGAGGGCGTTAAGGCGGGATTTTTTCGGCAGTCGTTCAGGGGCAAACATGAACCAGGCGAATCACACGGTCTTTCCCGACTGGCCTTTCGTAGTGCTGCACGCGGAGTCCGGGCAGGTGCAGTACATGGCACCCTCGGCCGAGCCGCTCTGGCGGCTGATGCAGGACGAGCCGCCCGGGCCTGACACCCCGGCACCCGACTGTGCGTCCGGGGGGCTGTTGCTGCGGCTTCGTCGTGCAGACTTCGGGGAGGCGATCAAGGCGTTGCCCGTCCTGAACCACCGTGACGAAGCCGCCGAGGTCCTGACTCTGGGCCGACGTACCGACGCGTGCGAGTATCTGGAGCTCCTGCTCTTTCACGGGCCGACCCTCCGGGGTGCCCTGGCCGTGGGGTGGAGCCACCTGTTCGAGGCACTGGCCCGCAGCCGCCGGGAGACGCTGGCGTCCGGCGAGCCCTGTCCCGGTTAGCCCGTCGGGGTTGAGCCGAGGGTTCAGGCCAAGAGGGTTGAGCCGAGGGTTCAGGCCGGGCCGGCTCAAGCCGTGCTCCGCCGCATGCCGATGACACCTTGTATATGCTATCGGACGTCCTCGACGCCCTCGTGGCCTCGCCCAATTACGCCGCCGACGACGTCCTGCTCGAGGTCCTGCAGGTCGGCACGGGCGCGGAGCAGCACGTGGCGATGGACGCCCTGCTTCGTCGCCGCAGCCGGTACGGGCAGACGCGCCTGATCGCCGCCTTCGCCGAGTTGCCCAAACCTCTGCAGCGTCGCCTGCTGGACCGTGCCGACAGCTTCGAGGGTGCGATTCTTCAGGCCGCCCGCGGCGACGACCGCTCCCTCCGCCACGCCGTCGTGAAGCTGGTGGCCGCCGCCCGGCATGGTGACCTGGCAGCCGTACTGCCCGAGGCGCTGTTCGACGCCGACGCCACGCTCGCCGCCGACGCCGCCGACGCACTCGCCCAGCTGGCCGACGGCATTGCCACCGCCCGCCGACGCCTCCGCACGGACCTGGACCACGCCGACGCCGAGGTCCGCGAAAGGGCCTACCGCCAGATGCTTCGCAACCGTGCCGGCGTGCAGCGGGCCGTGGCAAGGGCGCTGGAGAGCCACCCGGCCAAGGTCGCCCCGGCATTGCTCCGGGCGGCCATGCTCCTGGGCGACCACCCGAACAGCCCGACGCTCGCGCTGGCCGGCAAGCCGAAGCACGGCGGCCAGCCGGCCGTGCTTCGCCGCCTCCAGCAGCCCCCCGAAGCGCCGTTCGTCACTGCATTCCTCATCGGCGCGACGCACTTTCAGCTCCGCGGGCACTTTGCCAACGCCGTCGGCCAGACGAGCGACACCAACACGCTCGAGGCCCTGCTGGAGCACACCCACTGGCTCAAGGACGCGCGGCTCTCGCTGGCTGTGAAGCAGGTGAAGCAAGGTGCCTGGTGGACGAAGGCGGAACTCGACCGCGAGCTTCGCCGCCGAACGCCGCTTCGGCTGGCGCAGGCCGCCGAGTGGATTTGCGCCGGGGGCGTAGACGCCGAGCCGCGTCGGGAGCTGCTGGTGGCACTGAAGACAGGCGTGGAGCCGTCGGCGGCGGCGCGGCTGGGCATGCTCCGCGCCGTGACGTCCCGCCGCGACCCTGCCGACGCCGAGGTCATCGCCGCCTTCCTTCACGACCCCGACGAGCGCATCGCACGGATGGCCGCCCGGGAGCTGTTGACCCGCCGCCCGCCGGACTACGAGAACATCCTGCTCCGGGGGCTCTCGACGCTCTGGCCGAGCGTGCGGCAGCTGATCAGCCGGTCGGTCGGGCGGGCGAGCTTCGAGAGCTACTGGCGGCGGTTCGACCAGATGGACGTCATCAGCCGCCGGGCCTCAGGGCTGGCGATGCTCAAGCTCCTTCCCGACGGCGTGGAGCGGCTTGGCCGACGCCTGGCCTCGGGCCGGCTGGACCATCGGCTGCGTGCGTTGCAGATCGTGGACGAACTGGGCCTGATGTCGCCGTTACGGGCGCGGCTGGTGCCGCTGTGTGACGACCCGAACCCCCGC
Source organism: Phycisphaerae bacterium (assembly GCA_050329715.1). Lineage (GTDB taxonomy): Bacteria > Planctomycetota > Phycisphaerae > Tepidisphaerales > Tepidisphaeraceae > DAIOTR01. Next base: position 26,369 of record JBHJOM010000087.1, read on the forward strand.
GTCCGCAGCAAGGCCGTGAAGCTGCTGGGCCGAACCACCGCCGCGACGCCTGAGGCCCTGCTGGACCGCGCCCTGTCCGACACCGACGCCCGTGTGCGCGCCAACGCGATCGAAGTGCTGGAAACCACGCGGCGGTTCGAGTTCCTGCCGCTGCTGGTCGAGCGTGCCGCCCGCGGCGAGCCGCGCGAGCGTGCCAACGCCATCAAGGCGCTGGTGCGGCTGGAGTTCCCGCGGGTCGAACCGCTGATGAAGGCGATGCTGGTGGACCGCCGGCCCGAGCACCGCATCAGCGGCGTGTGGGCGGCGCGGCACGTGCCGCAGTCGGGCGCGCTGGCGCTGGTGGCGGGGCTCGCCCGGCGGGACCCGAACCCGCGCGTCCGCCGATACGCACTGAAGCTGGTGCAGCACGTCGCCGCGGACTTGAAGAAACGAAAGGCCGCCTGAGATGCTTCGTCGACCCCTCCTGCTCCTGCTGGTCCTGCTGTACGCGGCGGCCTTCGTACCGCCCGCCGCGGCACAGGCGCCGACGCGTGCACAGTCGGCCCCGCAGGTGGACGACATCTTCAAGAGCGTCTCAGGCCCGACGCGCGAGCCGCCGAACGCCAACTACGTCATCGCATTTATCCTGTCGCTCGGCGGCATGATCATCCTGCTGGCGCTGCTGTCCCAACGGATCAACAGCCGCCCGGACACGCAGGTGGCCCGTGCCGTCCGCAGCGTGACGCACAACCACCGCAAGCTGCTGCGCGAAGTGCTGAAGGTCGCCCCGCTGAAGCGGGCCGAGCTGAAGCAACTGGAGATCCTGGCCGAGGGGGAGAACGTCAAGAGCCCGCTGACGCTCATCCTCTCGCCGAGCACGCTTGCCCGGGCGATCCGCCGTCGGCCCGAGCATGTGGACATCCGGATCGTCAACGGCCTGGCCCGCAAGGTGGCCGCCGGCAAACGCCCCGCGACCAAGCCAACCCCCGCCGCCCGCTGAGCCTCCACAGCCCTTTGCCGCTATAGTCTGCACCATGCGACAGGCAGACATCCTCATCATCGGCGGCGGCATCGTCGGCCTGGCCACCGCCTACCAGCTCACCCGACGCCACCCGGACCGCACCGTCATCGTCCTGGAGAAAGAAGACCACCTCGCCCCCCACCAGACCGGGCACAACTCCGGCGTCCTCCATTCGGGCATCTACTACAAGCCCGGCAGCATGAAGGCCATCAACTGCCGACGGGGCAAGGCCATGATGGAGCAGTTCTGCCGCGATGAAGGAATCGACCACGACATCTGCGGCAAGGTCGTCGTCGCCGTCGATGAAAAGGAGCTGCTGGCCCTCGAAGGCATCTTCGACCGAGGGCAGAAGAACGGCGTCGACTGCCGAATGATCGAGGCCGAGGAACTTCGCGAACTCGAACCCCACGCCGCGGGCATCAAGGCGATTCACGTGCCCGAGACCGGCATCGTCAACTACCGCCAGTGCTGCATCCGCATGGCCGAGCGCGTGAAGGAGGCCGGCGGCGACGTGGTCACCGGCGCACGCGTCACCGCCGTGAACCACGAGACCGACGCCGTCGTCGTCGTCACCACGGCCGGGGAGTTTCGCGCGCCGTACGTCATCAACTGCGCCGGCCTGCACTCGGACCGCATGACCCGCCTCACCACGGGCCAGCAGCCGCCGGTGAAGATCATCCCGTTCCGAGGCGAGTACTACGAACTCAAGCCCGACGCCCGTCATCTGGTAAAGAACCTCATCTACCCCACCCCGGACCCGGCCTTTCCCTTCCTGGGCGTGCACTTCACCCGCATGATCACCAGGGACGAGGCCGGCCACCACGTGGAGTGCGGCCCGAACGCCGTACTCGCCTTCGCACGCGAAGGCTACAAGCTGCACCACATGAACTTCGGCGACATCGCCGACACGCTGACCTACCCCGGCTTCTGGAAGATGAGCGCAAAGTACTGGAAGACCGGCATGGGGGAGTTTCTCCGCTCCGTCTCCAAGGCGGCTTTCGTCAAGGCGCTGCAGCGGCTGCTGCCGGACATCCAGGCCCACCACCTGGAGGCCGCCCCGGCCGGCGTACGCGCGCAGGCGCTTGCCCCCGACGGCCAACTGCTGGACGACTTCTCCGTGCTGGAAACCGACCGCGTCGTGAACGTGATGAACGCCCCGAGCCCTGCGGCCACCGCCTCCCTCTCCGTCGGCGACCACATCGTGGACACCCTCGCCACCCGCTTCGAAAAACGCACCGCCGTCGCCGTGTAACGCCCGCCGCCAGGGTCGTTCGCCGGTGTCGTTCGCCGGGTTTCTCGTCGGCCTCAAGCAAACTCGAGGCTTGACAGCGTGCCCGGCCGGTCTTAAACAATTGCTAACCGGCCGCCAGCTAAACCCTGGGAGTTCACCATGCAATCTCGCGTCCTGTCGATGGCCCTTGCGGCCTCGGCGGTCGGTTTCACCTGCGGCTCGGCCGCCGGGCAATTACCCGACTACACCATCGGCCTGGTCCCCGTCCCCGACAACGTCGGCTTTTTTTCGCAGACGCCGGCGATCAACAACAGCGGTCAGGTCGCCGTCGGCGTCTTTGACATCAACGACGTCCCCTCGATCTTCGTCGGCGGCGTGGGCACCGGGCAGCTCGTGCCCATCGTCGGTACCAACGACCGCTTCGACGTCGACACCGTCTCGATCAACAACCTCGGAACCGCCTTCTACTCGCTCGACGGCGGCACCTTCGGCATCTACAGCATCCCCGCCGGCGGCTCGCCCAACCTCCTCGCGCCGCGCGTCGGCACCTCCACCAGCCAACGCCTCTTCGGGAACGACACCGGCGGCGTCAGCGGCCTGACCGGCTCAGGCCTGAGCAATCGCAGGTACGTCAGCATCGGCGCCGGCGGCCTCACCGTGCTGGAGAGCGACGTGAGCATCGACCTGGCCAGCCCCCTGTCCCTGCTGTTCAGCGCCGGGACCAACAACCAGGGACAGGTCGCCGGCGTCGTCACCTTCGGCCCCGGCACCGGCGACGACACCGCACAGGTGCTTCGCCTCTACGACCCCGACGGCAGCGGCTTCTCCGTCCTGGCCGCCGACACCGACGCAAACCCGGCCTCCCCCGTCGTGAAGTTCTCCAGCGTCGCGCCGGCCGTCAACGACCAAGGCCAGGCCGTCTTCCACGCCTTCAGCGCGAACGCCGGCGGCTTCTCCCAGATCTTCCTCAGCGACAACGGCAACGTCGTCGAGCTCTTCAACGACGGCCCCGGCAGCCGGTTCAGCGACATCCCCGTCTTCTCTCCGAGCTTCGGCGACGACGGCCTGCTGGCATTCCTCGCCGCCGAGGGGGGTGCCAATCGCAGCGTCTATGTCGGCGACGTGGCGGGCAACGCCCTGCGACTGGCGGGCCCCGGCGACCTCGTCGACGTCAACGGCGTGATGCGGGCGATCACCAGCATCCCCCTTGCACCGGCGATCAACGACAGGGGCGACGTCGTCTTCATCGCCAACGTCAGCGGGGCCGGCGCGCAGCTATTCGTCGCGGCCGTGCCCGAGCCGGCCAGCCTGACCGTCGCGGCCCTCGGCGGCCTGGGCATCCTGCGCCGGCGACGCTGATCCACGACACAGACGCATCCCGTCCGCCAAACCAGAAGACCTTCGGCCCGTCAGGCGGCGGGCCGGAGGTCTTCTACAGCCGTTGGGGTCGCCTGCGGAACTGTCATCTTCAGTTGTCACGTCCCGTCGGCACACCCGCGGCGGATGAACAGGTGGCTGGCGGAGAAGCATGTGAGACGCCGCGGGTAGTCGCGAGTCCGCAGAAGATCCAAAGAAGCCAACGCGGGTCGGCCAGGCTTTCCGGCTCGCGTCGTGTTTCTCAATCCATCACGAAACGATCGCGAAGCTCCGGCGGCATCATCGGGCAGGCGTCTTTGCGGGTGCCGAAGAGCTTGAGGCGCGCGCGGGCGACGCCGTCGTACGCCGCGTCGCGCAGTGGCCTTGGGATGACCATAAGCAGGCCGCCCAGCAACCGCCACCAGCCGCCCAAATCCAGGAGCACCTTGATCGCCGCCGCCGAGCGGGTGTGAATGCCGCCGGCGACGTCCTGCACGACGACGGTGTCGCCGGCGGCGTCGCGGTCGGCAGCGCTGAGGTGCCGCTCGAAAGCACCGGACTGCCGTGGAGAGAGCGTGAAGAGGCCGCGGCGGTCCTCGGCCAGCACGAAGCGGACGAAGCCGTGGCACAGGCCGCAGTAGCCGTCGTAGAAGATGCGCCCACCGGGCGTTTGTCGGTTACGGCCGAGCCATGCCGGGTCAACGGCAAGGAGTAAAAGCACCACCCAACCGAGGCCGGCCAGCACGTCGTAGCTGCCGCGGGTGATCATCACGGCCAGTATCACAGCCCCGGCCGCGGCCACGAGGCGGACGAGCGTGAGCTGCAGCGCCGGCAAGCGCCAGCCGCCGCCTGGGTCCGGGCGGTTGATGGCCGAGGCGCTGCCGAAGGGCCCGCGGGGCATCACCGCGTGCAGCAGGCCGATCGCCAGCACGAAGAGCATGGCGGTGTCGTAGCCCGGGTCGGCGATGCTCCAATACGCCGTCGGCACGGCCAGTGCGCCGGCGAAGGCCCCGGCGATGCGGTCGGCGTAGCCGAAGGCCATCAGACACGCCGCGACGACGCCCGGCCCGGCGACCATCCATGTGAAGGCGTCCGCCTCTGGCAACAGCAGATCCAGGTACGCTGAGGCGATGACCCCCCCGGCCAGGAACCGCCACAGGCTGTACTGCCCGCCCGTCCAGCCGTTGGTGGGAGCAACGCCGAAACGCTCGCGTGAAGGGGTCGGCGACGTGCTCGGCTGATCCATACGTCAATGGTACGACCCGCCCCAGGGCTGCATGAAGCCATGTTTTCAGCACGCACCCGAAGGCACGGCGAGACTGCACGGTACCGCGGACGCCTGCGAGCCAGTGTGTCACCGTTGCTGAAGCTCGTTTCGTCGAAAGGAGGGGAAAAACCGCAAATGGGCCTCACCATCAGGTAATTCGTAAACGTGGCATCCACCTTGCTCAGTTTCACGAAGGTGTGACGAGGCAACGACGTTGCCCGCCCTTCGTACCGCATCGCCTCGGTATGCCGGCGGCGATCTGCATGTTTCATCGAACGGAGCAAACTATGGCACAACACAATACGCCTGAAGCCGTCGGTTCTTACAACGCCCCGGCACGTAAATCGTCGTCACCGGTCGGTTGGATTCTGGGCCTGCTGGCCCTGGCCGCGATCGTCCTTCTTCTCCTGTGGGCGTTCGGTGCCTTCAGCAGTGACGACAACGACAACAACCTGGAGCGGAACCAAGCCGTCGAGAGCATCGAGAATGCTCCTGGCTTCTTCATTACGCCGGGCGTCTAAGCCGTGCGGCAACTAGCACGATGGAGAACACGATGCAGGAAGCATCCCACAAAGCCGGCCGGGTGCCAGTCGGGGCACACCTCCAGGGTGAGGAAGGTCTGAAGGCCACCTTGGTGCGTCATGCCGATGACGGACACAGCGTCATTCGCCTCTCCGACGGCACGGCCGCGCTGGTGAATGACACGGACATCCACCGGGACCCTGGCGGCAATGACTGGCGGCTTGCAATGAGTCAGAAGGACGTTGCCGCCGCCCTTGCCGGGCAGAACGGCGGTGCAGACCAGAACACGGTCATTCCTCTGATCTCTGAACACCTGCGGGTGGACAAGGTCGAGGAGGAAACCGGCAGGGTCCGCATCCGTAAAACGGTACGCGAAGAGGAGGAGCACCTTCAGCACGACCTGCTGAGCCAGGACGTGCATGTCGAGCGTGTGCCGGTCGACAAGCCGGTCGAGAACCCTGATCGGCCGCCCGAATCCAGGCACGAAGGCGACACGCTGATCATTCCGCTGCTCGAAGAGGTGCTCGTCGTTCAGAAGCGACTGATGCTCCGGGAGGAGCTTCATGTCACCCGCAAGACACACCGTCACAAGCAGGATCAGACCGTCACAGTGAAACGTGAAGAGGCCGACGTCCAGCGCCTCCCACCCGACTAGTACGCGTTCGACAACACTGTTCACGGGCCCGATCCGTGAACCGATTACTGAGAACAGAGAATCATTAGAAAGGAATCTGACCATGGCAAGCTACAACCGATACGTCGTTGGCCTGTTCGATAGCACCGCAGAAGCCAAGAGCGTGGAAGCGGACCTGGGCAAAGCCCGGTTCGACACCGGCCACATCCATACTCACAGCAGCGACAAGGCCCGCAATCTGACGGGTGAGTTGAAGCGTCACGGCGTACCCGACCGGCACGCACACTTTTACGCAGAAGGCGTCCGTCGCGGCGGTACCCTCGTGACCGTCAGCACTGACGATCAGCACTACAACAACGCGGTGGAGATCATGCGTCGCCATGGGGCGGCCGACATCCAGCGCCGGGCAAGCTACTTCGGCCAGAGCGGCTTCAAACAGTACGACGAGCAGAGCGAGCCGTACAGCCAGGAGCAGATCGACGAAGATCATCGCGGCGAGAAGGAGTTCGATTACGACACCCATCGCGCTCAAGGCACGACAGTTCTGCCGGAGACCGAGGAGCACCTGAGCATCGGCAAGGAACGCATCGAAGGCGAGGGTGTACGCATCTTCACCCGCGAGTATGAGGAGCCGGTCGAGGGCAAAGTGAACCTGCGTGAGGAACACATTGATGTCGAGCGTCGCAACGTGGACCGCCCCGCAACCGCCGAGGACGAAGCCGCCGCCCGCAAGGGCGAAGTCACCATGCGTGAGACGAAGGAACGTCCCGTCGTCAGCAAGGAGAAGCGCGTGACCGAAGAGGTTCACGTCGGCAAGCACGGTGAGGAACACACCGAGACGGTCCGCGACACCGCCAAAAAGACCGAGGTCGAGGTGGAGCGTACCCAGGGTGCCAATAAGGGTGCCAAGAACAAGTCCGGCCGGTAGTCGCTTGTTCCGAAGCGACCACCACAATTTAGACCGAGCCCGGGCCGCCTCCTCACACGAGACGGCCCGGGCTCCAGTTGGTAGTGGTGCCGTTGCGTGAGTCTATCGGTGCCTCGGGCCTTGCCCTCATCGCCGGCCGACGGTGTGCAGCCCGCATCATTGCAACAGAAGCCCGCCTACTACAGCCACACCGTTACGCAGGTGATTCGATTCCCTGCTCCCTTCTTCCCCGCAGAACGTTCGGAGTTATCCTTCGGGCCATGCCCGAACTTGCCCGCTGTGCGATTCATACCATCACCACGAAACCCTGGGACTTGCCCACTTGCCTCGAGAAGTACGCCGAGGCCGGCGTCGGCGGGGTGAGTGTCTGGCGCGAGGCCGTCGGACCTTTGGGGATCCGGGAGGCGGCGCGGCGGGTAAGCGCGAGCGGCCTGGCGGTGCCGGCGTACGTCCGCGGCGGCTTCTTCTGTGGCGACACCGACGAGCGGGCCGCGGCACTTGCGGAGAACAAATCCATCATCGACGAGGCAGCCCAGATAGGTGCCCAGATGGTCGTGCTGGTTTGCGGCGCGAAGCCGGGACTTGCGCTGAGTGAAGCGCGAGACCAGATCGCCGCGGGAATCGAGACGCTGCTGCCCTACGCCGAGCAGATGAAGGTGAAGCTGGCGATCGAGCCGCTGCACCCGATGTACGCCGCGGACCGGAGTGCGATCAACACGATGGGCCAGGCCCGCCAGTTGTGCCGAATGCTGCCGAGCCCGTACCTGGGCATCGCGCTGGATGTATACCACACCTGGTGGGACCCGGACCTGTACCGCGAGATCGAGTTGGCCGGGGAGATGAACACGCTCTTCGCGCTGCACGTGTGCGACTGGAAGCAGCACACGGCCGACCTGCTGAACGACCGCGGGCTGATGGGCGAAGGGGTGATTGACATAAGCGGCATTCGCCATGCCTGCCAGGACGCGGGGTTTGCCGGCCTCGTCGAGGTGGAGATTTTCAGCAACCGCTGGTGGGGTCACGACCAGGACGACTACCTGACCGCAATCTGCGGGGCGTTTGAAGAGCGGGCCTGAAGCCCATGCATGCTGACCCAGATTTAATCGCTTCATTCGCCTCTTCAGGCGTTTGCGGGTGCGATTCGGCGGTTCGATCCGCCGCGGGATAAGATAACGCTTGCGTCTTCGGGCTTTAGCTTGCAAGTTTGAGGCACATGGCGATCGTTCCGGGCATTTTCTCCTTTCTCGTTGGTGCCGCCGGCTGGTACTACGCCGTGCACGCCCACGCCGCGGGCCGACTGGCGGAAGTCGAGGGCAACCATGCCAACCGCTGGCGAATTGCACTGCGGCGGGCAGGCGGCGTGGTGATGCTGGCGCTGGCGCTCTGCTTTTTCGTGGCGGCGGCACACCGTGCCGGCGGCGAGCCGACGCAACTGGCACTGGCCGCCCTGCTGGCAACCCCTCTGCTGCTGCTGCTCATCCTCGGCCTTGTGGGGTGCGACATCGTCCTGACGTTACGGATGCGCCGCCGGGTGCGTGAACGGCTCGGGGGACATCCCGGGGGGCACGCTTCGTGAGCCTGCGCAGCCTGCTGGCACAGTCGGTCGTCCTGCTGGCCGGTAGAACCGGGCGGGCCGGTGTGTGCGCTCTTGTCGGCGGCATCGCCGGCGTCGCCGGCGTCGCCGGGTGCGGGGAGGAGTCTTCGTCGGGCGTTCGCCCGGCCATTAGCGGTTACACCGAAACCAACGAAGCCGCCGGAACATCGTCGGCGACCGGCTCCGACGCGCCCGTCCTTCCGACGACGACGATGAGCTTCGCCGGGCGGGAGTTGACGCTCGAAGTCGCCGACGACGAAGACGAAACCGCCCGCGGGCTGATGCACCGCCGCAGTATGCCGCGTGATCACGGGATGATCTTCGTTTTCCCGAAGCCGGCGTACCTGTCGTTCTACATGAAGAACACGACCATCCCGCTGGACATCGTCTTCGTGGACGACGAACAGCGGATCGACTCCGTCCGCCAGATGACCCCGCTGGACGAAAACACCTTCCACCGCCCCAACCGCCCGGTGCGATGGGCGCTGGAGTTTAACCGCGGCGTGCCGGCCGAGCTGGGCATGCGGCCTGGGGTGCGGTTGCCGATTCCCGTGGCCGCCGGCGGCACGGGAAACTAGGCCCGGTCGGTTCCGGGGCTGGCGCAACGCCACGCTTCCTGTAGCTTCATGCGGGTGTTCTGGACGATCGTTATCACAGTCGGGGTCGTGGCGGTGGCTGCTATCTCCCTCGCGCTGGTGTTGCTGCTGAGCAGTTCCGGCGGCGAGCGCGAACTCTCCGACCTCGTCGAGCCCGAGCCGATCGAGAACGATCAGTTCACACGGAGCCTGGCCGGCCTGCTGGCGCCGTCGTTCACCTCCGACAACCGCGTGGACCTGCTCGTGAACGGCAAGGAGATCTTTCCGGCGATGCTCGCGGCCATCGACGATGCGAAGAAGACAATAACCTTCGAGACGTTCATCTACTGGCAGGGCGACATCGCCGCCGAGTTCGCCGACGCCTTCTGCCGGGCCGCCGCCCGCAACGTGGATGTGAATGTGCTGCTGGACTGGGTCGGCTCACGGCCGATGGACAGGTCGCTGCTCAAGCGGATGCGCAAGGCAGGGGTGCGGGTCGTTCTGTACCACCCGCCGCGGTGGTCCACCCTCGGCCGCACGAACCACCGTACGCACCGGAAGATCCTGGTCGTGGACGGCAAGGTCGGCTTCACCGGCGGCGTCGGCATCGCCCAGGAGTGGTGCGGCGACGGCCCGAAGACAGGCAACATCCGCGACAACCACTTCCGTCTGGCCGGGCCGATCGTCAGCCAGCTTCAAGGTGCTTTCATGGATAACTGGCTCAAGAGTCGCCAGTCCGTCCTGCACGGCGAGGCGTACTTTCCCGAGATTTCCGCCGGCGGCCAGACTGGCGACGACGATCAGGAGGACGAACCCGATGCCGGGCACATGCGGGCAATGCTTTTTCAAAGCTCACCCGACCAGGGCTCGGAGAGCCTGCGGCTGATGTTCCTGTTCGCCATCAAAAGCGCACGCGAATCGATCCGTCTTTCAGCCGCATACTTCATCCCCGATGACCTGATGAGCCAGGCCCTGATTCAGGCCTCCAGCCGCGGCGTGCGGGTGCAGATCATCGTGCCGGACGAAACCATCGACAAAGCGGTGGTACGCTACGTCAGCCGCGAATACTGGCGGCCGCTGCTCGACGCCGGCATCGACATCCGTGAGTACAAAGGAAGCATGTACCACGCCAAAGGCATCATCATCGACGACGTCTTTGTAAGTATCGGCAGCGGCAACTTCGACAACCGCAGCATGCACCTCAACGACGAGGCAAACCTGCTTGTTTACGACCGCCAGTTCGCCCGAACCATGATCGACAGCTTCGAGGACGACCTGACGAATACTGAAGTCCAGACAATCGAGCTGTGGGAAAAACGCCCCTACTGGCAACGCATATACGGACGGGTGGCAAGGCTGATCGACTCACAACTCTGATGCTCGCCTTGCGATACTTCAACACAAAGGCCGCGGAGATTCCGAGGGCACAGAAAGAAAGTAAAGCTGACTCGAGAGATGTCATCATCCCTCGGCGACACGCATGGCTTATTTTATCTCTGCGTGGTCCGCGCCTCTGTGGTGCGCATAGACTTCGGCTCCTCACTCCGGCAGCACGACGACCTTCTCCAGCAGGATGTGGTTTCGGCCGCGGTACTCGGTCACCATGCCGGTGACGCGGAAGCGGACGTCGCGACTGGCAGCCTTGAGCTGGTCTTCCATCAGCATCAGCTTGAGGTTCGGGATGACGAGCATCGGCGGGTCCTGCATGGCGCGGGCGTCGGCGTCGAAGATGAGTTCCCATCCGCTGGCCTCGGCGGTCTGCCGGAGTCGGCCGACGCGGTCAACCAGGTAGCTGCCTTCGCGGATGAGTCGCACGCGTGGGGCGGCCGGGGCGACCGCCGCCTCGCCGCTGGTGCGGTCGAAGGTGGCCACGTCCGGGTTGGGTGCCAGGGGCCTCTCCGTCGGCCGACGGTCGGGCGTCAGCAGGCGGTCGAAGACGTCCTCGGTGCTCGCCTCTTCCGGCTGGGTGGCGGCGGGGGGCGTCTGCGCGACGCTGACGGTGATGAGCGTGCCCACCACCCCAGCACACACCACGGCCCAAAACGCGACGTAGCTGTAGTTCATGCCGAGGTTGCCGATGTGTCTGCCGAGCATATCCGTGATGTTATCGGCAATCCGGAGCGAGGGCGGACAGCCGGGGCGAGTTTTCCGCGCACGCCTTTCCGATACCCCCCCCTCACGCCGGCTGGGTGGCCAGGGCCGCCTCGGTGCCGGCGACCGCGGCAAAAAACGCCTCGCCGGCCGGGTTAAGGTGCTCGCTGAACGTGTCGCCGTCCAGATCCGCCCGGGCGACCTCCCGCCACGCCTCGTCGAACGCGGCCGTGCCCCGCAGCAGCACGTCGGGTGCAGACAACCCCGCCTCGCCGACCTCCTTCGGGGACTCGAACCGCCAGAGCCGGTCCAACTGCCCGCGGGCGGCCAGGGCGGCGGCGAGCGTCGGGCCGGGCTCCAGCATCAGGTGGCTGTGGCCGCGGGCGGCCAGGTTCCGGAGCGCGTCCGGGAAGGCGAACCGCCCGCCCTCGGCGGCCGCCAGCAGCACGACCTCCACGCCCAAAGCCCGCAGCGCCTCGACGCGGCCCGCATCGGCCGTCTCGGCGGCGTACACGAGCGTGGGAACCTCCCGGGCGGTCGCGAACAGCTTGCGGCCGGGCACCAGGTGCTCCAGCCGGCTGGAGAGCACCACCCGCACCGGCCGGCGGACCACCGGCACGCCGCGGACCGTCAGCGACGGGTCGTCGTTCCGCACCGTGTTCGTGCCCACCGCAATCGCGTCGCACCGCGCGCGCAACTGGTGCACCAGGCGGTCTGAGGCGGCGTTGGTGATGCGCACCGGCCTGCCCAGCGCTCCGGCCATCCGGCCGTCGCGGCTCAGGGCGACCTTCGCCGTGACGTACGGCCTCTTCAGCACCGTGCGGGCGTAGAACGGCGCGATGAGCTGCCGGCAGACGGCCTCCAGCACGCCGGTCGTGACGTCGACGCCGGCCGAGCGGAGCATCGCGATGCCCCGGCCGTCGACCAGCGGGTTCGGATCCCGGCAGCCGACGACGACGCGCTTTACGCCGGCCTCGATGAGCCTGGGCGCACAAGGCGGCGTCTTTTTGTTCGTGTGGCTGCACGGCTCGAGCGTGACGTACGCCGTGACGCCATGTGCGTCGCTCCGGCCGGAACCGCCCGACGCGGCGAGTGCGGCCAGTGCCTCGGGCTCGGCGTGCGGCCCCCCGTATATGGCGTGATAACCGGATGCCACAACCCGCCCGTCGCGCACGAGCACGCAGCCGACCATCGGGTTGGGCTCAACGAACCCCCGGCCGCGTCTGGCCAGGTCGACGGCTTGAAGCATGAACGCCTCGTCCATACGCCAAAGGCTAGCAGGTGGCACCGGGGACGAAAGGCGGCGCGGTCGGGAGGCGGCGTCAGGAGGTCGCCGGGCGTGGCTCGCCCGAGGGCGGCGGCGGCGAGGGTGGCGGCGGCGGCGGCGGGAGGGTGTCGGGGTTCTGGCCGGCGGCCGGCCGGTCGGCGCGTTCGTCGTACTCGTCGTGGCCGCGCATGCTCGAGGGGATGCCCGCGGCCGAGCGGATCTGGATCGTGCGGATCAGGTCGGTCTTCGTCACGATGCCCAGCAGCTCCCCCTGCGGGTCGACGACGAGGATGCGGTTGAAGCTCTGCCGGCCCATGAGCTCGAACGCCTCGCGGGCCGGGGCTTCGGGGCGGATCTTCGGCACTTCCGGACGCATCACCTGGGAGACGGGCGTCACCGGGTCCACGCCGTGGAGTTGCTGCAGGTCCACGATGCCCTCACACCCCCGACCGTTGCAGACGGGGAAGCCGGTCCGGCGGCCCTGCATCATCCGCGTCAGCACGTCGCCGGCGGGCGTCGCCGGAGAGACGCTCTCGACGTTCGGGTTCATGATGTCGCGGACGCGCACGCCCTTGAGCATGTCCTCGACGATCGCCTGCCGCGTCTCGGCATTCACGGCGAACCAGACGAACACCGCGATCAGCACCAGCCACGGGCTGCCGCCCCACGGCGTGCCGTCGATGAACCCACTGAGCGCGAACAACGCCAACGCCGCGGCCAGCACCTTGCTGACGCCCGCGGCGATGCGGGTCGCCTTCACGTACGGCATGGCCAGCGCCAGCAGGGAGCGGAGGATGCGCCCGCCGTCCAACGGCAGGGCGGGCAGGCAGTTGAATACCGCCAGCACCGCGTTCACCAACGCCAGCCAGCCGGTGGTGTACTTGAGCCACGCCTGCTCGGGCGCTACAGCGTAGAGGCCCCACATGACGCCGGCGATCGCGAAGCTCACGATCGGCCCGGCCACGGCAACGACGGCCTCGGCCCCCGGCTGCCGGGGCATGCGCGTGAAACTCGCCACGCCGCCGAGGAACCAGAGCGTGATGCTCTGCGTCTGCACGTCGTACAGCCGGGCGGTGAGTGCGTGCCCGAACTCGTGAATCAGCACGCTGACGAACAGGCACACGGCCAGCGCCAACCCGATGACGTACGGCGTGATGCCGCCCTGCAACTGCTGGGCGTAGGACCCCAACGGGATGTCGCCCGAGGCGATAATCTCGCCGTCGATCTCCTGGCCGACGAGAAGGATCTGCGAGGCGATGACGAAGACGAAGATCGGCAGGACGAGGAGGAACGAGACGTCGATCCGGACGGGAATGCCGAACAGCGTGAAGAATTTGAGGCCTTTTCCGAACATGGCCCTTCACCGTAGTCGCGCAGCGACCCGGCCGGCTACGTCGAAACTGCTCGGGCCGGGTCGGCGGTGGCGGCGAGTCCCGCTACTTCTTACGGCTGCCGGGCCGGGTCACGTTCGCTCCGGCGTGCGCGGGGGACTTGGTGGGCGTCGGGTGTTCGGGGGTGACGTCGGGCGTCTGGTCCGGGCGGGTATCGGCGTTGGGGTCGCGGTTCGTCTTGTCCTGCTTGTACTTGTGCTGCTGAAGCGCTGGCGGCGTCTTTTGCCTGGGCGACTGCTCGGGGCGGGCCATGATGAAACTCCTTCGTGCTTGAGAACTGCAAACAAGCTGAAGGGATGCAACCACCGTGCCCATGCTCAATTCTCTGACGGACGCTTCAGTGGGAAGTCGTACAGGTAAATGCTCCCGCCTAGTACGGTCCTCGGCTCATAGTCGCGGAACATCGCCATTGTCGCCCGCAACTGCGGGCTGTAGACCGCCTGCAGGTGTGTCGCGCTGATGGCTATGACCCCCGGCGGCGGGTTGGCCGGCGTGAGCACCGGTTCCCTCGAGTAACCCTCGAGCACATTCACGTACACGAGCCCGTACGCCCTGGGGTCCGCCATCCCGAAGTAACTGAAGTACAGCAGCGTGTCGGGGTTCTCGGCCTGCCAGGTGGCCAGGGCGGGCAGGTCCTGGCCCCAGTCGAGGTTGGAGTCGCCGAGCAACTCGATCGGCTCACCCACCAGCCGGGACGGGGCGTTGAAGAATGCGATCAGGTTCGGCCAGGCGACCAGCGTCTCCACCGCCGTGAGCGCCACCAGCCCGCCTGCCACGACGCCCGCCGGCCTGCCGAACCGCACCACGGCCCAAGCCGCGGCGACCCCGGCGGCGACGAAGAGCGTCGGCGTCGCCGGCAGCGCATGCCGAACGCCGATGTTCAGGCTTCCGAGCATCGCCGAGGCAAGGAAGGTGGCCGGCACGACCGCACACGCCGCCAACGCCCATAAAGCGGGTGCCCAGGCCGTTAGTTCTGCAGTGGACGGGCGTTGCGTGGATGGCGTGCCCGCGCTCGGCCGTCGTCGCGTGCGTACGACCAGGACGAGCACCCCGCCGACCGCGACGGCCGGGGAAACCACCCACGCCACGAGCGTTGCCGTCGGCGTTTTGAACGCCAGTGCGACCGGGAAGTAGTACCACCAGCCCGAGGCACGGTAGTCGCCCAGGAGGAACGCGCTCAGGCCGAAGCGGGTGTTTTCGATGTAGAGGAACCCGTGCAGGTAGGCTTCAGGCAGCAGTTGTTTTTCGTTCAGCCACAGCACGACGTCGGCGGTCGGGCCGAGCGACGCGGTCTCGTAGGCTTCGGCGACGGCGGCCTCGTAAGCTTCGCGGGAGGTGTGGCCGTCGCCAGCATCGACCTCGGCCTGACTGCGTGTGGCCTTTTCGACCAGCCCCTGCGTCGCCAGTGCCCCGTCCGGCGAGGCGCGATACGTGAAGCCGTATCCCGCCCAGACGGCGGCGTAGCCGAGCAACGCACACAGAACCGTGACGCCCGCCGCCGCCGCCAGCCGGCCCGGCAGGCGAAGCTCCCGCCCGAACGCCGGCCAGGGCATCGGCAAGATCGCCCGCACGAGCAACAGCAGCACGACGGCCGGGGCGACGAGCACCCCGTTGAACTTCGCGATCGGTGCCAGCGCGACCGGGATGACGAACAGCAGCAGGCTCAAGGGGCCGATGCGTCGCCCGAGGTTCCACCCGGCGAAGCAGATGGCCGTGACGATGAGCGTGAGCATCACGTCGTTCTTCACCAGCGGGCCGTGGGCAAGGAGTGTGGCGTCGAAGGCGAGGAACCCGGCCGTGACGACGGCCGCGACCGGCCCGGCCGGGTACTCGGACCGGACAAGCCGCCCGGCCAGCCGCCAGGCGAAGGCCGCCCCGAGCGCGACGAGGGCTGCGCCCAGCAGGGTCATCACCAGCCGGCTGCGCGCGACGAACGCCTCGCCGCCGTCGAAGCCTTCCTGCGCGTAGAGCGTCCGGTGCGTAAAGACCCACTGGAAGGCGATGTCCTGCAGCGTGCGGGCCCAGGCCGGGTCGTCGAAGTTTGCCGGCACGGCATCGGGGCCCTGCGGCAGGGCGGCCCAGAAGTGAAACAGGGGCGGGTCCTCGAAGTTGATGCGTCGGTCGCCCGTGTGCTTGTGGACCCACGCCCCCAGCGTGTGCATCGGCTCGTCGAAGGTGCTGGACTTGTCCAGCGCCCCGGCCCAGGCGATCACGTAGTAAGCCAGCACCAACGCTGCGACGATGAAGACGGCCCGGGTGGCGTCCATCGCCGGCGGGTCGGGCTCGACGGGTGCGACAGGTCGGGCTGCGGAAGACGCGGCTGTGGGCGCGGCTGTCGGCGAGTCGGCCGGCGCGGGTTGGTCGGCGGCGGCTTCTTGAACGGGTTCGGCCATGTGCCTGTGCAGGATGACGCGGCCGACGAACCACCGCAAGCGGGCGGGGCATGGCGTCGAGGCAGGTCGGCCGGTACCGTAGCGCCAACGTCACCTCTTCAGCGGACCATTGCCACCGATGCCCTTGTTTCTCGCCAATTTTCTCGAGCAGAACCCGATGGCCGCCGTCGTCACGGGCCTGGCGATCGTCGCGACGATGTACCTGACGCTGCGCCCGAAGCTGCGGCGAAAAAAAGACCCCTTGGCCGACGTGCCCCAACGCATGTCGATGTCGCAACAGCGGAACGTCGAGCGGCAGGTGAACCAGATCATGGTGGACCTGTCGGAGATGAGCCGCGAGGTGCTCGGGCAACTCGACACGCGCGCCGCCAAGATCGAGGCGTTGATCCGCGACGCCGACGAACGCATCGCCGAGCTGCGCCGGCTTGAGCACATGCCGAAGCAGGCAACCGCGGCCGAGGCGGGCGACGGTGTCACCCCGGCCGACAGGCCGAGGCTCGCGGACGCCGCCCGTGCCGCCCCCAGCTTCCCCGGCGACCCGACCACGCCCGACCCGCAGCACGACGAGATCTACGACCTGGCCGACGCCGGCGAGGAGGCCCCGGAGATCGCCCGTCGCCTCGACCGCCCGCTGGGCGAGGTCGAGCTGATCCTGGCATTGCGGGCCCGGGCCCGCGCGTAGGTTCTCACGGCCAGAAGCGTCGGCGGGCGTCGGCCAGCACTGGGAACTCCGCCCGGCGGGTGCGGAAGGCCTCGACGTCCAGCTCGAAGCTGTAGACCCCGGCCGCGGCCGCGGGCCTGACCAGCGCCTCGCCGTTGGCGTCGAACGCCGTGCTGCCGCCGTCGTACGCCACGTTCGGGTCGGTGCCGGTGCGGTTGACGCCGAGGCAGCAGGCGACGTTTTCAATCGCGCGGGCGGCCAGCAGCGTCTGAAAGTGCGCCTGCCGGGCCGCGGGCCAGTTGGCGATGACGGCGAACACCTCGGCCCCGTCCAGTGCCGCCTCGCGGAACGCCTCGGGGAACCGCAGGTCGTAGCAGATGAACGGCGCGAGCTTGACGCCGGCGACGTCGAAGACGCGCACCGCCGGGCCGGGGTCGTAGTGGCGGTCCTCCCCGGCGAAGCTGAAGGGGTAGAGCTTCTCGTACCGCCCGATTTCGTTGCCCACCGGGTCGAGCAGGACGGCGGTGTTAAGTCCCCGGCCGGCGGCGTTGGTGGTGACCAGCCCGCCGAGCACGTGACAGCGGTTCTGCCGGGCCAAGTCAACGAGGAACTGCCCCGTCGCCTCGGCCGAGGCGGCGGCCAGCGGCACGTCCATGGTGTAGCCGGTGGCGAAGGTCTCCGGCAGCACGATGAGCCCGCCGGGCAGCAGGCCCGCGCACAGTTGAGCCACCGCGCGGTGGTTGGCCTCGGCGTCGTGCCAGTGGGTCTCGGGCTGAACCAGGTGAACGAGCATGAGCGTCCCGCTCACTCTATCGGCCGATCGGGCCCCGCGGCCGTGGGGAAACGGCGATGATGCCGAGCCGACGCCTCAGCCGGCGGCCTTGGTGCCGGGCTTCTTGCCGGGCTCGGCGTACTCGCCGAGGTTGCGGAACTTCTCGTAACGCCGCTCCAGAAGGTTGTCGATCTTGGTGGCCTTGAGGCTCCGGATCGTGCGGCAGATGTACTGCTGCAGGTCGTGGGCGGCCTGGTGCGGGTCGCGGTGGGCACCGCCCAGCGGCTCGGGAATCACATGGTCGATCACGCCGAACTTCACCAGGTGCTTGCTCGTGAGCTTCAACGCCTCGGCGATTTCCGAGGCCTGCTTGGCGTCCTTGTACAGGATGCTGCTGCAGGCTTCGGGGCTGATGACGGAGTACCAGGCGTGCTGCATCATCGCGACCTTGTCGGCCACGGCGATGCCCAACGCCCCGCCGCTGCCGCCTTCGCCGGTGATGACCGCCAGGATCGGCGTCTTGAGGCGCGCCATCTCCATGAGGTTTCGGGCGATGCTCTCGGCCTGGCCGCGTTCCTCGGCGCCGATGCCGGGAAACGCGCCCGGCGTGTCCACGAGCGTGACGACGGGCAGGTTGAACTTCTCGGCCAGCTTCATGGCCCGCAGGGCCTTGCGGTACCCCTCGGGGTGGGGCAGGCCGAAGGTGCACTTGATCTTTTCCTTGGTGTCGCGGCCCTTGTGCGTGCCGATGAGCACGACCTTGTGCGGGCCGAGGCGGGCCAAGCCGCAACGGATGGCCGGGTCGTCGCCGTAGGCGCGGTCGCCGTGGAACTCGCGGAACTCCCGGCAGATCATGTTGACCCAGTCGAAGAAGATCGGCCTCTCCGGGTGCCGGGCGACCTGCACGGTCTCCCAGGCGGTGAGTTGGCCGAAGGTCTTTCGCAGCAGGCTGGTATGGTTGCCGCGGAGTTGGCGGAGTTCCTTGGAAAGATCGACAGCCTTTTGTTCCTGGAGGGTTTCCAGTTCGCGCACCTGTTCTTCGAGGCGGGCGATGGGCTTTTCAAAGTCGAGTAGATGGCGGGCGGCGGCCGCTGGGCGTGACGTCATCGGCAGTTCCCGCGAGACGGGTGTCGAGGCGAGTTGGGTCATGGTGGACAGGTGTGCGGTAGAATAAGCTCAACCGGCGGCGGCGGAATCACTTCCGCAACAAGCCGGCAACAGGGACTTTTATCGGCCCCGAAGCCGCTCAAACCTCAGGCGAACACGTTAGACCCTTCTCCCCGCCGCATCAAGGGGCACAACCTTCAGCCGGACCGTCGACCCTCGTTCGCAAGTGCTACCGCCGGTCTCTACACTTCCTGACCGATGGATCCGTCGCAGAACGAGCACCCGGTACCGCCAGACACCCCTGAACGGGCAGACCCGGCCGAACGCTCCCCTTCGGCAGGGGCGAGCTCGAACAGCGACGCAGGCGACGTGCTCGACCCGCCGGGCCTGCCGCCTCGCTCGGCACCCGAAGCCGGGAGACAGATCCGCCAGTACCTCAGCGGCTACTTCTGGTTCACCCTCAAAAACGTCGTCGGGTGGATCATGATCCTTTCGAGCTGGCCCATCGGCGTCGCCCTGCCGGGGCCGGGCGGGTTGCCGGTCTTTATCATCGGCTTCGCGCTCGTCACCTTTCCGGGCAAGCGCAAGCTCACCACACGCTTCCTCCGCGGAAGGCCCCTGCGGCTCGAGACGGCGCTGTTCACCTTCCTCACCACCGTCGGCAGTGTGTTCGTCACGGCGGTGCTCATTTACGTCTTCGCGGCCTACTCCGACGACGTCATCGACTTCCTGGCCCGACGCGACTGGCGCATCTTCAACCGCGCCGGCGACTTGCTGGACGGCATACGCAACCACCTCACCGGCGAGGGGCCCAAACCCCTGATGATCCTCGGGCTGGCCGTGCTGGCCTTGGGCGTCACCTGGCTGGTGATGCGGCTGATGCTCAAGGCGGGCAACCTCATTATTGTGAATGCGCCGCGGGCCCGCCGGTTCCTGCGGCCCTGGCTTCGGCGTCGCGGCGTGCGGCTGCTGCCGAGCCGACGCCGCCCCGGCGGCAAGGGGGCCGCCGACGAGGAGATCATCGAGTTCGATGAGCGTCACCGCCGCCGGTTCGTCAGCACGTGGTCCTACCTCGCGCCGTGGCTCCGGCGGGTCGTCGTACTCAGCCTGACGATCGCGATCTTCAGCTTCGTGCTCGAGCCGATCTTCGTGCACTGGCAGGCCATCGCACAACGGACCACGTTTCTGGCCCCGGTACTCTTCGTCGTGTCGGTCGGCATGCTGGTCGCCTTCCTGACGGCGTTCCGCGCGCTGGCGTGGCGGGCGGTACTGCTGGGCATGGGCCATCATCCGCCGGTGCCGGCGATGATGCGCGTGTGGGCGCTGACGGAGTTGGCCAGGTACCTGCCGCAGTCGCTGTGGCCGCTGTCCCGTCAGACGTTCACGACGCGGTCCGTCGGCGTGCCGAAGCAGGACGCCGTTTCGGCGCGGATCATTGAAGTCGGGCTCTTCCTGCTGGCCAACTTCGTGGCGGCCGGGGTGTGGCTGAGCCTGCTGGGCTACTGGCGGCTCGGCCCGGGTTGGCAGGGCATGCTGATGGTGCTCGCCGTGCTGGCCGCCGGGCTTGGCACGGTGCTGGTACACCCGCGGCTCTTCTACCCGACGTTCAACGTCGTACTCGACCTCCTGAACAGGCCGCGATTGGCCTCGAGGGTCAGCGGCGGGCGGATGATTGTTGTTTTCGGCTGGCAGCTGTTGGGGTTGCTGTGGCAGGGGGTGGCCGTCTGGCTGATCGCGGCGCGGCCGCTGGAGTTGTCCGCGTGGTACATCCTGCCGATCACTGGGGCGTACGCCCTGGCGTGGACGGCCGGGTACGTCGCGCTGTGGGCACCGGGCGGGCTGGCGGTACGCGAACTCGCCCTCGTCGGCACCCTCCTGCTGATCATGCCGCCGGACACACGCCACGATTTCCAACGCCTGACCGAAGCTACGGCGTTGTGCGCTTTCATCGCATTGGTGCTGCGGGCATGGTCTTTAGCGGGCGAGGCGGCGACCGCGGCACTGGCCATGCTGCTGGACTACCGCCGCACCGTCCGCCTCCAGGCACCCCAGGAACGCCACGCCAAGCCGCCCACCGTCGTGCTGAAGAACGAAGCCGAGGGCCACTGATTTTTCGGCCTTGCCCACGCCAGCTGAAGACGCGACTATCCCGAGGTGTTTCACTAGCCCAACCTATGTAACGACGCAGACGACGCCGACCTCCTGACCCGGAGCGCCGGCGGCCAGTTCTGTCGTCGTTACGCCCGAGCCGGCTCTCGCCCGGCACGTTTTCCCATTCGCTCAACCCGGATGACCGATATGCAGTCGTACCTCAATCAAGAGGCGCAGAATGCGCCGGCACACCTTCAACCGCTTCCGGCCTGCAACCACCGCGGCTGGACCCAACGCATCCTCGACGTCGTACCCCAGCCCGTCGCCAAGCGGCTTCGCGTATGGAAGCGGGCCCGACAAAACTGGCAGGCCGTGCAAGGCGGCGAACGCCTCGTGCCCGAGGAGACGCTCCGGGCCAAGTACGTCGAGGCCGTCCAGTTCCTGGCCGGCGCACTCGGCGGGGCCGGAAACGTCGGGGACTACCTGGAGTTCGGCGTCTACAACGGCTCCTCCCTCGCCTGCGCGTACCACGCCACACAGCGGGCCGGGGCCGGGCACATGCGCCTGTTCGGCTTCGACAGCTTCGAGGGCCTGCCCGACAACGCCCACGACCAGGACGGCGGGCTCTGGCACGCCACGCAGTTCTGCATGGCCGAGGCCAACGCCCGCGCCTACCTCCGCGACCACGGCGTGACGTTCGACCGCACCCACCTGATCAAGGGGTGGTTCGACGACACCTGCTCCCCCACGACCCTCGCCAAACACCAGATCCGCCAGGTCGGGCTGCTCATGATCGACTGCGATCTGTACAGCAGCGCCAAGACCGCCCTGACCTTCGCCGGCCCGCTGCTGCAGCAGACCAGCATCATCCTCTTCGACGACTGGCGGTCGGCCGACCTGCACGTGCGCAACATGGGCGAGAAGAAAGCCTTCGACGAGTTCCTGGCCGACAACCCGCAGTTCACGGCCGAGCCGTTCGGCGACTACGGCTCGGCCAGCCAGTGCTTCGTCGTCCGGCGGGCCGGGCGCACCACGTAGCCGACGGCTAAAACGGGTGTCGGCCCGGCAGTCCCGCAGCAGCGTGACGTCCGCCCTGCCGGTAAACTCGTGGCATGCACCTGATCGACCCGAACCTGCACGTCGTGCTCCTCCACGCGCCGCTGGGGCTGTTCATCGTCGGCGTGCTGATCGAGGTGTTCAGCTTCCTCGGCTGGCGCAACAGCCCCTTTCGCGCCGCCGGGCGGTGGATGATCGCGCTGGGTGCCTACACCATGCTCCCGGCCGCCCTCTCCGGCGTGTACGCCCTCAACGACGTCGTCGTCCAGGGGCTCGACCCCGTCGACGCCAACGGCACCTGGCAGATGCGCGCCGAGGCCAGTCCGCTGGTCCTCGACGGTGCCGGCTGGGAGCGGCTGCGCGAGCACGTCTGGTACCAGTCCGCCGGGACGCTGCTGGCCGTGCTCGGCGTGACGTTCTACCTCGGCGCTTCAGACACGATCCGGCACCGGCTCTACGCGTTGTTCCTGCTGGTGGTGGTCGCCGCGGCCGGCATCACGATGGCCGGGGCACACCTCGGCGGGCAGGCCGTCTACGCCCACGGCGCCGGCGTCGCATCGCTGCCGGACCCGGACGCGCCCGCCGCCGTGCCCGAAGCCTCCGCCGCGTCCGACGTCTCCGAAGACGACGCCGACGACACCGCCGACCTCGAAGCGACGCTCGTCCGCTGGATCATGCCGTTGCAGACGCACATCGTCTTCGCCGGCGTGGTCATGGCGCTCTCGTTCCTCTCCCTGGGCCTTGCCTGGCGCAAGGGCATCGAGGCGCGGTACGAGCCCGAAGCCCTGCAGGCCGAGGCCGACTACTTCGCCGCCGCCCTGGGCGAGCCTGTCCCGACGGAAGCCCCCGAGCCCACCACCACGACCCCCGCCGCCCGCTTCGCGTGGCTGACCCTCGGCGCGGTCGTCCTCACGAGCCTGCTGGGCACCTGGCACCTGGCCGCCGACGCCGGCACGTACGTCCCGGCGGAGTTATGGAACCAGGTCTGGCCCGAGCCGTTCGAGACCGCCGACCGCCGCGAAGCCGGCCAGGGGCTGTACGGCATCGTCCCCGACGCCTGGGCCGGCTACCTCACCCGGCAGTTCGTCCACGTCCTCACCGGCGGCGGCCTGGCCGTCCTGACCCTGCTCCTGGCCCTCGTCGCCTGGCTCATCCCCAAACAACGCTGGCTCACCCTGCTCATCGGCCTGGGCCTGGTGGTGCTGCTGGGGCTGCAACTGTGGCTGGGCATCCTGATGCTCTACGACCAGCCGGCGGGGCCGGTGGACAGTTTTAAGGTGTATTGAAGGGATCTAGGGATCTAGGGATCTAGGGATCGAGGGATCGAGGGGAAGACGAGGCACGAAGGCACGGAGGCACGAAGGCACGAAGGGTCAGACGGTCGGCGGCGCGACCCGCCCCCCCGGCCCCCGTCCCTTTGGTCATTGGTTCCCTGCCCATTGCTCATTCCCCTGCTGCCTGCTCCATGCTGCCTGTTCCCTATCCTGCTACACTGACCCACTGGTGCAGCTGATTGACCTGGACACTCTCGATTACCGCGCCGCCTGGGCCGAGCAGGAGAAGCATCATGCACGCGTGCTCGCCGGGGGGGAGCCTTGCATTCTGCTGGTGGAGCACCCGCCGACGATCACCTTCGGCCGCCGGGCCGAACTCTCGGCCAGCCACCTCGTCGTGCCGCGCGACAACCTCCGCAAGATGGGCGTCGACCTCGTCGAGTCCGACCGCGGCGGCGACATCACCTACCACGGCCCCGGGCAGCTGGTCGCTTACCCCATTCTCAAGCTCGCGGACCACAAGCTCTCCGTCGGCGGGTACGTCCGCCGGTTGCAGGAGTGCTTGATCACCGTCCTGGCAAAGTTCCACATCGCCGGCGAGTTGGACCCCTCGGCCGTGGGCGTCTGGGTGCGCGACGAACAGCAGCTGGCCAAGGTCTGCGCGGTGGGGGTGCGTGTCCGCCGCGGCGTCACGCTGCACGGGCTGGCGTTGAACGTCGAGCCGGACCTGCGGATGTTCGACCTGATCGTCCCCTGCGGCCTGGCCGGCCGCCCGGTGACGAGCCTGCGCCGCCTGCTGGGCCACCGGGCACCGAGCTTTCATGCCGTGCAGTCGGTGGTGGGCAAGGCGCTGGTCGACGGTTTGAGAGAAGCGTGTGATGAGAAACCCTCAACGTGTGAGGATTGATGCGTTACGTGCCGTACTTGCACGTCGGCCTCACGCGTAATGAGCGGTGCGTACAGCCGCCAGAAACGGGGCCGGGTGCGTGACTTCACATCGCTCGGGGTCAAGGTCCTCGGCGGGCTCCTGGGCTGTCGCCTGCAAAAAGGCGTCGAGCCCCGGACGCGGACGCGGGTCGTCCAGTTCCTGCTCCCATGCCACTTCGGCCTCGCGGGCCAGCAGGAACCGCGCAAAGTCGGCGACCTCGTCCCGCCGTGCAGGTGGAAGTTGCTCGAGAACCTACAAAACTTCGCCGGTGCTCATGCCGTCATTCTACCCGCCCGACTGCGACGCCGGCGACGGCGATGCTCGTCAATCTGTCGGCAGCTGCGGTCGTGGGTTCGGCGGCCGGGGTATGGCGGCCGCCGCGACGGGGCCATAGCCGTAATGGCGTCGCCCGGCACCGGGCTTGCCACCCGGCCTCCGCGGCCGTTCGCCGCGCTTATGAACCACCCGCCCCACCATGATGTTGCCCCGGCCGATCAATCCGAAGCCGCCGGCCGCTGTTACCGCTCCGACCCCGCCCGGCCCGAGCGGCTCCTGCGTATCGACAAACCGGAAGCCGACCCCGTGGACGACGCAAGCGGAGCCAACACTCACGCCGCCGCCGACCTCACCGCCGCCGCCGTGCACGGCGCATTTCGCGCCTTCGTGCTCGACCCGCACTACACCTGCGTCGGTGCCAAGAGTGCCGTCAACAGCGGCAGCTACCGGCTGGGCGTCTACGGCGAATTGGGCGGGGCCGACGCGACCCGCAACCTCGCCGCCGACCTGTTCCGCTTCACCCAGGCCGCCGACGAGATCGACGCGGCGTTCGCCACCTTCGTCGCCGTCTTCGAGTCGCCGAGGGAGACGAGCGAACAAGCCTTCGAGCGACTTCTATGGGGCCAGCTCCAGCACCTGCACGACGTGGACGTCGCCCTTCACCGCGCGTGGGACCCGACCGTCAGCTCCGACCCGGCCAACACGCACTTCTCCTTCAGCTTCGGCGAGCTGGCCTTCTTCATCGTCGGCCTGCACCCCAACGCCGCCCGGATGAGCCGCCGCTTCGCCTGGCCGACGCTCGTCTTCAACCCGCACCAGCAGTTCGAACGCCTCCGCGCCGAAGGCAAGTGGGGCCGAATGCAGGAAGTCATCCGAGAGAAGGAAGTGCAGCTGCAGGGGAACATCAACCCCGTGCTCCGCGACTTCGGCGACGAGAGCGAAGCCAAACAGTACAGCGGCCGCGCCGTCGACAAGGATTGGCAGCCCCCCTTCCACCCGACACCCGAAGACAACAAAAATGGCAATGCAAGCAAATGCCCCTTCCACCGCGTGCTGCGGGCATTGGGGAGGAGCAAGTGAGGCCGCAGCCGACGAGTGCGCTCGAAGAGCCAACCCCTTTCGTCGCCGACGAGCCGGAGCCGGGCAGGCGCTACCGCATCGCGCCGCAGTCGGGCGTGGCGTTTCGCGTGCGTCGCGGACAGAGGCTTCGCATCATCACTCCGACCGGCGGGCAGGTCGCCGATCTGTTTTCGGTAACCACGCAGGACGCACGCGAAGTCCTGAGTTCCGGCAGGAGCATCGACTACGCCGACCGCCTCTACCTGAGCACCGGCGACGTGCTCTACAGCAACCGCAGCCGGCCGATGTGGACGATCGGACGTGACGCCGTCGGCCGCCACGACTTCGTACTGACCCCCTGCAGCCGCGAGATGTACATCAAACTCCGCGGCGACGACGGCACCCACCCGAGCTGCTTTGCCAACCTCGCCGGCCCGCTCTCCCGATTCGGCGTCGAGCCGGACCGCATCGGCAACGCATTCAACATCTTCATGGACGTGCGGTTCGACCCGTCCACCGGTCGCATGCACATTGCCCCGCCCCCGGCAAAGCCCGAAGACGCCCTCGAGCTGCGCGCCGAATGCGACCAGTTCGTCGGCCTGACCGCCTGCAGCAGCGAAGTCACCAACGCCGGCAGTTGCAAGCCGATCGACTTCGCCGTCGGCCCGGCCTGAGGGGACGAGCGGCAAGAATGGAACCAATGACCCGGAAGTGCGCGGCCGATTGGGTTTGGCACTGGCACTTTACAGGTCAGGGGTCATGCCGCGATCGTGTTCCAGCCGTTTTCACGAAGCGTTTTGCTCAATCGTCGGAGTTTCAGTGTGGGAGCATTCGAATGCGGACGCTGTGAATCCGAATGCCGTCCTGCTGCTGGGGCGCGGGGGCAAGGCCGATGCCGACCAGGCCGCGCCCGGCTCTAACCGCACCGCCCAGGGACCGTGGATTGTGTACCGGCCTGCCGTTGAAGGTCGTCGAGATTTGGCTGCCTCGCAGGGCCAGCGTCAATTCGGTTATGGCGCGGTCGCGGTCGCCGGGAGTGAGGTGGGTGTATCGGCCGGTGCCGTCGAGGCGGGTCGTGTAAATGTATCGGTCGCCCACCGACCATGCGTGATAAAAGCCCGAGAGCCAGTCCCGGTAGGCTGGCACGACGGCCAGTGTGGGCGGCTGCTCGTGCTCTTTGAGCGGCGAGAAGGTCACTGCCAACTCGAAGGCCTCGGGCATTGGCAACTGCAGCAGGAGGAGCGCGAAGCCGTCCTTCCCGTCCGGACGAACGACGACGCCGTCGTCGTCGCCGGACCACTGGCCGCCGCGGGTGATCCACCCGGTGAGGTCCGGCTGGCCGTCAAAGACCGGGGGCGTGACATCGACCCAGCCGCCGCCGAGCATGGCCGTCCACTTGCGGTTGCGATAGGCACGCCAGTCGAGGTAGTCGCGCACCGCCCCCGGTGGGAGCTGGCTCGCGGCGGTTTCAAGGGCGACGGCAGCAGTCACCAGCTCGCCGGCCTCCTCGAGGGCTTCTGCCGCTTCAAGACCCTCTGCCTGGGGTGAGAGCCGGGCGCGGGCTTCGCCGATCGGGTTGTTCTGCAGGAGTATGAGACGGTGCAACGCCGCCTCGTTCGGTTCGTCGCCTAGCTGGTCGTCGAGCACGGCGACACGCTCAAAATCGCCGGCGAGATAGCTGAACGCCTGCCAGTAGCTCCGACGCAGGGCCCTGTCCGAACTCCAGTCGGCACCCTCGGGCAGGGCTTTGAGCGCGCCGCTGTAGTACCGCTCAAAATCGGCGGCGAGGCCTTCGCTCCTGATGAAACTATGGTCGCCGCCGAAGTCGTCAGCTATCTGGTGCAGCGCATCGATGAACACGCCGGGCACGCGGGTGTCAAAGCGCTCGGTGGCGAGGCACGCACGGCCGAAGGCAAGCATCTCCTCGTGGCTGCCGAGCCAGCGTGGCCTCAGGCCCCAGAGCACGTTGTTGTAGGCAGGCCAGTAGTCCAACTGCGCCTCGACGGCGCGCATGAACCACGTGTGCATCGCCGTGGCGTCGCTTTGGCCCATCGCCACGACGATCATCAGGCCCGCGGCTTCGGGGCGGGCCGGGTCGGCACGCCACGCGCCGTTCAGGTGCTTGGTCGCGACATCGAGCTGTCGACGAAAGCCCCGCCAGCCTTCGGCGGTTACGTTCCCGGCAGTGCCTCGGCCGCGCAGACGCCATGATTCCTTGATCGCCTCGCCGCCGCGAATGATGCCGACGGCCCACGGGTCAAGTTCAGGGGCGTTCTGGGCGTTCACCATCCCGTCGAACACGGCCATCGCCGCCAGTCGCTGCTCGTCGCGTAACGTGTGAACGCCGTCGATGTACACCTTGCGCACCATGATCTGCATCGCGTCGCGGTCGGCAGGGTCTGCGCCGGCGAACGCCTCGAACATGTGCCGCCCCATCGCCTGGGCGGCGTGAAGTCGCACATTGGCGTTCTGTGCGTACTCCAATGTCCTCTTGGCGGCGAAGAACTTGAGCGCCGGGTGGTAGTCGGTGTGTTCCAGGCCGTTGTAGGCACGGGCGAAATCTGCGAGATCGATTCCGTCGGCCCGGTGCATGTTCGCCCAGGCGTAGGCGAAGTAGGGGTCGTCACAACCGAGCTTCTTGATCGCATCGGCCGGTGCCCTCAGGTCATGGGTCGTGGGTACGCCGGCCGGCCGGACCGAATCGTGTGCCGCGCTAAAGGCGTAGTGCCTGCACAACTGTTCATAGAAAGATTTGAGTTGCCCGTCCCACGCCGGGTTCCGGCTGCCGTGCTGCCGATACCCTTCCAGAACGACTTGCCGAAACCACGCGTCCTCGCGGCGGCGGTGATCAAGGTCGGTGACGGCCTCAGGCCCGTCGGGCAACCGCTCGACGCCCGGCCAGGCGGCCGCTGGCGCGGCAGTACAAGTCAACAGCCCGATGACCAGCCCGATCGCAAACCGGCCCGGCAAGCGACAACAAACACCACGCATGGGAGCTTTCTGAAAATGGCCTGCATGCGAACCGGGCACCGGCCCGGCCACCCCTGCCAGCAACACGCCATGCGAAAGCCACAAGGCATGATCGGCAATCTGACAGGATCGTCCGGCCTGGCTCAGGGAACGTCAAGTATGGATTGCGTTTGAACCATCGAACAATGCAACACACCCGGGCACGCGCTCCGGATACGGCGTATAGGGGTTGGCACAGCAACGGGCAGCAGCGGAATGAGCAGGGAAACCAGGACCAGGAACCCTCTGGCCAAGGAAGGCGACGGGCGGCCGACGCTCTCTGCCTCGATCCCTTGATGCCTTGATCCCCGTCTGCCCCGCCGTGCATTCCCATCCGTCCTTTCCCCCAAAATTGTTTAGGCCGCGTTAACCCCCTCGGTTACCTTCCGCCGCATGAAGACGGTTTCGACTTTCGGGTTTTTCCTCGCCGCCGGCGTGCTCGGGACGGCGTCGGTCGCGGCGGGGCAGGCGTTCAGCGGGCTGTATGTCTTCGGCGACAGCCTTTCGGACGTGGGGAATGTCAACCTCGCCAGCCTCGGCACGCTGCCGGGCCCGGGGTACGACCCGCAGCGGTTCAGCAACGGCATCCTCTGGACGGAGTACCTCGCCGACGAACTGGCCGTGGCACGCCCCACGTTCAGCCTCGGCGGCGGCGGCAGCTACGCCTTCGGCGGCGCGACGACCGGGGCGGGGTTCGGCTTCCCGCTCATTCCGCGCATCGGCACGCAGGTGAACCAGTACACCGCTGCCGGCGTGGACGCCGGCGGGCTGCACGTCCTCTGGGCGGGGGCCAATGATGTCATCGACAGCGAAGCGAGCTTCAATGCCACAACGTACGGGGCGAACGTGCTCGGGCACCTCAATACGCTCTACGCCGCGGGGGCCAGAAGCTTCCTTGTGAACAACGTGCCGGACCTGGGCCTGCTGCCGCGGTACGACGGGAACCCGACGCTGGCCGCGGCCGCCACCACGGCCACCGGCAACCTCAATGCCGCCCTGGCCGGCGTGCTGGACACGTTCGAGGCGGCCAACCCGGACGCGACGCTCTTCCGGCTGGACGTGGCCGGGCTGTTCGACGATCTGGTGGCCGACCCGTCGGCGTTCGGGCTGGTGAACGTGACGGACCCGGCCTTCGACGACGCGACGAACACGCCGCTGACGACCATGCCCGAGACGTACCTCTTCTGGGACGAAACCCACCCGACGACCGCCGCCCACCGCCTGCTGGCGCTGGAGGCTGCGGCCGTCATTCCCGAACCGGCCGGGCTGACCCTGCTGGCCTGCGGGCTGGGCATGGCAACGCGGCGACGCCGGGCGGCGTGAGCCGCCGGCCTCTCGGCCGTGCAAAACACGCCCGGCGGCGGCTTACCGGCGGGCCTGCTCCAGGATGAGCCGCTGGGCGGTGCCGGGGTCCAGGTTCAATGCCCCGCGTGCCTCGGCGGCGGCGTTGCGGACGTCCAGCGGGACGTCACCGCCGGCCACGAGGCCCTCGAGCGTCGACACGCCGTTGTCGTCCAACCGGTTCCCGAAGAAACGGGCGTTGCGGGCCAGCGACTGCAGCAGGCTCACCCGTGTTTCCTCGTCCGCGTCGGAGGAGGCGGCCTTTTCCACGAGGGCGATCTGCGCCTCGGGGTCGTCCAGCATCGCCAGGACCTCGCCGCCGAGCCGCTGAATGTCGGCACGCTCGTCGTCCAGCGACGCCAGCAGCGTGTTCTTGATGGCCGACAGGTCAAAGACCGTCTGCCCGCTGATCGCGATGTTCTTCATCAACCCGCCGGCACGCAGGGCATAGGCGGCGGCCAGTTCCTCGTCCAGCGGCAGCGCCCCGGCCACGTCGCGGGCACGTTCCACCTCGCCGATGATCTCACTTGGGCCCTGGGCCGTCGTCGTGACGATCAGGCGGTCGTTCACCTTGCGCGTCTCCCACCGCGTGGCGGCGGAGGGCACTTCGATGAGCTTGGCTGCGCCGCGGAGCTTGGGCTGGTCCGCTGCAAGGCCCAGCAGCGTCTCGATCTGGCCGGCGGCAATGGCGTTGTCGATGATGATCACGTCCACGGCGGCCAACTCGCCAGCCGCGGCGACCGCCGACTCAGGCGTGGTCTCCCCGGCAACCTCGTACCCCTGCTGGCGCAACACCTCCGTCAGTTCGTTGACCTCCTGCTGCGTCGGCTGGAAGACCAGCACGCCCACCTTGCCCGTCTGCCCGATCGCCTCGCCGAGCAGCGGTACGACCTCGGCGCGGCCGGGGAAGTCCTGCTGCGGCAGTGCCGCGGCCAGGGCGAACGCCGCCTCGAACCGCACGCGACGGTCCGGGTAACGCATCGCCTCAATCAGCGGGGAAAGGTCCCGGTCGCTGGTGAAGAGGTTGCTCTGCCCGGCAACCTGCTGCATCGACTCGATGACGGCCAGCGCCACGTCGTTGTTGCCGTCGGCCAGAGCGCGGGCCAGGGCCGGCGCCAGGTATCGCATGCCGCTGCTGGTGCCGTAGAAAACGGCCGGGGGCTGGTTCTCCAGCCGGGTGGGGTCGGTCGCACCTTCGGGGAGGTCGGCCTCGCGCTTGTAGTTGGCCGCCAGCCACAGGGCCTGCGCCTCGTCACCGGTGAAGCCCGACTGCAGCGCCAACTCGGCGTTGCGCATGCTCATGAGTTCGTTGAAGATGCTGGCCGGAACGATGGTGTTCGTCAGGCCGCGGTCTTCGCTCCAGTACCACACGTTGCTCTGCTGCTCGCGTACGTCGGCGGCCAGTGCGCTGCGGTCGTAGTAGAGTTGCTCGGCCAGCTGGTAGAAGCCGCGGGAGACGTCGCCGGTCGGGCTGGCTTCCAATTGACGCAGTGCCTGGGCGGCGGTGTTGCGGACGGCTTCAGGCCGGCCCGAGTCGTTGGCCACCTGCCGGAGGTAGGGTATTGCCTCCTGGTAGCCCAGCGCGCCGAGCGTGCGAACGATGGTGCTGGCGAGCGTCTGCTCGTCAGCCTGCGTCGCCGCGACCAGCGGGTTCAACGCCGGCTTGCCCAGGTCGATAAGTGCCCGGCGGACCGGCGCGTGCAACGCCGATTGCTCGGCACTCCGCAGCGTGTCGATCATGAACGGCACGGCCAGCTCGCCGCTGTTGCGCAGCAGCTGGAGGGCACTGCGGTAAGCCCGCTCGTTCACGCCGAGGCGCTGGATCTGCTCCTGGATGAACGCCGGGTCACTGCGGCGGTCGAACCGGCCGGTGTTGATCAGCTCATAAAGCTGCCGGGTGTTCTCCTCGATGGCGGGCGTGTTCGTCCAAATGGTCAGCAGGCGGTCGAGGGTGTCGCCGCGGGTCTGGGCGACGGCCTCGAAGGCCCGCAGCACTTGCACCGGCTCGGCACCGGCGTTGAGGATCTCCTGGGCACGGGCGTTGGCCACCTGGTACTGCCCGATCTTGGCGAAGTGCCAGTACCCGTCGGCGGCCAGCAGGAGGTTCTCCGGCACATTGATTTCTTCGGCGGCGGGCAACATGCGGACCTGGGCAAAGCCCACAGTCGGGCAGGCGGCCAGGGCGGCGGTCGCGGCAAAAGCCAGGGTGGCGCGAGACAGCCATCGCCGGGCGGAAAGACGGGTTACGGCGCGCTTCATGGTGGGAGCCTCCAGGGTGTGCTTCTTCAGTGTGAAGCGGCCAGTGTCAACCGGCCTGCGGCGCAAGTCAAGGCGAACACGCCCCCGCACCAGCACTGCCGCGACGGCCGATAACAAACCCCCGAACCGCACCCGCTGTCACACGAACGTTCATCGAGGAAGCCCGCCGCCTCGCCTGTCGGCGTCAACTGCGATAGACTCGCCGGTCCTGATGAAATCCGAACGACGCGAAGAACTCGAAAACAACTCGCTTGCCCGCGCCCTCTCGGCGGCACCGGGCTGGCTCAACAAGCACCTGAACAAGATCCTGATCGCCTTCGTGGTGCTCATGCTCGGGGTCTTCCTGTACCGCTGGAACGAGCAGCAGGAGGCCGGCCGGCAGCAACTCGTGGCCGAGGAACTGGCCGCAGGCCTGCAGGAGCTGCAGTCGCTTCAGCGGCTGCCGGGCCGGGGCGGCGTCACCGGGCTGGTGCTCGCCCAGCAGCCCGACGTGTACGTTCAACTGCGAGACGAGCTGGTCGCCAGCATCTCCGACCGGGCAAGCCGCGTGCTGCTCGAGGCGGAGCTACCTTCGGTGAAGGCGGCGGCCGTCAACCTCCGAGGCGACTTGCAGTGGGCTCTGGCCACCCTGCCTGAACCCCCCGCCGCCGCCACCCAGCCGACGCTGGGCCGGCCCCAGCCCGCCGAGGAGTACCTCGCCGACGCCGAAACCAACTACCGCGCCGTCCTGGCCGACTATGCCGATGCGCACCAGGCCCGCACGCACGCGCTGTTCGGCCTGGCGGCGATCGCCGAGAACCGCCGGGACTTTGAAGAGGCCGCCTCCCTATACGCCCGCATCGCCGAGGACGAGTCCGCCAACTCCCTCCGCCGGGAGTACGCCCGCCTCCGCCGGCTGCAGGTGCTGGGCTACGGCCAGCCGCTGCTGATCGGCATGGCCGCCTCCGCCGACCTGCAGACGCTCGAGGACATGCCCCTCCTGCCGATTCCGACGACGGCCCCGACGGACAACTCGACTGAGCAGCCGTCCGAAGCACCCTCGGCTGAAGAACCGTCGCCCGCGCCGTCGACCCAGCCGGCGGAGTAGGGCAGCAGCATGAGCCGGCCGGTCTGCCGGTCCGTCGTGCTTCGGCACCTCCCAGCATGAGACGCCATGGACGACACCGGGGCCGAACCTGACTCCCTCCCCGATATCGCCGCCGTCGGCGTCGACGACGAGTCCGACGACGTCGTCCTCGAACGCCACGCGTGGCGCATCGGGAAAAACATGACACGCCGCCTCGACCAGTACCTGGTCGACCGTGTCGGGCACCTCTCCCGCAACCAGGTGCAGCACGTGCTCAAGGACGGCGGCGTGCGTGTCAACGGCCGCCCGGCCAAGGCCAGCTACAAGTGCCGCGAGGGCGACCTCGTGCAGATGGACGCCCCGCCGCCGCGGATCACCACCATCGAGCCCGAGGACATCCCGCTGGACATCGTCTTCGAGGACGAACACCTCATCGCCCTCAACAAACAGACCGACCTGATCATCCACCCCGCTCGCGGCCGGTGGAACGGCACCCTCGTCAACGGGCTGGTCTTCTACGGCCGAAAGATGGGCTTCCAGCTCTCGGGCGTCAACGGCGACTGGCGGCCGGGCATCCTCCACCGCCTCGACAAGAACACCACCGGCATCATGATCGTCGCCAAGTCCGACGAGGCCCACTGGCGCCTCGCCCGGCAGTTCGAGCAACGCACGATCCAAAAGACGTACATGGCCCTCGTCCACGGCGTCCCCGAACTGCGGGCTGACGTCATCGACATGCCCATCGGCAAGGACAAGCACGTCCGCGAACGCATGGCCGTACGCAAGCTCGACAGCGGTGCCAAGGAAGCCGTCACCCGCTACGAAGTGCTGCAGACGTGGCAGCCCGAATACGTCGCCGGCTACGAGCAGGCTCTGCCGCACGATGCGCCGTTTAACCCGGCCGACCCCCAGGTGCCGCTGAGCCTCCACCGCGGCCACCACGAGAACGACCAGTCCCACAAGCACCCGCCCAGGGGCTTTGCGCTCGTGAAGCTGCTGCCCAAGACCGGCCGGACCCACCAGCTGCGCGTCCACATGGCGGCCATCGGCCACCCGCTCGTCGGCGATACGATGTACGGCGGGCTGGTCCTCAAAACCCCCACCCTCACCTTCGCCCGGCAGGCACTGCACGCCCGCGAGCTCACCTTTACCCACCCGGCCAGCCTCGAGCCGCTGACGCTTCAGGCCGAGCTGCCGGCGGACATCAACTCACTCGTCGCAGCGATGGGTGCGTGAACGCCACCTAGGGCCGCGTGTCGACCTCGACCAGCCCGTCGAACTCCGCGAACGCGACGACCTGCCGGTCGTCGAAGATCACGGTGAACGGCACGTCCCTGGCCCCGCCGAGCATCAGCGGCACCCGGGCAAGGCCCTTTACTTCCGTGCCGGCGAGCGTCTGGCGTATCTCGTAGCTTTCGGCGTTCCAGGCCGTGAACGTGGTGCCCTCCGGCAGGTGGGCGCTGGCCCGCAAGGCCTGCTGCGCCTGGCGGATGGTGTCGCGTCGGCGGCGGTCTTCCGGCGTCAGCGGGGCCGGGCCGGTGACCGTGTCCGGCTGCTGCGCGACGGCTCCGCGCGTCACATTCACGTTCTGAGGTTGTGCGCGGGAGGAGCCGGTTTTCCTCTCCGTCGGCCGGACCGCCGCCTGCTGGACCGCCGCCTGCTGGACGGTCGTCTCGACTGCACCCGTCTGGGCCTGGACACGTGCCGCCCCGAACTTCGCGGACTTGATCGTCACCTCGCACGCCTTGCCGATGAAGCTGCCCGGGAGCATGAGTTCGTACGTGGTCGCCTCGCCGGCGTTAAGGCCCGCCAGCCGCGTCTCGACCTCCGCCACCGACCCCGAACCTGCCGAACCCAAGCCTGCCGGCCGAAGCACCACCACGGCCTCCATCAGGTCGCGCGGGTCGTTGTTCTGCACGCCCAGCGACATCCGCCCCGCCGCGTTCACCGGGCCAGGCGTCACAAGCAGGTTCGCCCACGCCGCGGCCTGCATCGAAGCCACTGCCTCGGCCTCCTGCTTCGACGATGACCAGAGGACATACCCCCCGCCGACGACCGCCGCCAGAACCAGACCACCCACGACGGCCGAAGAACTGCCGCCGCGACGCTTACGTTGTAAAACCATGAACCGACCCTTGTACAAAACCCCTTGGGGACATGAACGCAACCTGTAGTTACAGCATCCCGCGCCCGCGACGCAAGACGAATCCGTACATTCATAAATCATTCATGAGGAATAGGCAGCAGGCAGCCAGAACCGCGTTCATGCCCGGACGTCGGCCGGGTCGGGCGTAGCATCGATGCCTAGCCCATGCTACGCGTCGATCGAGGTGTCTCGTGTTCGTTACGGAAGAGGCCGCGTACAGTGAACGGCTTCTTCAGTCAGGGCAACGCAAGGCAGGCGGCCGACGCGAGCATGATGCCGGACGCGTTACGCGAGGCCGGCCGACCGGAGGTGACGACGGGGCGGTGACGACGGGGCGGGGGAGGCGGGTGCCGGCACTGCTATATTTAGTTTGCGCTAAAGGCTTGCGAGAAAAGTGAGCGAGGGTGTAGTATTTGGAAACCAACGGCTCCGGGACCTTTGTATTGAGCCATAATGACCTTTCATAGTTCTGTCGTCGTGTGTGCCGCAGGCGCGGCCTTCGCTTTCGTTCCGGCCGCACTGGCGCAGAATGCCGGCTTCGGGTCGGACCGGGCCGAGATTCTTCACATTGCCGGCGATCAGGCCCCGCCGCAGTTGGGCAACCCGGACTTCGTTTACGCCACCAAGTCGATGGTGCGGGTCAACAACTCGGGCGACTATGTTTTCGGCGCGACGATCAACGGTGCCGCGAACTTCAACAACGTTCTTGTCAACTCGTCGAACGACCTCATCGTGCGTCAGGGGCTGGAGGTCCCGGAGATCCCTGGGGCGTTCTACAACCGCGTCGATGACATGGCGCTGGCCAACGACGGCACGCTGGCACACACGCACGGGCTGTTTCTGCAGCCGCGGCCGGGGGACTCGGCGTTGTTCCTCGACGGGCGGCTGATGCTCCAGGCGGGCGCGCCGATCAACGCCCCCGGGGCCGAGGGCTTTAGCTACTACCGCCTCGACGCGGCCGGCGGCGTGCAGATCAACCAGAAGAACCAGATCCTACTTTACGCGACGATCTACGACCCGACAGTGCCTCTGACCTTCGACCGCGGGCTCATCCGCCTCGACTATAACCGCGAAACACTCGCCTACACCGAGACGCTCGTGGCACGCACCGGCACGCCCATGAGCGGCGGGGACGGCCAGACGCTCCTGGGCGAGTCGATCTTTACCAGCAACAGCCAGCTCGCCTTCAACGACCTCGGGCAGACGATGTACGCGGCGAGCAAGTTCGGGGCCTCGCTGACGCGGGACTTCGTCGCGATCGACACGCAGATCCTGGCGCAGGAAGGCCAGCCCTCGCTGCTGCCGGGCAGGAACTACAGCGTGCTCCAGGGGTCGGTCGTGGCGCTGAACAACAGCGGCTCATGGGCTTACACCGGCATCGTCGACGGCGCGGGCTCGGCCGCGGACCGAACGTACATCGCCCGGGACGGCGAGATCTTCGTGAAGGGCGGGGACGTCGTGGATGGGTTCACGCTGGGCGCGATGTCCGGCCGTCCGATCCAGTTGTCGGACAACGGCGACATCCTGTGGTCCTCGCAGCTGCAGGGCCTGACAACGTTGACGAACGACGCGATCTTCTTCAACGACAAGGTGCTCGTGAAGCAGGGAGACGTGATCGACGGGCGGGTGCTCGCGGGGCTGGCGGTCTCGCAGGACGGGTACCGCATGAGCGAGGACGGGCGTTGGTTCATCGGGCGGGGTACATTCCGCAACGAGGCCAACCCGGCATTGTTCGATCAGTTCGTGTTCCGAATCGCAATCCCGGAGCCCTCGTCGCTCACCCTGTTGGCCGGGGCCGCGCTGGGGTTGATCCGCCGCCGCCGCAAGGGGTTCTAAGCGCGCACGGGCGGACCCGACCGGTCGAGGGACCGACGACGCCGGCGGCATTCCCGGAACGTGCGGCCGGTTTCCGGCCGTCCTGCCGCCTCCCGAGACCCCTCACGCATGCCCAAACTCCTACGGCCGACGGGACCTTCTGCGATATCGCAGAAGGTCCCGTCGCTACCGAGCAAGGCTCCACCGATGCCTCCAGAGCGTCCGTCGCGACGGCACGGAGACGGCGCGACCCGTCGCGCAGGGCGTCGCGCTGCGCGTCGGGCCGTGGCTCAGGGGGTCTTGTCTGTCTCCGTCGGCTGCGTCGCCGGCGGCTCTGGCTTGCGCTTCAGCTTCAGCTCCACACGGCGGGTGCCGGTGAGGATGAAGGTCTCGTCATCGACCGCCTCGAACCCGAAGTCGCCGAGACGTGGGTCGCCCAGGCTCATTTGGCGGTCGATGACGAGCGTATTCTTCCCGTCGTACGACGGGGCGAACCGCAGCGCGAAGACGGCCGTCTCCGTCGCGGCATACACGGTGCCCGAGGGGCTCATGGCCAGCCGCGCACTGCCGACGTGGTCGTTGAACCGGAGCGCGGCCTGGCCGGTCCCGTCGTCCACGGCGACGAGGTTCAGAGCGCCGTCCGTCCCCCAGCGGCGGCCGGCCTGGTCCTGCAGGCCCAGGTACAGGTGAACGGGCTGTCGGGTGAGGACGCCGTCGCGCAGGCGGAAGGTGAGGTTCTGGCTGGAGATGAAGCTGTTGCCCAGCCCGTCGTGGACGATCCTCTCCGGCGCGAACCCGGAGAAGGGGCCCCGTCGCTCGAGCCAGAGCCGCTCGCCGGGCGGCTCGACGCGGTACCAGCTTTTCAGGTAATCCTCGGCCGGCAGCAGCATGTACCCGCCGAAGGGCATGCGCCGCAACGCCCAACCTCGGATGATGTGCTTCGGCGTCACGGAGAAGCTGCCCACCACCGTCCGGCCCCCTTCCATCGTGCCGGCGACGTTGAAGAACGTGTCATTGACAAAGTCGTAAGGCCGCGGGTTCCGCACGGCTTCCGGCGTCGTGGGCGGCTTGCCGAACGGGTACACCATCCGCCGGCCGTCGTAGTGGGCCAGCACCCACCGCCGCCAGAAGCCGTGCGGCTGCTCGGCGTTGCGGTCCTCGATGACGCCGGCCAACCAGAAACCGCCCCGGCCGTCGGGCGTCAACGGGCCGTTCCGTCGGCCCCCGAGCCGAGGAGCGATCACGGCGGCATGCGCTTCGATCAAAGCCAGCACGTCCGGGTTTTCGCTCCACCGCCCGTCGAGGTAGACACGCCAGGTGATGGGATCCCTGAGGCCGCCGCGGGTGATCGAGTCGTCGTGCCGCAGCAGGGCCAGCCCGGGCAGCCCGACGAGCAGGTGGAAGTCACGGGGGTTGAAATGCGACCCGTCGCCGGGCGGCGGAACCGGCAGCGCCACCCGCTCCCACGCCCCGGCCGCGGGCCCGGGCAGCAGCAGGCCGTGGTGGTTCAGCGTCGCCGGAGCCTGCTGCTTCGGGCGTATCGTCTCGTGGAAGTCGGAGGCGGCCGGCTCGTGCCTGTCGTCGAAGACCGCCACATGCCACCGGGCGTCGGCCGTGAAGAAGATGCGCCCCTGGCCGTCTTCCCCGCCGGGCACGCCCAGTGTCGAGCCGGCCGGGGCGGCGTGGACCATGTCCTCGCCGTCGGGGGGCAGGTAGACGCCCCGCGGGAACCACCGGCGGCCCTTGCCGTCGAGGTAGCTCTCGCGCAGGCCGTGCCGCCCGACCGCCTCGAAGACCGATTGGCTGATCGGCGTTACGGCGACCGGCTTCCCCGGCCGCAGGTCGATGAGCACCGCCGGCACGTCCCGGGCCAGCCGCAGGTCACGCACGCCAACGCCGACCATCGTCATCAGCCCGTGCCGGCTCGCGGCCCGTCGAAGTTCCTTCACCTGCCATCGGCCGTCGATCAACTGCGGGCCGGGCTCCGCCTGATCCGCCGGCGACTGGATCTGCCGGACGACCGCCCTGAGCCTGCCCCGGGCCTCCGGGCTGTTCGTGCGTTCGGCCAGTTCGAGCAGCCTGCCCACGTGCGACGGCGGCAGTGCCGCCAGCCGACGCGTCATCTTCTCACGAACCTGCCACTCCGGGTGGACCAATGCCTCGAGCAGCTCGCGGTCCGGAGGCACCTCGGTCCGGGCCATGTCGTGGTAGATCAGATGGTCCTGCCTGCACCGCGTGACGACCAGCCCCCCGCCGACCGGCATGACGTCGAACACGTCGTGACGCTCCACGCTGCACCGCATCTGCACCGCCGGCGACCACGCCCCGCCCTCGAACCGATGCACGGTGCCCTTGTTCGGCGAGGTGAGCATCACCAGCCGGTCGTTGACCTGCGCGAAGCGTGCCAGGTTGATGTCGAACGCGTTTCGCCCCTCGACCACCCGTTGCCCCCACGTGCCGTCGGGCCTAAGCGTCCAGATGATCCGCCCGTCGGCAGCCTGTGAGACAAAGTGCCGGTTGCCCTCCGCGTCGTGGAACCCGGCCAGGCCCCACCCGCGGGACGCTTTGCTGATCGGGTAGTCGGCCGGCGGCGTGAAAGCGGACAGGTCCTCGGGCTTCCAGTCGCGCTTCGCGCCGTCGGGGCCATAGTAGTACCACCGCTCGCCGTCGAACAGCCGAAGCACGTCGGGCGTGTCGTCGCCGCGGAGCCACAGGTGGCCGTCGTTATCGACCATCACGACCTGCGCCTCGGCAATGAACGGCAGCGACGCCCCCATCGCCAGCCGTGCCGACTCGTGGATCGCCACCTCCGAGGCCGCCCGAGGGCTACGCATCAGCAGGCGGACCCACAGCCGCCCGTTCGAGTCCGTGTAGGTCTCCTTAAACGCCGTCGGCAGCCACGCCCACCGCCGGTCCCTCATGACCGCGACGCCGCGGCCGAAGACCGCCGAATCCGCCGCGACCCGCTCCTTCAACCGCTCGGCGTGTCGTTCCAGCGCCGCCGGCGTCGGCAATGGCCCACGCCGCGGCGCAACAGGGGCCGTCGCGGGGACAGTCGCGGGGGCCGTCGCCGGGGTCGCCTGCGACACCTCGGTCGATACAAGCACCGATGCCAGTACCGAAAACACAACCGCGGCCACGAGCACCACGGCCATCCTCAACGACCTGAAGCCTTCACCCCTGACGACACGCATCCCCAAAGACTAAGTGCAGACCACACCCCAGGCAATCCCCCGGCCGGCCGTCGTTCCGTGGCCGCTCCCACGCCCCAACGCCCACCCGCCGAACGCCCCTCGACCGGCCGATATCCCCTGCGTTCTGATAAGAAAACGCACGACAGAGAAAAGTACACGCACGACGCGACAAAGAAAACGCACAGCAGGGAAAACGATTCGTGCGTCGCGGCGTCGTTCGAGCCCTGAAACCTTTACGCGGAGCGCAACGCAAAACGCCCGGAGGGCACCAACCAACCCGCGGGCCAACTCTCTGGTTTGGAACCACGAAGGCACAAAGGCACGAAGGAGCAGGACTCAAAATTCTAGAGTCCGAGCGTCCACCCTTCGTGGGCAAGGCCATTGTTTGTGCCTCTGTTCCTTTGTGCTTCAAACCGATCACAACCCCGACACCGCAAAATGAGCAATGTCCAGGGACCCAATGACCAGGAAGAGCCGGCCGTTGGGTCATTGGGCCTTGGGGCTTCATTGGTCATTGGATTCCTGGGCTTTGGTCATTCCGCCCCCGCGGGTCTCAAAAGTCCGTCTGCAGTTGCTGCACGATGCCTTCTGCAAGCCGCTCGGCGGCGAGTTGGCTGCCGATGACGGTGCTTTCGCCCAGCATCGGGTAGAAGGTGGCGGATTGTTCAAAGTTCCGCCGAAGCACGAGGATTTCGCCTGTCCGCTGGTCTTTCCACGTGAAGTTGACGCTCACCAGCCAGACTTGTTCCTGCGGGAGGCTGCTGCGGTTCTCACGCGAGATGTTGCCCAGCGCGATCGAGACGATCTCCCCTTCCAGCACGGTGTCGGCCACCGCGACGTCGGCGACCTTGTACGGGGTTTTCGTCTCCAGGGCCTGGGCGACGGCCTGGCTCAGGCGGAACTCGTCGCCCCGGTAGTAGCTGCGGTTGGCGAAGATCGGCACGGCCACCGTCGAGACGTCCTGGCGGTACAACGCCTGGCCGCTGTAACCGGCCGAGTAGCCGCAGCCTTGAATCGCAGGGAGCAGGAGCAGCAGCAGTAACAGGCGGAGGCGCATCATTCGGCCTCCGGGGGTGTTTCGGGGGCGGTTGTTTCGGTATCCGCTTCGCCTAGCCGGCGGCGGGCGGTTTCGGCCGCCGGGGTTTCGGGCAGCACACGCAGGATGTCCCGCAGCACCTTCCGCGCGGCCGCGGGCTTGTTCACCCGCTCGTAGTACTCGGCGGTGTTCAGCAGCTTCGCGCCCATCTGCTCGTCGATCCACGTGAGCAGCTCCGGCATGCGCTCGGCGTTGGCCAGGGCCGGGTCGTCCGCCAGCAGCTCGCGGGCCTGGGCGCGGGCGTCCAATAGCGGCGTGGGGTCGTACGGCGGGCCGGCGTAGAGCGCCACGTTCGCCAGGATCCGCCGGACACGCACCTCCGGCACGCGGCGGCTGCGCGGGTAGCTCTCCAAGTAGCTGCGGTAGGCGTCCGAGGCGATGTCGTACTGGCCCTCGCGCATGTAGAAGTCGGCGGTGCGCAACAGCGCCCGCTCGGCCAGCGGGCTGCCGGGTGAACGCTGCTGCACGCGCTGCATCATCTCCTCGCCGACGCCGGTGGCGTTCACCAGGGGCAGGCCAAGGGCGCGGAGCTTGTAGCCGTCCAGCAGGGCCTCGGCCATGTCGTACTGCAGTTGCAGCGCGTCGTAGAAGTAGGGGCTGGCGGGGTAGGTGTCCATCAGCTCGTCGAGGTAGTAGAACGCCTTGACCGGGTTGCCGTGGCCGTAAAGCCCGCGGGACATCAGCAGCAGCCCCTGGTCGCGCGAGGGATGGGTGCGGTTGGCCAGCGTCCAGTCGAGCGCGGTCTGGAAGGCGGCCTTGGGCTGGTCGGCCTCGAGCAGCACGCGGGCCGCTTCCAGTTCGGGCACGGGTTGGCGGGCCTCCTGCGTGCGGCGGGTGGGGACGGGCTGGAACTCCTGGCCGCGTAGCTCCTCGACCTGCTGCTGCCCCGCCGCCGGCACGGCCAGCAGCAACGCCGCCAATATGCAAAGCCCGTTACGCATGGCAGCAGTGTAAGTGCGGCCGGTTGCCCGGCAAGGCGCTGGGTCGAGGGCGCGGGTGTGAAAGCGCTGGGTCGAAGGCCGTGGCGTACAATCCGCCGCATGCCGCTGGTGACCGACCCGGCCCTGTGCCTCCGCCGGACCGACTACTCCGAAACGAGCCAGATCCTCACGCTGTTCACCCGGCAGCACGGGCTGCTCCGCGTCATCGCCAAGGGGGCACGCCGCGTCACCAAGGCGGGGAAGGGGAAGTTCGACGGTGGCATCGACCTGCTGGACACCGGGCAGGCCACCTTCACCCTCGCACCCGACAAGGACCTGGCCACCCTCACCGAGTGGCAACTGGCCGAGGGCCACCGCGACCTGCGGGCCGACTGGCGAAGC
This sequence comes from Phycisphaerae bacterium, assembly GCA_050329715.1. Classification (GTDB taxonomy): domain Bacteria; phylum Planctomycetota; class Phycisphaerae; order Tepidisphaerales; family Tepidisphaeraceae; genus DAIOTR01. Next base: position 69,090 of record JBHJOM010000087.1, read on the forward strand.
CTCACCCTGGCCCTCTACGCCGCCGAGCTGGTGCCGCTCGTCTTCGAGGAGCACGACCCGCAACCGGACGTCTTCACGCACCTGTACAAACTGCTGCGCCGCCTACGCCACGAGGGACGCGAGGCGGCCATGCTGCTCTTCCTGGTGGACCTGCTACGCCGCGCCGGCCTGCTGCCGGAACTGCACGCGTGCGTCGTCACCGGGCAGCGGATCACGGCGGGGACGGTCGGCGGCTTCAGCCCCGGCCGCGGCGGCATGCTCAGCCACGAAGGCACCCACGGCGTCGGCGATGTCTTCCGGCTGGAGCCCGACACCTGGCAACGCCTCGTCTGGCTGGCCTCGGCCGTGCAGCGCGACGACGTGCCGGCCCGCGCCCCCAGGATCGACCGACAACAGGCCACCCCCGTCCACGCCCTGCTCGTGCGGTACCTGGAACACGCCCTGGGCCGGCGGCTGCGCGTGCCGAAGTACCTCTGATTGCGATTGCAGCATTCGGCATGGACGCCGCGTAACCCGCTTGTGCCGAATGAGCGGCATTGAGCCGCATGCCGAAGGCCGGGCTTTCCCCCCGGGGGGCAGAAGCGCGGCCTTCGGCCTGCGGCTACATTTGCGTTTATGGCGGCTTGTAACGAATTCTCGCGATTCCTGCGTCCGCTCCAAAACACACGACACTACGGCTGGACGATCAGTTCCAGCCTTCTCGGCGAACCGCCCGGGTCGTCGGCGAGGTTGGAGCGGTCGATGATGAACGCCCGCCGCTGCTCGTAGAGCATGGCCGGCTGGTTCGCCGAGCCGTCAAACCCGTTGCCCGGGTTCTGCCACGCCTGCACGAGCACGTAGACCGTGAAGACGTCCGACCGCACGGTGACGAGGTTCGAGAGACGCGTGACGTTGAGGTAGGCATACTCGAAATCGCCGTTCGTCGGGTCATTGATGTCACTCACCTTGCCCCAACTGGCCGGCAGCGCAGCGCCGGGGGGTGGCAGTGTGGTGTTCATCGTGCGGACCTCGGGAACCTGCATCAGGTCGAACACGCTCTCCAGCGGCCCGCCGCCGGGCGTTGTACCGTTTCGCCAATCGACGATCGCCTGCGCTACAGCACGGTTCGCACCCGCGTCCGACACCACGCCGTTCGTGTCCACCACCAGCGGCAGCATCTCCAGCACCTCCACCGGGGCCGTGTTCAGGTTGATGCGGCCCTGCACGTTTGCCTGGTCGTTGTCGGTGATCTCGAACGTGTTCACGCCGCGGACGTTCGGAATGCGGTCGCTCCGGGGGTTCATCTGGGCCGACACGTGGTCGAAGAGGTCCCGCGTCCAAGCGTACTCGGGGATCGGCACCCCCGTGCCGTCGTACGGCAGGAAGCGGCCCAGGGCAAAGTCCTCCCCGGGCGGGATCGTCGCGCCGCTCGGGTCGGTGCGCGTCATCGCCAGGTCCATCGGCAGGCTGTTGACCTCCAGGATCGCCGTCCCGGCCGCGTCGCGGACGATGTACGCCCCGGCGAACGGCACGTGCAGCATGTCCGCCTCGCGGGCGAACCCGCCGAACGGGAACTGCGTGGCCGGCACGCCGCTGAGCATGTTGTGCAACTGGAAGGTGATGTCCGTGATCGTCTCCGCTCCGCCGGCACCCAGGTCGTCGGTCGCGCCCACCGCGGCCAGGTTCGCCCCTGGCACAGCGGCGACGGTGCTTGTCGTCGGCGGTTCCTCCCACTCCATCCGGCGAGCCCCGGCCGCGTCGTACGTGCCGGGGTACACAAAGTCCCAGGACGAGCTCGTACCCGCCGGGCGGGCGTAGCGGTGCTCCACCACTTCCAGCGGCAGCGCGGGCGCGGGCGTAGCGGTCCCGTGCATGTCCACCTGGTCCACCGGCATGCCGTCGATCCCGCCAGGCCGCATCAGGATGATCTCCCGGTCGTCCGCCGCGGCGGCGGCCAGCGCGGCGGGCACGTCGGCGTCCGTCGGAACCACGCCGGAGGCCAGCGTCGTGTCCGTCGCATAGTCGTTCAGGTTGCCCGTCGTCACCACCACGTAGCCGTCGCTGCCGATGTTCCCGGTGAACGTGTGGATCGTCGTGAGGGTCATCGTGGTGCGGTCCAGCCGCACCAACTGCCAGTCGGTCAGGTCGATCGGTCCGTACGGGTTGTACAGTTCCACCGCCACGAACGTCGGCACCACCGCGCCGGTGTCGTTCTGGGCGTTGAGGACCTGCACCTCGGTGATAAACGGCTGCTCGTTGTTCCCGAAGACCTCCACCTGAAACGTCGTCCCGCCGCCGGCGTTGGCGATGGTTACCTCTTCCACGACCACGTCGTCGCTGCCGTCGCGCAGCGCCACGGCGTTGATCGCCGGCAGGGCCGCGCGGAGTTGCAGTTGGGCGTAGGCGTCCCAGCCGGTGGCACCGTTGCCCGGCCGCAGGGAACTGGCGAACGGCCCGCCGGCCTGCTCGGGCAACTGTGCGTCGGTCGGGCTGACCATCACGCCGTAGAACGCCCGCCACAGGTCGGCAAACTCGCTCGTGTTGACCGACGCCTTCCCGACGTTGGTCAACGCCGTGGGCGCTCCGAACGCCGGCCCGCCGGCGGGCGTGCCCACCGGCATCGGGCTCTCGCCGCTGTTGCCCGTCAGCAGCATACGCAACGGCGGGCGGAGGGAGATGGCGTCGGTCGGGGCAACGACGCCCGGCAGCGCGTTCAGCGCCGCCGCCACGGCCGACTGCCGCGTAGCGGTGTTGTTGAAGTTCCACTGGTACCACGCGTCGGCACCGTCGGCGGGGAAGAAGCCGTAGCGGTCGTCGTTGTCGGCCGCGAAGTTCGCCGCGGAGCGGTACGCCGCGTCGATCAGCCGGCGTTCCACCGCGTTCGGGTCGCCCGGGGGCACCATGCCGTTGTGGAAGCGCAGGCTGCCGTCGACGCCCGTGCCGAACCGCCCGGCCTGGTAGCCGTCGACAACGGACACCGTCCCCAGGAAGCCGCCCTGCCCGCTCCGCCGGGCGATGTTCGTCTCCATCAACTCGCCGAGGGACGCGTAATTGAAGGTCAGTGCCTCGGCCGAGCCGTCGTCGTTGGTGTCGAAGAACATCGTCGCCTGCAGCGGCTCTTCGCCCAGGCGGTAGGTGTTGAGCTTGTACTCCTCGCTGTTGACGCCGCCGAAGACGGGGCTCGGGTCCGCGAACGTCGTGATCACCGGCGGGCCGCCGTTCCACGTGCCCAGTTCCAGCAGGCCGACGTTGCTGCGGAAGAACCCCTTGTTCGGCCCGGGCGTCCAGGTGGTCGGGTCGAGGGTGTTAAACCCGTTCATCATCTCGATGTCCGCCTCGCGGAGGTAGGCCGTGTCGACGTTGATCGCCGAGTTGTGGTCCACAATCCGCACGGCCGCGTAGATGCGTGCGTCCAGCCCGTCCACCTGGAAGATATCCCCGACCGGGAAGAGCTGGCTGTCGGCGATGCCGTCGCCGTCGGCGTCCCCGGCGATGCGCTCCGTGGTGCCGTTATCGAGCGTCGGGTAGACCCGCCGTTGCCCGGCCAGGTAGCTCGGGGCCATCGTGTCGGGGAAGATCACCACCTGCGAGCCGGGCGTGAGCCGGTCGCCGGGGTTGGCCCCCTCGGCGTGAACTCCCTGAGGGCCGGGGGCGAGGAACGGCGTCGTGTCGTTGGCCGGCGTGCCCGTCAGCAGTGCCAGCGGCGGCACGCTCGAGCCCGGCCAGTCGCCGGGCGCGCCGCCCAGCAACGGAATACGCGGGGCAAGCCAGTTGTCCGCATTCACGCCGGTGCCGCGGCCGTCGAACGCCTCGAGCGTTCCGCCGGCCGGCAGCCACGCGCCGCCCTCGACGACGTCCTCCTTGATCAACGTCTCCACGCCGCTCACCACCTGGCCCAACGCGGCCTCAACCTGCGCCTTGGCCGAGGGCGGGATGGAGGCCGTGTCGGCACCGAGCGCACCGCTGCCCTCGATGAGCTTGCGGTCCAGCCGGGCCGTGGCGATGAAGGCGGTGCCCATCAACGCCAGCACGACGAGCACGGCGATGACGAGAATGAGCACGGACCCGCGGCGCCCCGAGAAAAGCGGGCGGCCGACGGCGGCGGTTGTAATTCGGTTCTGCTGCATGGTGTTTCAAACCTCCCGCCCCGCCGACCCCCGGCCAACGGAAACGAGCGGGGTTTACGGATTCAGACGGTAGATGAATTCCTGCCGCATCGGCTCATTCATCTTCCCGCGCGGGTCGACAAGCTCGACGGTGATGCGGAGCATGGAGGGGGGACGGGCGGGAATAAAATTCGTCCCTGTGTTCGCATCGGTCAGGTCGCCGGGACCCCAGACGCAGATGTATCGCTCGCCGTTCACACCCGGGTCGTCAGGGAGTTCCCGCTCGAAGGACTGGCGCGTCCCGACCAGCACGGCTACGGTATCGACCTTGTATCGAGTGAAGCTGCCGTCAGAGGCGTAGAGCGGCTGACGCGGCAGGCCGTACCACTGGACGGCACCATCAGCGTCCAGATCAAGCCCGGGCGTGGTGGTGTCGAAATCACCGGCAAACTCCACGATGAACTTCGTGGCACCGTCGGCGAGCAGCGGCGTGGTCCTGGCAATCGCCTCGATGATCGGCTTGTCGTTCGCGTCTGTGTTGTTGAGCCTCGTGTCCGAGGGTCCGTTCGGCGAATAGGCGAAGCGGAACGCGCGCTCGGATTCACCGCCGGCCGGCGGGCTAAGGGTAGACATGTCGGTCTGCGTCAAAGCCAGCGGGAACCACCATCCACTGTTGGCTATCGTCTGGAATACAAGTCGGTCGTAAAAGCTGTCAGTCTCGCCGGGCGTCAACACGGCGACAACCATGTCGACCACGCTGTTCTGAATCCGGTAGGTGCCACCCGATGCCGGCCCGTACGGGATGTCCGCCCCGACCGTCACCGTCGGATCAGGTGAAGTGCTGTGAGCAGCCTCTGAACCCCAGCCGAACGGCGGTGCCTTAGCCAGATCCGGCCCCGACGACGGCTGATTGGTGATGAAGACCGACCGTTCACCTGATATCTCCGAGCCGACGAAGCGGCTGTCAACCGGATCACTGAAACGCTCGCTCACCGGCAGTGCGACCCTCCCGAGCACCCAGTCGGCGGCGAACGGCTGTGAGGTTTCGAAGACCTGCAGCCCGCCGTCGATCTTGTCCACATGGCCGTACCAGATGAATGCGGACAGTTTCGTCAAGTCCGACACAAGGCGGGCCGGCTCGGTGCCGCTAAGTGAAGCCTGACCGGTCTGACGCTTGAACGTACCCCGGCTGAAGAAGTGAAGCGTATCGGCCCGGTGAACGCGACGGTTCTCGATCGCCGAGAGGACGACACTCAAACTATCAAGATCCTCGCCAAACGAGTTGCCCTCGTCGCCATCTTCGTCAAGGTCCACTGTGCGAACGTCGCCGTCGTCGTCCAGCTCCTGGTCGTCTTCGTCGAGGAA
>JBHJOM010000088.1:0-26078 GCA_050329715.1 Phycisphaerae bacterium
TCAGAGATTCGTCGAAGACGGCACGCGACGCATGGGCGTCGCCCGCGTCGGTGGCTGCGGCGACGCCACGATCGATGCCGGAGGGCGGGCGGTCGTTTTCCAGATGAAAGGCCTGGAAATTGCGGCCCAGCCTCTTGCGTCCTTGATCACCTGACAGGGCCGCCGACAACTTCTGCCTAGCCTCCTCGGCTGTCACGGCGTCGACGGTAACCAGCCGGCCCCCGTAACCAGGGCCGCCAAGCCCTTCGGTAATGACGTACGCCAGGTCCCGCGGGACGGCCGGATGCCACACGGTGGCGATCGCCTTCTTCTCAGGCAAGGTCATATCTGCCGCCTCACCGACGAGCCACCACCTGACCAACGATTGGAGCTTGCGAATCATATGGTCTTCAGGCAGCTTGCGCGTAAAAATGTCATCGACAGTCGCCTCGGCCCCGTTCCCCCGGCGGCTGTTGCCTACGTGAAAAACGTCCCGGCATGCTTCGAGCACCTCGCGTGGTGCCCGCAACCAGCAGACTGGCGCCTTCGGGTCGGGCCGGCCGCTCCAGAACCTCACCTGGTCGCCACGTCCACTGATGTTCGAACGGCCCGCCCCCTGGCCCACCAGGAACGGGTCCGGCGCATAGGTCTTGCCTCGCTTGCCGGCGAACGGGCCCATGCACCAGTCGATGTGGTTGGTCGTGTCGAGCCACAGCTTGAGCAGCGCCTTGATCATCGGCCGGGGGCCGATGCCACGTTTGTTGCAGGTCTACTCCTCGGCCTCTTCGTCGTCCATCGCTGCAAGGTACTCGCGGTAGCCTTCGAGTTCCTCCTCGGCCACGGGCTCCACTTTGATGAGGACGCGTCTGGCGTCGGCGAAGCGTTCGCGGGCGACGGGCATGTGGCCGATTGTCCAGTCGAGGGCGTCGAGATCGACGTCGATCGGCGGGGCGGTGTACCGCTTCCGGTAGCCGCGGAGGTGGACGGCGTGCTGGTCGAGGGCGAGCACGCGGGCAATCCGCCAGACGCCGTGCACGTCGGCCGTGGCGTAGATGCCGCCGACGAGGATCGTGTCATCACTCTCGTTCACGTGGAGTCCCTGGTCAGACGACGACTGTGTGGGGCTGGGGCTGGGGCGTTCCTGCACCCGTCGGCGAGTGAGCAGCATAATGTGCAATGCGCAGAGAACCAATGACCAGGGCAAGGCGATGTGCTCTTCGCTCCGCCCCGTCCGGCGCTTTGGTCATGGGTTCCCTGTGCATTGTTCAATCACAACGTGTTCGCAGGGCTTGCGCGGCAAGCCACTTCAGGCCTGGCGCCGACGGCCAAGGGCCCATGCAGGGGCCAGCAGAAGCGTGGCCGACGCCGGTTCTGGGACGAAGGCTGAAACGTCGAAGACGTAAGCCGCGCCGGCGTCGGCGACGACACCGTCGGCACCCCACGCACCGACGATTGCCAAGCCGTCGTCGAGCGCGACGGAAAATCCGAAAAAGTCATTAGGTTCGCCGTCGAAGGCCGTCAGCTTGGTGAGGAATGCGCCGGTCGTGATGTCGAAGAGGTAGGCGGCACCACCGTTGCGGGAGCTGCCGACGAGTGCCAGGTTTCCGTCGAGCGCGACGGAGACGCCGAAGGCGTTGCCTGCTACCCCGTCGGGTGCCGAAAGCGTCCCCAACTGGCTGCCGGTGGCCGCGTCGAAGAGGTAGGCCGAGCCGGCATTTGTGCCGTCGAAGCGAAAGCCGCCGACGAGGGCTGTGCCGTTATCGAGGGCGACAGAGATGCCGAACTGATCACCCGGCGCGCTGTCGGCCGGCGTGAGCTTGGCCGACTGCGTGCCGGTGGCCGCGTCGAACAGGTAGGCCGAGCCGGCGGCGATGCCGTCGTCGCGATAGCTGCCGACGAGGGCCGTGCCGGCGTCGAGGGCGACAGCGAAACCGGTCCGGTCGTTCGGCGCTCCGTCGGACGCGACGAGCTTGACGAGTTGGTTACCCGTCGCCGAGTCGAAGACGTAGGCCGAGCCGGAGGCGGAGCCGTTGGCATCGTCGCGATAGCTGCCGACGAGGGCCTTGCCGCCGTCGAGGGCGACAGAGACGCCGAAGTTGTCACCGGCTGCGGCGTCCGCTGCCGTGAGCTTCGTGGTCTGGGTGGCGGTTGCCGCGTCGAACAGATAGGCCGAGCCGGAGGCGGAGCCGTTGTCGTCGTCGCTGTCGCTGCCGATGAGGGCTGTATTGCCGTTCAAAGCGACAGAGATGCCGAAAAAGTCAGCGCCGCTGGCATTGGAAGGTACAAGCTTGGCGGCCAGGTTGCCGGTAGCCGCGTCGAACAGGTAAGCCGAGCCGGAGCGTACGCCGTTCTCAGCGTCGAGGATGCTCCCGACGAGCGCTCGGCCGCCGTCGAGGGCGACGGAGTAGCCGAACCGGTCGAGCTCTGCACCGTCTCCGGCGGTGAGCTTGACGACCAGCGGGGCCGTCCCGGCGGAAACCGGGGCAGTGACCCCAACCACGCCCAGCACGGCGGCGAACACGGCGGCGGACGAAACCGACGACAAGCGATAACTAAAATGCAAGATGTTTCTCCCTGTGTGGAATGCGGTACGACTCGGCGACTTGCGTCGCCTTACCCGCCAGCATAATCCCACTCGGGCGTCGCCCAGCAAAGTAATTCGATGCGTCAGTAAAGATGTGTCGTGCCTCTTCGCGGCTATTTGCACCGGGCAACCTCCGAGGCCGCAATTGGGGTATCATTCCGCCATGGAAAAGATTGATCGTCGTCTGTTCGTCACCTCCGCGTGTGCCGCTTGTGCGCTGGCCGCGACGGGGCGGGTTTCGGCGGCTTTGGATGATGCGAAGGTGCACGCCGTGGGGACGCTTGCCGACTACCCGAAGGACGGGATTTATGACGCGTTCGCGCGGCGGCAGCGGTTTTTCCTCGTCCGCGAGGGCGGCAGGCTGTACGCGGTGAGTGCCTTATGCACGCACAAGGCCTACCTGCTGCGGTTCGACAAGGACCAGGACGAGCTGCAGTGCCCCGGGCACCAGAGCCGGTTTGATGAGAAGGGCCGCGTGCTTAATGGGCCGGCCGACATGGCGCTGCCGCGGCACAAGATCTCGGCCGACGCGGGCGGGAAGCTGACCGTCGACCGGAACGTGGAGTTCTTCGAGGACCAGTGGGACGAGGCCGGGGCGTTCGTCGCCGTGACGTAACGCGGCCCCATCGTGAAACGAGATGAGCCGAAGCCGGATGAGCCGGCTGGAGCGACCCGGGAGGGCGAGGCTCAAGCCGAGCCGAAGGCCATCACACCGGCTCACGAGCAGTCGATCTCACCGCAGAGACGCAGAGATCGCAGAGAGCAAGAGACGGTGGAGAAGCCAAGCCACGGCGTGTTCGCCTGATCTGATCGTCCTACGCCCATCTCTCTCCCCGATCTCCCACCTTCTGCGGTCTTTGCGTCTCTGCGGTGAGATTGAGGGATGCCGGCACGACGGGAACCGCCCGGCGCGGACGGATCGGCTGCGCCGAGCGGCTCGGCTGGCGCCTCGCCCACCCGTGACAGGCTCGGCCGGGCGTGGGGCCCGGGAGTTGTTACGGCACGACTTTCACGGTGCTCTTGCCGTCGGTCAGCAGGTCGTAGACGACCATGACGTTGTCGTTGGTGAGGCGGATGCAGCCCATGCTGGCGTTGGTGCCGATGGTCTGGGGCTCGATGGTGCCGTGGATGCCGTAGCTCTGCTTGCCGACGGCGTCCCCCTCGATGCCGGTCAGGGCGATCCAGCGTTCGCCCAGCGGGTTCTCGGGGTCGTCGGCCTTGATGACTTCCCAGGTGCGGGGGTTGGTCCACTCGGGGTTCTTCAGTTTGCCGCCGGCGGTCGCCAGCCAGGTGCCGGTGGGGGTGGAGCTGTCCTCACCCAGGCCGACCATGAACGTGGTGACGTACATGCTGCCCGGCCCGCCTGGTGCACCCAGGTAGACGTCGAACGTGAAGCGGCTCTTGGAGACGACGGCGTGGAAGGGCCCCTTCATCGCCTTGAGGTTGGCACCGGCACGCATCTGGCGCGGGTTGTCGATGCCGTTCATTCGGCCGAGCATTTCCCACGTCAGGTCGAACCGCTTGGCGATGTTCGTCAGGCGGTTGCCCGGCTGCACCTTGTAGCTGTCGGCCCAGGGGTCGTTGTTGAAGCGGCGTGGGCTGAAGATGACGGCCTGGTTGATCTCGCGCATCGCGGCCTTGACGGCGGCGGTGTCGTTCTCGCTCAGCCCGCCGGCCAGCAGCGCGTTGTTGAACACGTCGCGGGCTTCCACCAGCTTGCCCTGGTCCTTGTAGGCGAAGGCGGTCGCCAGGTCGGCCGAGAGTACGGTCGGGCGGGGCGGCGTCGGCGGCTGCACGGCCGGCATGCCGGCGGCGACGCCCGGACGCCCGGGCGTGGCGGTGGTCGGCGTGGCGGTGGTGGGCGTGGCGGTGGTGGGCGTGGTGGGCGTGGCCGTGGTGGGGGTGACGCCGGTGCCGAGCGCGGGGGTCTCGACGGCGGCGGCCACACCGGGGTCGACGGAGGTGTCGTCCGCCTGGCTGGTGCCGGTGTTGTTGAAGTAGAGCACCACGCCGAGCACGAGCAGCAGGCTCATGAAGGCGATCAGCCCCTTGCTGGCGGCCGTGCCGTGGCGAAACGTCCGGGAATGTTTGTTCAGTAGGTCGTTCATGCGGAACCTCCTTGTTCCGGTATCGGGTGATGGGCCGGGCGGGATTATGCCAAAAGCCGAAGCTGCTGGCGAGGGGTGGCGGGGAAGTTGACGGCGGCGGGGCGGGATTGAGCCCTGAACCGGTCACGACCGGGCGTTTTCGGCCCCGTCGGGCGGCTTGCCCACGGCCCCGGCCCGGCTAGACTGCGTCACCTGTGCCCGCCAAGCGTAAGAATTTACCGCCCGCCGTCGTTGCCGTTGCCGGGTGGCTGCTGCCCGGGCTGGCCCATTGGCTGATCGGCCGGCGGGTCCGCGGGTACGTCATCGGCGCGACGGTGCTGGGCATCTTCCTCGTCGGGCTGCTCGTGGCCGGCGTGCGGGTCATCCAGGTGCCGGGGTACGACTTCAACGGCCGGCGGCAGTACGTCGCCGTCGGGCATTCGGCCAACGGGCAGCCGTTGCAGCAGTGGCAGTTGACGGCCAGTCCGTTCGCGGCGGTGATTTCCAAGCCCTGGTACATCGGGCAGGTGCTGGCCGGGCCGGTCACGGTGCTGACGAGCTGGGCGTCGCTGGAGATCGCCGACAACTGGCGTGTGGACGGCACGGACGTCGCGACGGGCAATGCCGTGAGCCTGCAGGTGGAGGCGGCCAATGCGGACCTCGCCGCCGACGCCGCCGCCGGGCGTGGCGTGCAGGCGACGGCGATCACCGAGGCGTGGCCGCGGACGCACAGCCCGCTGTCGGGCGTCGGGACGATTTACACGGCCGTCGCGGGGATGCTGAACCTGCTGGCGATCATCGACGCCACCGGCCGGGCCGCCCGCGGCAACGCCGCCGAGCCTGAACACTGGGCCGACGAAGCCGACGAAGCCGACGAACCCGACGAACCCGACGAGGCCGACGAGGCCGAGGTAACCGCCCCAGACTCCGCCCCGACCTTGGCCCCTGACCAGAGGCCGGCATGACCTCCTGCCTCTGGCCTCTGCTGGCCTGGACGCCGTTCCTCTCCCCGCCGCCGTTGTACGACGTGTGGTTCCTCTTCCTCATCCCGCTGCTGTTCGGCGTCGCGTTGGTTTACAAGGCCGTGAAGGTGGGGCACGTCTCGCGGCTGGCACCGGAGGCGTTGCGGCTGGGGGTGTTCATGCACCTGGCGATCTTCGGGCTGGCCGCGGCACTGTGGATCATGATGCTCGTGGTCGAGTGGGGCCGGTCGACGTAGCCGTCTGTATCACGGGTTGCTCCGCAGGTGTTCGAGCACGGCCGGCGCGGCCAGCGGCGCCGCCGCGACGAACGGCACTTTCGCTCCGGTGTAGCCGGCCAGGTCGTACGGGAAGCGGTCCTCGCCGGCGAGGGTCGTCACGCGGCCGCCGGCGGCCAGCACGATCGCGCACGGTGCCACCGCGTCCCACAGCTTGCCGTTGACCGTAATCGCCGCGTGGGCTCTACCCGCGGCCACCTGCACCGCCTCCAGGGCGGCCGAGCCGAGCATCCGCACCTTGTACTCCGTCTGCCCGAGCCAAAGCTCCGCCCACCGCGGCGCGCCGCTTCGCCCGTGCCCGATGAGGTTGCTCGTGAGCATCAGCATGGTCGAGGCGCTCATGGCGTCGGGCCGGGCGGCGGTGGGGCGGCCGTTGAGCGTCGCGCCGTGGCCCTGTGCGCCGGCGAAGAGTTCGTCGCGGACCGGGTCGTAGACGACGCCCAGCACCGGCCGGCCGGCGTGAAGCAGGCCGACGCAGACGGCCCAGTTGTGCGTCCCGGCGATGAAGTTGTTCGTCCCGTCGATCGGGTCGATCACCCAGCAGCGGGCGTCGGGGTCGGCCACGGTGTTGGTGATGCCGCTGCCGGTGGCGTCCTCCTCGCCGATGACGGCGTCGGCCGGGGCGTGCTCCCTCAGGGCGGCGACGATGAGCTGCTGCACCTTCCGGTCGGCGACGGTGACGGCCTCGTCGGTGGTGGCGGCGTGGGACTTGGTCAGGCGGTCGACGCGGCCGTAGTGCGACAAGGCCAGCGCCCCGGCCCGTCGGGATACGTCGACGGCGAACTGCAGGTCGTTCGGGAGGTTCATGGCGAGCATGGTAGGGCAAGCGGGTGTCAGGCAAAGCGGCCGGCAAAAGTTATCGGACGCGGCAATCGGCTTTAGCGGCGGGGCGTCAGGGTTCGATAACGTTTTCTATGCCGCTGAGTCGTATCCCGATCAGGCCGACGGACGAGATGGCGCTTTACGAGGCGATTGTCGGGCGTCGCGTCCGCATTTCGCCGCCGGGGCCCCAGGACAAGCCCACCCCCGAGTGGCTGCCGGACTGGGCCAGGCCCGCCGGGCCCGCCTGGTGGCGTCGCGCCGGCATGAGCGTCGCCCAACGGCTGGACGAAGCCCGCCGACGCCTGCTGGAGTCCCGGGCCGGGCTCACGCGCGGCCAGGCCGCCATACCCGTCGAGATCGGCGCGCCCGCAGACCTGGGCACCACACTCGAGGTCGCCTGTGCCGACGGACAGGCCGGCGAAATCGCCGCGGCCGCCGGGACACGCCCCGCCTACACCCCCGCCAACTCCCCGGGCGAAACCCCGGGTGAAACCCCGGCACGTCACGCCGGCCTGCAGAACGCCGCCTACCGGCCGCGCGTCCTCACCCCGATGAACCGCACCAGCATCGGCCCGACACGCGTCGCCTTCCGCCGTGCTTCCTAACCCCGCCGCCTGAATCCCCTGGCGAGCCGATTCCCCTTGCATGCCGTAGCCCCGTCGCCGACGCTACCGCCATGCTGGTGGTACGCCCGATCCGCGCCGAAGACCTCCCGGCCATGCAGACGCTGGCCGAGGCAAGTCGCGGCGAACTGACGAGCCTGCCCACCGACCCCAAGGTCCTCATCGGCCGAATCGAAGAGAGCCTGCGTGCCTTCGCCACCCGCGGCGAGCGGGCCGCCGGCGAGTGCTACACCTTCGTCATGGCCGACGAGCACGGCACGCTGGCCGGCACGAGCAACATCAAAAGCAAGACCGGCGGCTTCTCGCCGTTCTACAGCTACGAACTCCTGGCCGACCGTTACGAGAACAAGGTGCTGGGCGTAAACAAGCTCGTCCGGGCGCTGCACCTGGTGGAGGAGCACGACGGCCCGGCGGAGATCGGCGGGCTCTTCCTGGCCGCGGACCGACGCCGCAGCGGTGCCGGGCGGCTGCTCTCACTGGCGCGGTTCATGTTCATGGCGCAACGCCCCGCGGCGTTCGACGCGCGCGTCGTGGCGGAGCTGCGCGGCGTGCTGGATGCGCACGGCAACTCGCCGTTCTGGGACGCGTTGGGCCGGCACTTCTTCGAGACCGACTTCAAGACCGCCGACAGCCTGAGCCTGGTGGAGCGGCGCATCATGGCCGACCTGATGCCCGACCACCCGATTTACATCGACCTGCTGCCCAAGGCCGCCCGCTTCGCGGTGGGCGCGTGCCACGGCGAGGCCGTTCCGGCGTTGCGCCTCTTGTGGAGCGAAGGTTTCAGATACAACAACCGCGTGGACATCTTCGACGCCGGCCCGCTGGTGCAGGCGAACCTGCCGGAAATCCGCACGGTCAGCCAGTGCCGGCACATGAAGCTCGCCGGCGTCACCGACGCCGCGCTGGCGCTGCCCACGCACCTGGTCAGCAACGGCCAGACGGACGTCCGCGTCGTGATGACGGGGGTCGAGTTCGAGGGCGAGGTGCTCAAGCTCCCGGCCGAGGCGGCGTCGGCGCTGCAGGTCGAGCCGGGCATGACGCTGCACGTGGCGCCGGCCCGGCCGAGCGTCGACACCAGCGCCGTCGAAACCGCCGCCGCCGACCTCTTCGCCGCAAGCCCGCCGATCCCCACGGCAACCAAGGAAGGCCCGCAGCGAGGCCTCTAGTTTACCCCTCTGAGCCATACCGGTGAGTCGTGTCGCGGCACGCGACGGCGGACTCGAAAAGCCCGGATTTTCAGCGTTGTTCGCCTCCTTCCGGCAAACCTCGGTCGGGCCCGTCCACGTGTTCGCATTCGCGGTGCACGGAATTTTGCCCGGCGGCGGTGCCCAACGTTCGGCCGTCGCCGCGTGTCTGTTGCCGCGGAGACAACGCCATGAACCCAATCGAACGACTCGAATCCCGCCGACTGCTCACCACCGCCACACTCGACGGCGGCGTGCTGCTGGTGCTCGGCGACGCGTTTGACAACCGCATCACCATCGACCGCGACGTCCGCACGAACGTGATCAGCGTCGTGGCCGACGGCATCGGCTGGGCGTTCGGCGGCGGGCTCGTCAGCCGAATCGTGGTCGCGGCCGGGGCGGGCGACGACGTCGTCGACGTCCGGGCCAGCGTCTTCCAGCCTACGTGGCTTTACGGCGAGGCGGGCAACGACTTCCTGGCCGGCGGCAGCGGGCCGGACTTCCTCTTCGGCGGGCCAGGGCACGACAGCCTCGCCGGGAATGCCGGCAACGACGTCCTCCGCGGCGGCGACGGCCACGACAACCTCTCCGGCGACGCCGGAAACGACCTGCTCTTCGGCCATGACGGCGACGACTTCATCGACGGCGGGACCGGCAACGACACGATCCACGGCGGCTACGGCAACGACCTGCTGCTCGGCGGGGCGCAGTCCGACCTGATCTTCGGCGAGCAGGGGGACGACCGAATCTACGGCGAAAAAGGGAACGACTCGATCTACGGCGGCGACGGCAACGACGACATCTTCGTCGGCGGCGGACAGAACTACGTCGACGCCGGCGAAGGCGACGACGACGTGCTCGGCGGGCCCTGGAACGACACGCTTCTCGGGTTTGGTGGCAATGACATTTTAAGTGGCTTCGGCGGTGACGACTTCCTCTGGGGCGGCGAAGGCAACGACACCCTTTACGGCGACGACGGCGACGACGTCCTCCGCGGCGTGGGCGGCAACGACGTGCTCTACGGCGGCCGGGGCAACGACAGCCTCTACGGCATGGCCGGCGACGACAGCCTCCGCGGCGGCGAGGGCGACGACTACCTCGACGGCTGGAGCGGTGACGACACCCTCATCGGCGACGAAGGCAACGACACCCTGCTCGGCGGCAGCGGCGACGACATCCTCGACGGCGTCGACTTCTACTGGACCGACGTCCTGGAGGGCGAAAACGGCGACGACCTGATCTTCGGCGACTACCACCTGGACGTCTTCCGGGGCGGCAGCGGCCTGGACCGCTTCTTCGACGAAAACGACGTGGAGTTCTAACCCCGCAAGCAACGAGGCACCGATCGACAGAACCCAGCGTACTGTGCAAAATGAGCAATGGGCAGGAAACCAGTGACCAGAGGTCGCACCCATTTGGTCATTGGGTTCCTGCTCATTGCTCATTCAATTCCTTCCTCAACTGGTCGGCCACGCTTTTGATCGCTTCGTGGTACGTCGGGTGGATGTAGGTGCGGTGGTAGATGTCGTCGAGTGTGGCGCGTGAGTGCATCCAGTCGACGGCGGCGTGGACGATCTCGCCGCCGCCGTCGCACAGGCAGGTGGCACCCAGCAGCCGGCGGGTCTGGCGGTCGACGACGAGTTGCACGGTGCCGCGCGTCTGCCCGACCTGGTAGTGCCGGCCGTTCTGCTTGACGGGCATCCGCCCGACGGCCACGTCGAAACCGGCTTCGCGGGCTGCCGTTTCGCTCAGGCCGACGTGGCCCATCTCCGGGTCGGTGAAGACGGCGTACGGCACGATGCGGTCGCCGTAGGTGTAGGTGCCGTCGCCCAGGAAGTGGTTCTCCAGCACGTGGTTGTCCTCGTGGCTGGTGTGGGTGAACATCGGGCCGCCGCGGATGTCTCCGACGGCGTAGACGTTCTCGACCGGCGTCTGCATCCGCTCGTCGATGGGGATGGTGCCGTCCTCGTTGGGCTCCAGGCCGATGGTCTCGAGGCCCAGGTCGTCGGTGTTTGGCTTGCGGCCGGTGGCGAGGAAGAGCTTGTCGGCGTCGATCGTCCGCCCGTCGCTCAGGTGTGCCCGAAGGCCGGGGGGTGCCTGATCCACGCGCTCCACCTTCTGGCCCAGGATGAACGTCACACCCTCGTCGGCGAGGTACCCCATCAGCTCGTCGGCCAGCGGCTTGTCCTGTTCAATCGCCACCTGCTGGCGCGGGTCAACGACGGTCACCTTCGCCCCCATGCGGCGGTAGAACTGGCTCATCTCCAGCCCGATGTAGCCGGCACCCACCAGCAACAGGTGGCCGGGCAGTATCTCCTCGTTCAGCCAGGTGTCCGGGCAGATGAAGCCGACGTCGTCGCACCCGGCGATGGGGGGCACCTTGACGCGCGTGCCGGTGTCCAGCACCACGCGGTCGGCGCGGACGGTCTGGACGGCGGCGTCTTGTCGGCCGTCACCGTTCATCGGCGTGATGCGCACCTCGAAGCCGTCACCCGCGCGGCCGGTGAACCGGGCGTGGCCACGGAGCAGGAACGGGTTCTCGTCCTCGGGGTTGAACTTCGCGTTGAGGGCCCTGACGCTCGCCTGCACGACGGCCCGGGCCCGGCGGATCACGGCCGGGTAGTCCGCCTCCACCGAGCCGACCCGGATGCCGAGTTCCCCGGCCAGGTCGCGGGCTTCGTACGCCAGCTTCGCCGAGGCGTGCACCGCCTTGCTCGGCGTGCAGCCGAAGTTCACGCAAGAGCCGCCCAGGTGCTTCCGCTCGGCAAGCCCCACACGCCGCCCGGCCGCAGCGAGCTTGCCGGCCAACGGCACCCCGGCCTGGCCGGCACCGATCACCAAGTCATCGAGTTCCAGCATGCCCGGACCGGGGCAAACCTCGCGCCAACTTGCGGTTTCAATAGGCTTTGAGGTACTGCACGAAGTTCTTGAGGATGCGGGTGCCCAGGCGGTTGTAGCGGCCGTAGTGCGCCGCCAGGCCGTCGCGCACGGCCTGTTTGCCGTCGGGGCCCAGGTGCCGCACGAGCGGGTCCGAGTCGTCGGCGATAACGGCGTTGATGTCGGCGTCGCTCAGCTCGAAGTGGAACTGGAAGCCGAACAGCCGGTTTTTGAAGCGGAACGCCTGGTTCCGTGTGTGGGCGGTGCTGGCCATCAGGGCGTTGCCGGTGGGCGGTGGCGGGCCGGGCTTCGTCGGGTCGTGGCCTGGGGGCGGGGGGAGCTTGGGGAGGTCGAAGGACTGGGCATGCCAGTGGAAGAAGGGGGCGTTGTCCATGAGCCCCTGCACGATCGGCTCGGTGCCGCCGGGGAACGGCAGCTTGATGCCGGCAAAGCCCACCTCCGGCCCGGTGAGGGTCGGGGCGTCATCGGGCGTTTTGCCGGGACGCTGGTTGTCCGTCACCTTCGCCCCGCAGGCCGCGGCCAGCACCTGGGCACCGAACCCGATGCCCAGCACGGGCCTGTCCGCCTCGGCCATGACGCGCGTGGCCGCCAGCAGCTGGTTGATGAACGGCTTGGCCTCGCCCGGCTCGCCGACGACGCTCATTTTCGTGCCGCCCAGGAGAATCAGAACGCGTACCTCGTCCAGGTCGGTGGGGACGTCGTCGCCGGCGTATAAGTTCCGCACCTGCAGGGGGATACCAAAATCCTGAAAGACCGGCACGATGCGGCCCGGGCCCATGGCCGGGCTGTTGCGAAGAACGAGCGCGTGAGGCATGCCCCGGATGTTCCCCGGCGTTGGCGTGCGATGCAAGCCGGGGCATTTTGCGTCCCGGCCTCGACCCACCCGCGCCGCAACACCGCCGGGCTGTCGATACCGAAAAATAACTTAACAGACGCCGCCCGCCGTGGTAGTTTTATGTTCGTTGAACAGGGGGCCCGCCGGCCCGCATCCGACAATCGCAGAAGGAGTTCCCCGTGCCTGAAACCTGCCTCCTTGAACCCCACGTCCTGGCCGCGATGCCCGCACGGCGACTCCGCGATCAGGCCGCCGCCTTGCTCGCCGACGACGTCGCCGGCGACCTGGCCGACACCGTCGGTCTCCTCACCGAGGCCGACCGCCCCCTCGCCGAGATGGTCTTCTGCCAGCGCCTCACCTACCGCGACGCCGCCGAGCGGCTTGGCATCGCCCCGTCGACAGTCTGCCGGCGGGCGGCCCGCATCCGCCGACTCCTGGCCGACCCGCTCGTGCGGGCACTCGCGGCCGAGGGGTGCTGCCTGCCGCCGGCCCTTCGCCGCCTGGGCGTCGCGGCGTTCGTCCGCCGGGAGCCCGTCCGACAGATCGCCGCCGCCGAGCGACTCACCCGCGGCCGCGTTCAGGCCGCCATGGCCTTCCTCCGCGGCTGGTCGCGCGGCCAACTCGAAGCCGCCGCCCGAACCCGCCGACTCCTGAACCCGTCCGACGAGGCCGCCTGATGAACGACCCGACACCCAAACCCGCCGCCGAAAGGTCTGTCGCCGACGCCCTCACCGCCCGCCCCAGCGCCCGCACCCGGCGCATCGTCGCCGCCTACGGCCTGGCCCGGCCCGCTGCAACCGCCCGGCCTGCACCGGCCCGGCCTGCACCCGTCGGCCCCGCAGCCGTCGGCCCCGCACCCGTCGGCCCCGAACTCGTCCGCCGGCTGCCGCTGCCGGCCTGTCCGCCGCCGGGGCATGTGTTGCTCGTCACGGGGCCCAGCGGGTCGGGCAAGAGCCGCCTGCTCCGCCGGCTGGGGCAGTCGCGGTCGGTCCGGTGGGTGCAGCCGGCCCGGCTCCGGCTGGCGGACGCCGCCGTGGTCGACTGCCTCTCGCCGCTCACCCTCGAGGAGGCCGTGGCGTTGCTCAACCGCTTGGGCCTCGCCGAAGCGTGGCTTTACCTGAAGACGCCGCGGCAACTCTCCGAAGGCCAGCGCTGGCGTCTGCGGCTGGCCGCCGCGTGGGTCGCCGCGACCCACCGCCAGCCGCTGGAGCCCGACCCGAAACAACGCACCTTCGCCCGCGCCCGCCGCAGTGAGATTGACACCGACGCGGCCGAAAGCTCCGCCGAGCGTCGTCGCGCGGTGCTTCTGGTGGACGAGTTCGCCGCCCCGCTGGACGCGGTGAGTGCCGCGGTGGTGGCCCACACGCTCCGCCGGCTGATCACAGATTCCCCCGTCGCGGCGGTGGTAGCCACAGGCCGCGACGAAGTCGCCGACGCCCTGTCGCCGGACGAAACGGTGACGTGCGACTTCGAGTGCGGGTGAGAGGAACGAGGAGAGAAACACACCGAACCCTGCAAGAGCACGCGGCGGTGCAGGCCGGGAGGGCGAGACGCCCTCCCGACGCCCCCGTCCCTCGAAGCACACGTCGACGAGCCTCCGCCGGCCGAGGCGGGTGGGGCCTGAGACGCGCCCCGTCGCGGCCAGTCGGGCCCCGGGCCGTTGGCCTTGGCATCTCATTGGTCATTGGTTTCTTGTGCATTGGTCATTCCGGCATCGCCGGCATTGCTCATTCCCGCGTGCTCCTCCCCGCCGGCCGTAGACGGGTTGGGGTTTCGGCGGTAAGGTGATGGGCTCGACTCGACGAACTGTTGTTTGAAAGGAGCTGTCTCGCATGCCAAAGCCGCGCCGCCGACGCAAGGTCGGTTCGAAAAAGCGCAAGGCCCGCCGCGACCGCCGCAAGCGGTAGCCGCCTCGTGTTGTGCCTGCCCGGGCTGTTGTCCGGCCGCGGGCCGCCGGGTGTGAGCCGCAGGACGGCTCGCGGACTTGCCACGTTACGACCCAACACACCGCGAAACGACGCTGCCGTTGACCTGCAAGGGTCCGATGCGGCCTCGCTTCGCGGTTTTTGCATTCCCCGACTTAGAATGCCCCCATGAGCACCAGCCCCAAGCAGCCCGACGGCCAGCGCGTGCACGCCCCCGCCCCACAGACCCCGCCCCCGCCCCAGCCCGCCGCGCCCGCATCGCAGGACACGGCCGCCCCTACCGCGCCGACCCCGTACGCCGCCGCCGTGGACCTCGCCTCCGCCGACGCGTCGGTGCTCTTCAACAACCGCGAGCTGTCATGGCTCGACTTCAACCAGCGCGTGCTCGAACTGGCCGAGGACGACCGCTTTCCCCTGCTGGAGCGGGTGAAGTTCCTGGCGATTTGCGCCAGCAACCTCGACGAGTTTTTCATGAAGCGGGTCGGCGGGCTGCAGCGGCAAAAGGCCAGCCGCCTGGCCGAGAAGAGCCTCGACGGCCTGACCCCGGCCGTCCAGCTGGACCTCGTGAAGGCGCGCGTCAAGCCGATGATCGAACGGCAGATGGCCTGCTGGTTCGAGCGGCTGCACCCGGCGCTCAAAAAGCAGGGCATCGAGGTGCGGAGCTACAAGAAGCTGAACGAAGCCGACAAGGCCGCGGCCGACGAGTTCTTCCGCCGGCAGGTTTTCCCGATCCTCACGCCGCTGGCGGTCGACCCGGGGCACCCGTTTCCGTTCATCAGCAATCTGTCCAAGAGCATCGGCGTCTTCCTCGGCGGCGAGACGGGCGAGCCGGACTTTGTCCGCATCAAGGTGCCCGAGAACCTGCCGCGGTGGGTCCGCCTGCCCGAGCAGGATCGATACGCGTTCGTCCCGCTGGAGCAGATCATCGGCGGCAACCTGGAGCACCTGTTCCCCGGCACACAGGTGAAGGAGAACGCCCTGTTCCGCGTGACCCGCAACGCCGACGTGGAGCTGGACGAGGAGGACGCCGACGACCTGCTGGCGATGGTCGAGGAGAGCCTCCGCCGGCGGCGTATGGCCCAGGTGGTGAGGCTGGAGCTGCCCGAGACCATGACCGCGGAGATGGAGCAGCTGATCGTCGACGGTTTGGACGTGCCGGCCGAGGACGTCTACCGCATCCGCGGGCCGATCGACATGGACGACCTGTTCTCGCTCTCCGGCGTGGAGCGTGCGGACCTGAAGTTCGAGCCGTGGAAGCCGCTGGTGCCCCCGAGGCTGCGGGACGACGAGGCGAGTATCTTCACTGTCATCCGGGCGGGCGACGTGCTGGTGCACCACCCGTTCGAGGACTTTCAGGCGAGTGTGGAGCACTTCATCACCTCGGCCGTGAATGACCCGAAGGTGCTGGCCATCAAGATGACGCTCTACCGCACCAGCAGCGACAGCCCGTTCGTGCCGGCGTTGATCCGCGCTGCCGAGCAGGGCAAACAGGTCGCGGTGCTGGTGGAATTGAAGGCCCGGTTCGACGAGCAGCGGAACGTGGAGCTGGCCCAGAAGCTTGAAAAGTCCGGCGTACACGTGGTGTACGGCATCGTGGGGCTCAAGACGCATACGAAGCTGACGATGGTGGTGCGCGAGGAGCAGAACGAACTGCGGACGTACTGCCACATCGGCACGGGCAACTACAACCGCCGCACGAGCCAGTTGTATACGGACTGCGGCATGTTCACCTGTCGGCCGGAGGTGACGCAGGACGTCATCGAGATTTTCCACTACCTCACCGGACACGCGAACCGCAAGACGTACCGCAAGCTGCTGGTGGCACCGGTGAACATGCGCGAGCGGTTCCTGGAGATGATCGCCCGGGAGGCGGAGCACGCCCGCGCCGGCCGGCCGGGGCTCATCCGCGCGAAGATGAACGCCCTTCAGGACGCCAAGGTGATCAAGGCGCTGTACAAGGCGAGCCAGGCCGGCGTGAAGATCGATTTGGTGGTGCGCGGCTTCTGCAGCCTGCGGGCCGGGGTGCCGGGGCTCTCGGAGACGATCCACGTCCGCAGCATCCTTGGCCGCTTCCTGGAGCACAGCCGCCTGTTCCACTTCCACAACGCGGGCCAGGACGACTACTTCCTCGGCTCCGCCGACTGGATGAACCGCAACCTCGAGTACCGCGTGGAGGCCATCACCCCCGTGGAGCAGCCCGAGCTGCAGACCCGCCTGGACGACGTGCTGACCGCCTGCCTGAGCGAGAAGACCGCCTGCTGGCACCTGAACCCCGACGGCACCTGGACCCGCCGCCACGGCAAGGGCTTCCGCGACGTGCAGGAACTGCTGATGAAGCGAACGCTGAAGGCCGAGAGCGCCCGGCGGGCGTAGCGTGATGCGGCGGGCGAGCTGGGCCGGTTCCCGCCGCCGGCTAGACCTGCAGCCGGGTGCCGGTTTCGCCGATGGCGTCACCGTGTCCATCGACGTTGCCGTCGCTGTTGCCGTCTGTCTGGCCGGTGTCGGCGGTTGCCGTCGGCTTGCGTTCCACCTGGTACACGTGCACGTCGCGCTGCGGGAAGGGGATGCTGATGCCTTCGGCGTCGAAGCGGCGTTTCACCTCGGCGGTGACGTCCCACAGGACGTCCCAGTAGTCGCTCGTTTTGCTCCACGGCCGAACGACGAAGTTGACGCTGCTGTCGGCCATTTCATGAAGTTTGACGACGGGTGCCGGGTCGTCCAGCGTCTTGGGGTGGCTGCTGACGATGTCCAGCAGCAGTTGGCGGGCCTTGTCGATGTCGTCGGCGTAGCTGATGCCGAAGGTCATGTCGACGCGGCGCGTGTCGCGCCCGGTGATGTTGGTGATGACCCCGTTCCAGATCTCGTTGTTCGGCACGATCATCACCTGGTTGTCGAAGGTGCTGAAGGTGCTGCTCATGAGGCTCATCGCCTCAACCTTGCCGGTCACGCCGCCGGCGGTGACGGCGTCGCCGACGTCGAACGGGCGGTAGAGCAGGATGAGAATGCCGCTGGCGAAGTTGCTGAGCGTGCCCTGAAGCGCCAGCCCGATGACCAGGCCGGCCGCACCGATCGCCGCGACCACCGGCGTGACGTTCACGCCCAGCGCCCCGGCCGCCACCACCAGCCCGATGAGCACGATGACCTTCCGCGTGAGCCCGACGAGGAACGCCTTGAGCAGGCTGCTGGCGTTTTTGCTGCGGCTCAACGCCGCCGAGAGGATCGACCCGACGATGCGTGCCAGAATCCAGAACGCCAGGAGCAGCACGAGGAACTGCACGACGTTCAGCCCCCACTTGATGCCCCCCTCAGGCGAGGTGATCCACTGCCGCACGGTGATCCACGCGCCGCTGACGTCGGACGTGTCCAGCTCGATGCCACTGATGGCTTTGAGATACAAGCGGGCCTGGTCCGAGTCGCCGCCCTTGGCGTCCAGTGCGGTCAGGGCGACCTCGGCCCGCTCGATCAGTGCGGCCTTGAGGTCGCGCAGGGCCGTGGCGCGGGCGAGTATGTCCACCTTCGCGTCGCCCTCGGTGTCGCGGGCTTCGATTTCCAGTTCCGCCAGTTGCGTGTCCACCTCGGCTATGCGGGCGATCATCTTTTCCACCTGCGCCTCGAGGGCTTCGAGCCGCAGCGGACGCAGGGCGGTGCGCAACGCCTCGGGCCGGGGCAGGGCTTCGCGCTCGGCAGCGGCGGCGGCAACGTCGATCGAAGCGCGGGCGGCCGAGGCGGCGTCGGGCTCGCCGGCGGCGTCGAGAATCCGCTCGACCGCCTCGCCGACCTCGGCGACGTCACCGGCGTCACCTGTTTCGGCGGCCTCACCGCCGGGTGCCGGCGTCGCGGCCTCCTGCACCGTCGGCGCTTCCTGCGCCCGGACCTGCAAGCCCGCCGGCACGAGCAAGCCCAGCAGCAAGGCGAGTGAAACGGCCCCTGTGCGGGCACGAAGAAGCAGCGGTGGTGTCATGAAAAACTCTCCTGCAGGGAGTCTACAAGTTCATGTAATCACATGAAAACCGACCGACGCCGGGGGATGTGTCCGCCACGCCTGCGTTGAGGCCGCACCAGCGCACCATTCACCGGCCGCACATCCACGGCTCAAGGTCGTGGGCTACGTTCGGCGGTTCAAGGAGAGTTGAAAATGCTTCGTCCACATGCAGTCGCCGTGATTGTCGCCGCTGGAACCGTCGTCGCCCTGCCGACGGCGGGGGTGGCGCAGGAGTCGGTCCGGTTCGCCACGTTCAACGTTTCGATGTCCCCCGGCGGGCAGACGACGCTCGAGTCGAACCTGGCGAACACCACGCCGGCACCCTTCGGTTTCGGCCAGGGGCGGAACAACGCCGAGGTCATCCAGCGCCTCCGCCCGGACGTGCTGCTGCTCAACGAGTTCAACTACAACCCGGCCAACCCGACCCGGGCCGTCGACCTCTTCCGCCAGAACTTCCTGCAGGTCTCGCAGAACGGGCAGGCGGCCATCACCTACCCGTACGCCTACGTCGCGCCGGTCAACACCGGCGTGCAAAGCGGCTTTGACCTCAACAACAACGGCAACATCGGCGACCCGGAAGACGCCTTCGGCTTCGGCAACCACCCCGGCCAGTTCGGCATGGTCGTCCTCTCCAAGTACCCCATCACCGGCGCACGCACCTTCCAGGAGTTCCTCTGGAAAGACATGCCCGGCGCACGCCTGCCGGACGACCCCTCCACCCCCGCCCCGGCCGACTGGTACAGCGCCGCCGAGCTGGACGTCTTTCGCCTCTCCAGCAAGAGCCACTGGGACCTGACGGTGGACGTGAACGGCAACGACGTGCATGTGTTGGCCAGCCACCCGACGCCGCCAGTGTTCGACGCCGTGCAACTGCCCGGCTTCCCAACGGACCCGTTCGCCGGCAACCTCGTCGATTACAACGGCAAGCGGAACGCCGACGAGATCCGCCTGTGGGACGACTACATCACCCCCGGCGACGCGGCCTACCTGTACGACGACGCCGGCAACACCGGCGGCCTGGCCGAGGGGGCGAGCTTCGTCATCATGGGTGACCTCAACGCCGACCCGGTGAAGGGCGACGGCATCCAGGCGGCGATACAGAGCCTGCTGAGCAACCCGCGCGTCAACGACACCGTGCCCGTCGGTGCCGGCGGCGACGACCCGACAGACACCGCCACCTTCGACCTCCGCGTCGACTACGTGCTGCCCAGCAGCGACCTGGGCGTGACCGGCTCGGGCGTCTTCTGGCCCACAGCCGGTCAGCCGGGCTTCAGCGCCATTAACTCGACCGACCACCGCATGGTGTACGTGGACGTCGTGGTGCCGGAGCCTGCGAGCCTGACGCTCCCCGGCGTGGCCGCGGGCCTGTTGCGCCGCCGCCGCCAGTCGAACTGAGCACGGCCGGCGCTGGTCACTGCTCGTTTTGAAACAGCCCCTCATCCCTCGGCGGCGTCCACTTCAGCCCCAGGTGCTCGTAGGCACGCTTCGTCGCCCGTCGGCCTTGGCGGGTGCGGGTGACCAGTGCGTTTTGCAGCAGGTACGGCTCGATCACGTCCTCGAGCGTGTCGCGCTCCTCGCCCATGGTCGCCGCCACCGCCTCGATGCCCACCGGGCCGCCTTCGTATACGTCGACGATGACCTTCAAAAACTGCCGGTCCTGCTCGTCGAGGCCCAGGGCGTCGATGGCTTCCAGGTCCAGGCTCTGTCGAGTGACGTCGAGGGTCACGCGGCCGTCGGCCTCGACCGCGGCGTAGTCGCGCACCCGCCGCAGCAGGCGGTTGGCGACGCGCGGCGTGCCGCGGCTTCTTCCCGCCAGCTCCGCCAGCGCCGCGGCGTCGGCGTCGAGCTTCAGCAGCAGGGCGTTGGCCTTGAGCATCGTCAGCAGGTCGGCCGGGGCGTAAAACTCCAGGTGCTCGGCGATGCCGAACCGCCCGCGCATCGGCCCGGCCAGCAGGCCCAGCCGCGTCGTGGCGCCGATGAGCGTGAACGGCTGCACCGGTATCGTCACCACCCGCGCGTGCGTCCCGGCGTCGAGCGTCACGTCCACCTTGAAATCCTCCATCGCCGGGTAGAGGTACTCCTCCACCACGGCCGAGAGGCGGTGGATCTCGTCGATGAAGAGCACATCCCCCGCCTGCAGGTTCGAGAGGATGCCGACCAGGTCGCTCGCCTTGGTCAGTGCCGGGCCGTTGGTCACGTGGACCTTGGCGTCCATCTCGTTGGCGATGACGTGGGCGAGCGTCGTCTTGCCCAACCCCGGCGGGCCGTGGAGCAGGACATGGTCGACCGGCTCCCCCCGCCCGCGGGCGGCCTCGACGGCGATCCGCAGTTTGCGAATCAGCGAAGGCTGCCCGACGTACTGCCCGAACCGCTGGGGCCGAAGCGCGAAGTTGAGCCGCAGCTCCTCCTCGGACTGCATCTGTGGCGACACCAGGCGTTCACGGGGCATCGTCGCATTGTCCGCGCCGCCCGTGAGAAATACAAAGGTACGCCGACGACATGCGACATCGCCCTCTGCCGGAGTGAAGAAGGCCTTTCGTGACGACTCGGCTTTGACACACAGCGCCTACCATCGTGGCTCATGAGTCGTACCGCAGTCGCAGCCGCCCGTCCGAAGCCGTTGGCGGCGCCGCAGTCCACGTCGGGGCTGTTGCGGGAGATGCTCTGGCTCGCCGGGCCGGTGCTGGTGGAGAACCTGCTCTACGTGGCCGTCGGGTTCACCGACACGTGGATCGCCAACAACCTGGTTCCCGAGGGCAACCTTGCCGGGGCGGAGTTGGACGCAGCCCGTGGGACGAACGCCGCGGCGGCCGCGGCCGTCGGCACCATCACCTACGTCATCTGGTTCCTGCGCCTCGTCTCACTTGCCCTCGGTGCCGGAAGCACGGCGTTGGTGGCCCGGGCGACCGGTGCCCGCCACCGCACCATGGCCAACGCCGCCGCCGGGCAGAGCGTGCTGCTGGCGACGGGCGTGGGCATCGCGCTGGGGCTGGCGGGGATTGTGGTCGCCGAGCCGATCGGGCCGTTGTTCGGGCTGGAGGGGCAGGCGCAGGGCTTCCTGGTGGCTTACCTCAAACTGCTGAGCCTGGCCACGCCGTTCGCCGTGGTGACGCTGGTGGTGAACGCCTGCCTGCGTGGCGCCGGCGACACACGCACCCCGGCCGTGGTGATGGGGCTGGTGAACGCGCTGAACGTGCTGCTGAGCCTGGCGCTGGTCCGCGGTTGGTTCGGGCTGCCGGCGATGGGGTTCGACGGCATTGCTGTCGGCACGGCGATCAGCTACGCGGTCGGCGGCGTCGTGGCGACGGCAACACTGGCCCGCGGGCGTCGCGGCGTGAAGCTGCGGCTGATCCGCCTGCGCCCGCACTGGCACATGAGCCGCCGCCTGCTTCGCATCGGCCTGCCGGCGGCTTGGAAGAACTGCGTGCAGTGGGCGGCGAATATTGTAATCGTCGTGTGGATCAACCAGATGGGCAACCTCGCCGCGGCGAGCCACGTCAACACCATCCGCATGGAGAGCTTCAGCTTCATGAGCGGGCTCGCCTTCGGCGTGGCGGCCGCGACGATGGTCGGGCAGTCCCTGGGCATGGCCGATGTCGACCGCGCACGCCGGAGCGTATGGCTGGCCTTCTGCGTCGGCGGCACGCTCATGGTGGCGGCGGGGCTGGTCTTCGTGGCGGCCAGCGGCGCCGTGGCCGGGCTGCTGACCGACGACCCGGCCGTGCGCGACCTGACCGCAACGTGCCTGACGATCACCGGGCTGGTGCAGATCGGCTTCGCGGCGGCGATCATCTTCGGCTCGGCACTGGAAGGGGCGGGGGACACGTTCACGCTCATGCTCATCAACCTGGGAAGCACGCTGGCGATCCGCCTGCCGGGGGTTTACCTGGTGACGAACGTGATGGGCATGGGTTTGGTGGCGGTTTGGCTGGTGCTTAGCGGCGAGTTGCTGCTGCGCGGCGCGTTCCTGACACTGCGGTTCCACCTGGGCGGGTGGCACCGAATCAAGGTGTGAGCGGGCGAGCGAGGTGGGGGCCTGTCACTTGGCTTCGAGTTCGCGTTTCACGTCGAAGACGAAGTAGACGCCGACGGCCAGCAGGAGCAGCCCGGCGACGAGCAGCCCGCTCGGCAGGACCGGGCCGGCGAGGCGGACGACGGAATTCGGCCCGGCCGCGAAGCAGAGCACCGCGATGACCGACAGCAGAACCCCCATGACCAGCCCGATGGGAATGACGGTCTGCTTGAAGTTGAGCGAGTTGGTGAGCCCCATGATGCCGGTCGGCTTGGGCTTAGCGGCGGCGTGACGGGCGGCGACGCCGGAAAGGCGCCGGCCTGGCGGGGCGGCAGGCCTGTCGGGGCGGCCGGCCGCCGAGGAAGCGGCCGGGGAAGCCGGCCTCGACGACACCGGCTTCGACGACACCGGCCTTGACGACACCGGCGGTTTGGCCGGGCGTGACGGACGCGCCGGGCGGTCTGACGCGGTGGCGGTGTCGGGGGCGGCTGGCCGTTGCGGGCGTGCGGGCCGTTCCGGGCGGGCGGGATCGTCAGGCGAGACCGGGCGGGCGGCGGCGACGTCGCTCGGCGGCTTTGGCGCGTCCTGAGGCGTTGTCTCGCGTGCTTGGTGTTGGGAGAGGCCCTCAACGGCGTCGTCGGCGTCGTCGGCTTCCGGCGTGGTGGCAGCGGGCGTGTCGTCCGGCGAGTCGTCGGGCGAGTCGTCGGGTGTGTCGTCCCGGTCGTCGTCGGACCGGCCGGCCGCGAGTTGCTCCAACGCCCTTGCGATATCTTCCTGCCGCTTAGCCATATTGCCTCGGCCGGAAGTATAGGGCCTTCGGCGAATCGTGCCAGCCGCCGGGGGGCGGCACAAGCCTCGCGGATGGAGGGGCGTGCGGGGGGCGTTCGTGTTGCACGGGGGCATCATCCGGCACATTCGGCCGGGCCGCGACCGCAGACCATTGGCCTTTGCGGGCCCATGCAAGCGATTTTCGTCCGCGTTGGACGGCCCGGACTTTGTGGTGTTGGTTGGGGGCAACAGCAGTCGCCAAACGACGACCGCAACCGTCACCGAGTCAAGCAGGAGCCGTAATGAACGACATCGATTTCCAGAACAAGCTCGAAACCCTCGTCGGCGAGATCAACACGCTTCCCGACGGCGAAAAACAGCGGCTGCGCCAGTTCGTCACCGAGACACGCCAACGCCACGACCGCATGCGGACCGCCCTCACCGGCCTGCAGGACTCCCTCGACCAGCTCCGCCTGAGCGTGAAGTACCTGCTCTTCGATGTGGAAGCGACCAAACGCGAGAACAAGTTCCTCCGCAAAATGCTCGAGGAGACCAGCGGCAACGAGTAGAGCCGCCTACCGACAACAGTGGGAGCTGTTGACCGCCCGCAACCCGGGCGACGCCCTCCGGGCGAAGAATGCGTCACAACACCAGGGCACGTCCTGCCGAGCAGGGCGTGCCCTGGTGCTTTTCATGAAGTGTGCGACACGTCGGGCTTACCGCCGCCGCCGACGCATTGACAGCACGCCGGCCGGCACCAGGCCGAGCAGCGCCGGCTCCGGCACCACCGTGCCGCCGAGCTCGAACGGCAGCGCGTAGGCCCGGCCGGGGTTCGCCTCGTTCTGGTAGCCCTCGCGACCCTCGAACCAGACCACGGGCGAGCCGAAAAACGGCACGGCCAGCTGGCGCGCGTTGTAATCGAACGCCGCCTCACGCGGGCTCACCAGCGGCGTGAAGATGTTGCTGCCCGGCGCGTCATCATCCTTGAAGGAGAACTCCAGCCAGTACTCGCCGGCCGGGAGTTCGCCGCCGTTGGGCAGGCCGGCCAGCGAGACGGTGTAGGCGAAGATCGGCCGGGCGGCCGAGTCCGTACCCGTGCCCTGGCGGTAGGCGACGAGCGTGCCTTCCCCGGCCGGGACGACCAGCGGCTGGGCCAGCAGCGGCACCGGCAGCGGGCTGGGCACACTGCCGGGCGAGGCGGCGGAGTAGGGGGCTTGCGTCCAGAGGTTGATGTGGATGCTGTCGACGAACGGCGTGCTGACGTTGTTGCGAAAGGCGTAGAGGGTGAGGCTTTCCAGGTCCCAGCCGGGGGCGGGGACCGTGAAGTTGTCGGCCGCGGCACCGCCGAGGGACTGCGTGGCGCCCACCCCGCTGGTGGTGGCCACGAGCCCCGGGCCGAAGGGGAACGGGTCCGCCTGGCTGATGGGCAGCCCGGCGACTGGCCCGGTGCCACCGGTGGGGTCCGTCACGACAGGGCCGTTGGTGAACAGGGTGCCGGCGAAGGCGAAACCGCCGGCCGGGGCCAGCACGGCCGCGACGGCGAGACGAAGAACGGGCTTGCACATGTGGGCCGTTTTAGCGAACCGTAAGCGCACGTCCAGCGCGGCGGCGAGGGTCAGGCGAGGACGTGGGCCGGCTCGGGCAGGTCTTCATGAATCGCCTGCTGGCGGGCCTGGGTGCCGTCGTAGGTGAAGAGGATCATCTCCTCGTCGATCATGGCCTGCAGGTGGACGGGGCGACGCCAGATCTTGTAGACATTCTCGAGCGTGGCGACGGCGAACTTGATTTCGACATCAAGCCCGTTGTGCTTGTGGGCCATGTAAAGCTCGCCGCGATTGCCATAGTTGCCATCGACGAGGTAAATGAACGGCCGGCCCATGTTGGTAAGGCGGTAGAGCATCGTCTGCTTGATGCGCTTGGGATCCCGGGAAATGATGCGCAACTGGCCGGTGTGCGGGTCTCGGCCGTACTGGTAGAACTTGTGTTTCTCGATGAACTCGGGCGTCATGAACTCGTCGATGAAGTTGACGTCGTTATAGACGCGGCGGACCTCGAAGATCTTCTCCCGGCCCTGGCCCAGGCCCTTGTCCCACCTCGTGCGCTCGCCGAGGCCTTCGGCCTCGTCATACTCCCGGCCGAACTTGCCTTTGTCCCAACGGTCTTCGATATCGCGGAAGAGCTCAAGCCCGATTTTGTAGGGGTTAAAGCCGCCCGGCGGCATATGGACGGTGCCGGAGTGGTGGTCGGCATAATCAATGATCTCTGAGGCCTCGACGAAATGCTTCGTCATGAGTGTGGAGTGCCAGTAGCTGGCCCAGCCTTCGTTCATGACCTTGGTCATGCCCTGCGGGGCGTAGTAGTAGGCCTCGTCACGGACGATGGTGAGGCAGTCCACCTGCCAGTCTTCAAGGTCCGCATGGCGGATGAGGTAGGCCAGCACGTCGCGCGTGGGGCGGGCGGGGCTGACGACACGCTCTTTGGCGCGGGCCTCGGCGAACTTGCGGTTCTGCTCAGCGACGTAGGCCGGCGGGTTGATCCACGGGTCCATGTAGTCCTTGGCGGGCATCTTCCCGGCGTGTTGCTCGGCGCGGACGGGCTCGGTCTTCTCCTGCTCCATCGGGCCGCGTTTGAGGTAGACGGAGTGCGGGTCGATCAGGTCTTCGATGCTCAGGCAGACGTCCAGGAACTTCTCGACGGTGTCATAGCCGTGCTTCTCGATGTGGCGTCGCACGCGGGTGGCGTGATTGGCCATCTCGTCCATCATCTTCCGGTTCGTCTGGCTGAACCAGAGGTTGTTCTTGAAGAAGTCGCAGTGGCCGTAGACGTGGGCGATGACGAGTTTCTGGTCGACCAGCGGGTTGGACTCCTGCAGGTATGCGTAGCAGGGGTCGTTGTTGATGACCATTTCGTAGATGCGCCCAAGTCCGTAGTGGTGCTGCTTGCTGAGCCGCTCGTACTCCATCCCATGCTTCCAGTGCGGGTAGCGCTGGGGAAAGCCGCCGTACGCGGCGATCTGGTTCATGGTTTCATAGTCGCACATCTCGAAGATGGTCGGGTAGAAGTCCAGGCCGTAGGACTGGGCCCGCTCGCGAATCTGCTTCTTGGCGGCCAGCAGTTCCGG
>JBHJOM010000089.1:0-15244 GCA_050329715.1 Phycisphaerae bacterium
GCCGTCCTCCAGCGCCTGGGCCGCCATCGCGGTGATGACCTCGACGCCCACCTTGCCGAGTTCCACGCCGTTCTGTGCCTCCTCGGCGTTGCCGATGTTCTTGAGGGTGAACGTCGGCAGCGTGATGGTCCTGGGTCCGCCGGAAAGCAGGGAGCTTTCGATGACCACCCTCGGTTCCGTCACGGTGAGGCTGTCGATGATGACCTTGAGCGGCTCCTGGTTCGGGTCGGTCTCGGGGGCCTGCTCCAGGAGGTCGCGGAGCTTCATGATGTTGAGCCGGCCGCCCTTTTCGGAGAGGTTCAGCGTCGGGCGGGTGATGTTCACATCCGCCACGCGGACGGGGTCACTCAGCAGGTTGCCGTAGCTGACCTGCACGTTGGCGTCATCGACGGCGAAGAGCTTGCCGCTGAACCCCTCCGGCTGGGCGATCGTGAGGTTATTGAGCCCGAGCTTGCCGCCGAGCAGCGAGAGGTCCGCGTTGCCCAACTGCGTGTCGAGGTTGAGGCTGCGGGTGGTGCCCCGTTCGATGCCGCGCTGCACCATGAAGTCGATGTACGAGACGCCGAAAACCGCCCCGCCGACGACGACGAGCAGCACGAGCGCGACGATGAGTTTGCGGACGATTTTCCCCTGTCGGGCGGCCGCGTTCTGGTAGGGTTTGTTCACGGTATGTTCCTTTGCAAGAGAAGGTGGATTGTAGCTGCATGATCCTGACGAAACACGAGAGTCGCACGTTCGAGAACCAGACGGTCTATCTCGCGGGGCAGGCGTTCGTCCGCTGCGTGTTCCGGGGGTGCACGCTGGTCCTTAAACAGTCACCTTACCACCTGGAAGGTTGTAGTTTTGACCGGTGCAACTGGCACGTGGACTGGATGCTGCTCTGGGGCAGCCCTGAAAGCCTGCGGGACGTGAAGTCGCTGGTGGCGATGATCGAAGCCGCCCAGGCCGACCTGCCCCCTCAGGCACCCGAGGGCGAAACGGGCGAAGCCGCGTCCAAGCCCGCCTCGTCGCCCGACTCGTCACCCGCCGCTTCCGTCGCGCAGGAGGCGCCATGAGTTGCCGTCTGGTCGTTGTGCTCTTGCTCGCGTTCGTGTGTCTGGCCCGGCCTGTGCCCGCCTCGGCCGCGCTTTCGCCACAGGAGCTCGTGCTGCTCGTCCGCGCCGGCGACGCCACGGGGCGCGAGCTGGCCGAGCACTACGCCGCCGCCCGCGGCGTGCCGACGGCGCACATCCTCGAGATCGACGTGCCGGCCGGGGAGACGATCTCCCACGCCGACTTCCACGCCCGCCTGCGCCCCGCCCTCCGCGGCATGCTGCTCGAAGCGAGGCTGCTCGGGCAGGTACGCTGCCTGGTGACCTTCCACGGCGTGCCGCTGAAGGTGGGGGCGCGCACGCTCAACGACGAGGAGAAGCGCGAAGTCGCCGAGATCGAACGGCGGCTGCAGAGGGAGACCGTGCGCATCAACGGGATGATCTCCGAAGTCGAGCGGCTGCTGGCGGACTTGGGCCGCGGCGTGCCGCCCCCGGCCGAAACGCCGCCGGAGCAACTCCTGCCCCGACTCGGGCAGGGCCTGCAGCGCCTGCAACAGAACCCGGCCGCGTACACCGAACCACAACGCCAGCAGGTGCAGGCACTGCAGCAAAGCCTCATGTCCCGGCTGCAGCAGAGCCAGAACCCATCCCCCCCGGCGGACCTGCCCGCGACGCTGCAGGACCTTGGCCGACGCCAGCACGAGCCGGCCGCCCGAAGAGAACTGCGCGACCTCGTGCAGGACTTCGGCACGCTGCCGGACCGGTTCAGTGTGCTCACCGCGCAGCAGACGGCGATGAGCGAGAAGGAGACGGCCGCGAGCTTCGATAACGAGCTGGCGCTGCTGCTGATCGACGGATATGCCGTGCCGCGGTGGCAGCCCAACCCGCTGCTGGGCCGGCCTGTTGCTGACGGGGCTGCCGCCGGCAACCCCGCCGCCGGCCCCCGGCCGCTGATGGTCGCCCGGCTCGACGGCCCGACGCCCGAAACCGTCCGGCGCCTCATCGACGACGCCGTCGCCACCGAGAAGACCGGCCTGGCCGGCACCATCGTGCTGGACAGCCGGGGCATCGCCCTCCGCAAGCCCGACGGCACGCCGGACGGTTACGGCGTCTACGACGAGGCCCTCCGCAACGCCGCGGCGTTCCTCCGGGCCAACGCCACGCTGCCTGTGGAGTTCGACACGGCCGAGGCGATCATCCCCGCGGGCACGCACGAGGAGATCGCGATCTACTGCGGCTGGTACAGCCTTCGGCGGTACGTGCCGCCGGGCAGTTTCGTCACCGGGGCGGTCGGCTTTCACGTCGCCAGCTTCGAGATGACGACGCTGCGCAACCCCAACAGCAGCGAGTGGGTGACCGGGCTGCTGCGCGACGGCATCGCCGCGACGGTCGGCCCGACGGACGAGCCGTACCTCTCGGCCTTCCCCCGGCCGGACACGTTCTTCCCCCTGCTGCTCACCGGCGAACTCACCCTCGCCGAGACGTACTGGGCCACCGCCCCGATGACGAGTTGGCGCGTGGCACTTGTGGGTGACCCGCTTTATCGGCCCTTCGCCGCGAAGCCGGCCGTGGCCGTGGAGGACCTGCCGCCGGAGCTGCGTGCGATCGTCAGGCCGTAGGCCGCCAGCCCTCAGAAGGCGCACCGCTGCGCACTAACCTTGGCGGGATTGTGGCTGTCCATAATGTGCCGCGAAGAATCGGCTGAAGCCGCCGGCCGACGTGGCCGATACAACCATTGAAGCGGCCGAGGGCATGTCCTGAGGCACCCGGTTTTCCGAGGAATTGGCCATGGTCCAGCTAATCTGCCCCCACTTGGGATGTCGTAAAGTTCTGGACGTTCACGAGGAACTGCGAGCCAAGCTCGTGCGGTGCGAGCACTGCCAGACGGTCTTCCGTGTGCCCGAGCGCACCCCCCGCCGGACCAGGAAAGACGCCGCCACGCCCGATACTGTCGCGATGGAGCAGCCAGTCGCCGTCAAGGGCAGCCGGGCCAAGGGTTCGGCCGCCAAGGCCTCCTGAACCGGCCTGGGCGCGAGACGATACACAACCCGGACCGGGCCGGCGGAACTCGCCCGCCGCGGCAGCCGCCGCGTCGAGCGAGGCCGCCGGCTCGTCCGCTTGGTTGCTCGAGGCTTTGATCGCCACACGTGCAGTCCGAAGCCATTGAACACAACCGAAGGCTGTTTTAAGCCGCAAGCCGAAGGCTGCGCTTCGAGCGTGGTGGCGCGTCGAGGTCTGGTCGCGCCACCACGCTCGAAGCGCAGCCTGCGGCTTGCGGCTTGCGGCTTACAGGTCGTTTGTTGCGCGTCGGGGTTACAACCCCATCGCCTTGAGGTTTTCGAGGCTCGTCTTGAGGCTGTCGAACGGGTCGCGCCAGCAGGTGTCCTGTTCCACGCACCAGGTTTCCACGCCGGCCGCCTCGCTCGCCGCCAGGATGCCCGGCCAATCCAGGTTGCCGGCGCCGACCTCCATCATGTACTGCGTACGGTCCGGCTTGATGCCCATGTCCTTCACGTGGATCAACGGCACGCGGCCGGCCAGCGCCCGCAGCCACGCCGCCGGGCTGCCGCCGCCGTGCGCGATCCAGTACGTGTCGATCTCGAACCAGACGTCCGGCGTGAGCTTGTCCACCAGGAACTGCAGCGCCGTGGGGGAGTTGAGCGGGTCCCCCACGCGGGCCAGCTCGTGGCTGTGGTTGTGGTAGCCGATGCGCAGGCTCGTGCCGGCGAAGTTTTTTGCCGCGGCGTTGTACTTGTCCACGAAGCCCTGCCAGTTGGCCTCACACCAGTCCTCGCCCTTGGGGAAGTGGCCGCCCACGGCCGTCAGCGGGCACTCCAGCACGGCGTGCTCGTCGATGACGCCGGCCGGGTCGTCCCACAGCCGGGCCGGCGGGCGGACGTGCGTCGCCACGCACTTGAGCCCGGTGTCGTCCAGGATCTTCTTGAGCTCCTTCGGCGCGATCTCCCCGATCGCCGAGACCTGCACCGCACCCCACCCCATCTCCGAGAGGCGCTTGAACGTGCTGGCGATGTCGGCGGGCGTCTTGCAGTAATCACGAAGCGTAAATAGCTGTACGGCCAGTTGCGGCATGATGGTTATCTCCTTCCCGACGATGCTACGAAAACCGCCCGCCTTGTCGAACATCCACGAATCCGTGACCCCGCGTCAGATGCTCCCCGCAAATCGCTTCGCCACCGGCTCGCTGGTAACCTCCGGCCATGCTCCTGGGCATCGGTCTACTCGGCGGCCTCGCTTTCACCATCTCGCTCGTCGCGACGTTCGCGATGATCCGTATCGCCCCGCGCATCGGCTTCACAGACAAGCCCGGCACCCGCAAGATTCACCACGTGCCCAAGCCGCTGGGCGGGGGCGTGGGCATCTATCTGGGGCTGGTGTTGCCGCTGCTGTTCGTCGCCAGCGTGCTGGCCGTGGTGGACCCGCCGCCGCCCCCGCCGGTGGGCGTGAATGAAACGTTCGAGGAGCTGCCCGTCGAGTTCTTCGGCCTGGTGAGCGTCGACGCCGCGCTGGTCCGCGGGGCCCAGGCGCAGCTGCCGCTGGCGATGGCCTTCCTCGGTTGCCTGACGGCGATGCACGTGATGGGCCTGGCGGACGACGTCTTGAACCTCGGGCCGTTCATCAAGCTGGCGGTGCAACTGGCCGCCGCGGCGGTGCTGGCCGTCATCTTCCCGGAGATGCGCGTGCTGACGACCCTCGGCCCGGCGTTGAGCATCATCGTCACGGTTCTGTGGATCACCGCGGTCACCAATGCGTTCAACTTCCTGGACAACATGGACGGCCTCTCCGCCGGCGTCGCGGCGGTGTGTACCGTGGCGTTTCTGCTCACGACACTGCTGATCGCGCAGTGGTTCGTCGCGGCGACGCTGGCCGTGCTGCTGGGGGCGGTGATGGGGTTCCTGGTCTTCAATTTCCCGCCGGCCCGCATCTTCCAGGGCGACGCCGGGAGCCTGCTGCTGGGGTTCACGCTCGGCGTGCTGACGGTCCGCACGACGTACCTCCCGCCCGAGTCCGCGACCGACGAGGCCTGGGGTGCCGGCTGGTACGCGGTCTTCGCGCCGGTGATCGTGCTGGCGTTGCCGCTCTATGACCTGGTGACGGTGAGCATCATTCGCATTTCGCAGGGCCGAAGCCCCTTCCAGGGGGATACGAACCACTTCAGCCACCGGCTGGTGGCCCGGGGCATGAGCCGCCGCACGGCTGTGCTGTGCCTCTACCTCGTGACGGCCGCGACGAGCGCCGCCGCCGTGATTCTGCCGTACACCACCACCGGCGTCGCCGCGGTGATGGTCTTCGCGCAGACGCTGCTTATCCTCGGCGTGGTGGCGCTGCTGGAGCAGCACCCCGTTCGCCCGCCGGCAACTGAACCGACCCGATGAACCCTCCCGCCACACCATCCTCCACGCCACACGACGGCCAGGGCACTCCGGCCGCCGCCGCTTACCTCGAAGCCCTCACCGCCGCGGCTTTCGGGCTGGTGCTCGTCATCGTCGTGGCACGCCTCACCATGCTCGAAGTCGTCCGGGAGTTCCTCCCGCCGGGCACGCCACGCGGTGCCGGGCCAATGGAAGGCCTGCTGCTCGACCTGCTCTCTTTCCTTCCGGCGTTGCTGATTCTCACGCGGCGGCTGCTTGACCGCACGTACGTTCTCCGCCCGCACGTCAGCCACATCCCGGCCGTTCTGCTCGCCGGCTGGGTGCTGCTGAGCGTGACCTGGGCCGGCGACCAGTTCAACGCGCTGGTGCTCGCCTCGCACCTGGCCGCGGCCGTGGGGCTCTTCTGGGCGACCACACAACTCGTGCGCAGCGACAAGCGTCTTCGTGCCGTCTCGGCGGTGGCGGTGGGGTTGCTGCTGGTCTTCGTCGCACAGGCGGTCTACTTCCAGACGGTGGAGCTGCCACAGACGCAGCGGACCTTCGCCGAGCTGCGCGAGCAGACCTTCGCCGCCCGGGGGCTGGAGCCGGACAGCTTTGCCGCCCGCCAGTTCGAGCGCCGGATGATGGCCGGGGAGCAGTTGGGCTTCTTCGCCTCGCCGAACACGTTCGCCGGCATGACGGGGCTGCTGCTGTTCGCCGTGGCCGGGCTGGCGTTGCAGCGGCGGTTCGACGGCGATGCGCCGGGCTGGTGGGCCTTCCCGGCTTTGGTGTCCGGGGCGGGGCTGGTGCTGTTGCTGGTGATCGGGAGCCTTGGCGCATTGGCCGCGGTGCTGGCCGCGGGCGTGCTGCTGGCCGTGGGCGTCTACTACCGCGCTTTGCTGGCTTTGCACTGGAAGCGGGCTTACGGCGTCATCCTGCTAGGGCTGGTGCTGGCCGGGTTGGTCGTGGTGCTCGTCGGCGCGGTCACTGGGCAGTTGGGGCACCCGAGCCTCACGTTCCGTTGGCATTACTGGCTGGGCGGGTTCGGCGCGTTTGTCGATCGGCCGTGGCTCGGCTGGGGCTTTGGCGAGTACCTGGCCGGCTACCTGCCGCATCGCCCGCCGGTGGCCGCCGAGGAGCCGCGCGACCCGCACAACTTCGTGGTCCGGTTCTTCGTCGAGACGGGCCTCGTCGGCGGGCTGCTCGTGCTGGCGTTCGTGGGTCGGCTCGGCTGGGAGGCGGCCAGGCCGAGGGCGGTGAGCCAGGCCGCTTCACCCCATCTCAGCCCGCCGCTGGCACCGGGGCAGATCGGCGCGGGCATCAAGGGGCTGGGTGCCGTGGCCGTCGGCGCGATGGTTCTCAATGCGCTGTCGAGCATCGACTTCGGCGTGGAAGTCGCGTTCGCCCTGCTGGAGTTGATCGAGCGGCTGCTGTTCGCGCTTCTGCTGGTCATCGGCATCGTCGTCGGGTCGGCCCGCGGGCCGACGGACGTGCGGCTCGACGACCGGCCGGGCCCGTGGGTCCGCGGCGGGCTGCTGGCCGGGCTCGGTGCGCTGCTGCTGCACAGCCTGATCGATTTTGCAGTCTTTGAGGTCGGCGGGACGATGCTCTTCGCACTCGTGGCGGGTGCGGCGGCGGGCGTGGGGCACCCGGGCGTCGCCGGGCGGCGGCGAAACACCCCGGCCGCGGCCACCTCGGCCGCCGTGCTGCTGCTCCTGCTGCTGGCCGCGGCGCTCTTCGTCGTGTTCCCCGTAGCCCAGGGAGAACTGAAGCTGCGTGCCGCCCAAGACCTGCTGACGCAGCGCCAGGTGCTTAACGACGCCCCGGCCACCGAGGCAAACCGCCGCCGGGCGCTGGCCCTCACCGAGGAAGCCGCCGAGCGCCTCCAAGCCGCCGCCTTGGCCTACCCCGTTCCCAACGCAGAGCCGCTGGGCATCCGCGTCCGCCTGCTGATGGAACTGCAAGTCCCCGCGGAGGAGGTGCGCGAGGCGATCCGTGCCGTCGTGGCCGCCAGCCCGCGCGAGGTGAAGTGGCGGCTGATGCAGGCCGGCTACGAAGCGACCCTCCGCCCGGCCGTGCGGGACGACCAACTGATCATCATCAGCTACGAGGACGCACTGGGCCTGAACCCGACGGACATCCCGATCCGGCTGGCGTACGCCGAGCAGCTCGAGGCCATGGGCCGGGCCGAGCGTGCCGCGGAGATGTACCAGTCCGCCCTGGACTTGAACGCCCAGTTCAACCCGGACGAACCCGAACGACTGAACGAGGAGCGCGTAAGGGAGATCGAAGCGAAGCTGCAGACGCTGCCGCGGGAGTGAGGCGTCCGGGGCAAGGCGTCAGGCGTTCGCCTCTTCGGGCAACTCTGCGTTGTGGCTGACGGACTGCACGTCGTCGTTGTCTTCCAGCAGGTCGATGAGCCTTCGGACCCGCTCGGCCACGTCCCCCTCCAGCGCGACCGTGTTCTGCGGCACGTTGGCGATCTGTGCGTCCTCGATCTTAAAGCCGGCGGCCTCCATCGCGTCCTTCACCGCCATGAAATCCGCCGGCGGCGTGATGACGATGCGCACGTCCCCTTCGCTCTGCACGTCCTCGGCACCGCTTTCGATCGCGACCTCCATCAGCGCCTCTTCGTCGAGGCCGGCGGCGTCGAGGGTGATCAGCCCCTGTTTGGTGAACTGAAAGCCGACCGAGCCGGTGGTGGCCAGGTTGCCGCCGTTGCGGTCGAAGATGAGGCGCAGCTCCGGTGCGGTGCGAGCGCGGTTGTCGGTGAGGGCCTCGACGAGCATCGCCACGCCGCTGGGGCCGTAGCCTTCGTAGACGACCTCCTCGAAATTCTCGGCACCGAGTTCGCCGGAGCCTTTGAGCACGGCCTTCTCGATGGTGTCCTTGGGCATGTTGGCGGCCTTGGCTTCATCGATGATGTAGCGCAGGCTCAGGTTGTCGGCCGGGTTGGCCCCTCCCTTGGCCGCGATCATGATCTTCTTGGCAATCTTCCCCCACACCTTGGCCCGCTTGGAATCGACGCGCGCCTTCTTGTGCTTGATGTTCGCCCAATGACTGTGGCCGGCCATGTTCTCTCCAGGGTGCAGGGTGCAGTAGCAGGGTACAGGTAATCATTAACAGGGTGCAGCAGCCGGGTACAGGAGGGGCCAGCTTCCGGGGTGCGGCCAGTGCATTCGTCCTCCCTGCACCCTGCTGCTGCTACTGCACCCTGCTACTGCTACTGCTACTGCACCCTGACTCACGGAATGATCTTATTCAACGGATAACTGAAGATTTCCGTCGCCCCGGCGCGTTTCAGGCGGGGGATGATTTCGCGCTCCTGTTTTTCATCGATGATCACTTCGATCGCGACGTAATCATGGTCGGCCAGGCGGTTGACCGTCGGGCTCTTCAAAGCCGGGAGGAACTTGAGGACGTCTTTCAGCTTGCTTTCGACGACGTTCATCTTCAGCCCCACTTTGCCACGCGCCAGGATCGCACCTTGCAACAGGATGGCGATGTTCTCCATCTGCTCGCGCTTCGTCGGGTTCTCCCACGCCTCCCGCCGGGCGATGAAGCGGATCGTGCTGCTCAGCAGTTCGTCAATGATGCGCAGGTTGTTCGCCCGGATGCTGCTGCCCGTCTCCGTCAGCTCGACGATGCCGTCGAGGATGCGGGCCTTAATTTCGGTGGTGCCCCAGCTGTACTCCACCCGGCAGTTGATGCCCCGCTCGCGGAAGTACTTCCGGGCCACGTTCGTCAATTCGGTGGCGATGATGCCGCCTTCGAGGTCGGCCGGCTTCTGCACGGGGCTCTCGTTCGGCACGGCCAGCACCCACCGGGCCGGGCGGCGGCTGGCGCGGCTGTAGACCAGCTCGCACACCTCCACCACGTCCTGCTCGTTGCCGTTCTCCACGATCCAGTCGAAGCCGGTCAGCCCGCAGTCGATGTGCCCGTCCACCACGTAACGGCTCATCTCCTGCGCGCGGAACAACACGCAGGCGATGTTCTCGTCGTCGATCGTCGGGAAGACGCCCCGGTCACGCACGGCCACGTCGAAGCCGGCCTTGCCGAACAGCTCGAACGTGCTGGCCTGCATGCTGCCGGACGGCAACCCGAGGCGGAGTTTGTCGGGGGGAAGTTGGTCGGTCATTTTGAATCAGTAGCAGGGTTCAGTAGCAGGGTACAGGGGAATCAGTGTCAGGGGGCAGTAGCAGGGTGCAGGTCGCGGCCAGTGCATTCGTCTTCCCTGCACCCTGCTACTGTTACTGCACCCTGATTCAACAACCTACTTC
The DNA here is from genome assembly GCA_050329715.1 of Phycisphaerae bacterium. Lineage (GTDB taxonomy): Bacteria > Planctomycetota > Phycisphaerae > Tepidisphaerales > Tepidisphaeraceae > DAIOTR01. The sequence continues at coordinate 9,682 of JBHJOM010000089.1, forward strand.
TTCTTGGCCTTCGTCGTCTTTTTCGAGATTTTCTTGGGCTTGTAACCGCCGGTGAACGCGGCGGCGCGGAGGGCCGCGAAGAAGGGCCAGGCTTCGTCGACCTTCAACTGCCGCTCGAGGAACGCCTGGGCGTCGGCGGTGTCGCTCTCGGCTTCGACCATGTCCTTGTCCTGCAGAAAGGCCAGGGTCGTCTCGTCCACCGGCACCACGCCGGCTTCGAAGGCGTGCAGCATCACGTACGCCTCGACGTAGGGCGTCATACCCGGCAGGTCCTTGAGGAACTGGCGGGCGTCGGTCTTCTTGATGTCCGCCAGGCGGTCCAGGCTCAGCGTCTGCTCCTTCTCGAAGATCGCGTTGAGCATCTCCTTGAGCAGCCGGCTCTTGCTGTCGATGTCCGGGAAGTCCGTCCCGAGCAACTGCTGCAACTCCAGCTCCGTGGCGACACGCAGCTCGTTCACGTCGACGAACTCGGCATCAATCACGGCCAGAGCCTTCTGCACCGCGGCGTCGGGCGCATCGCAGCTCAACCCGCCAACGACCATGGCACGCAGCGGGTCGAGCTTGGGCCTCTCGGCCGCGGCGAATTCCTTGGCCAGCTTCCCGCCGACGGTCTTGAGCTGCTTCGTATGGTGGGCGACGTTTTTCATGGCTGTTGTTGCTCGCCTTCGGCGGCGGGTTTCTCGGCGGCGGGGGTTTCGGCGGCTGAATGGTCTTCGGCTGAACTGGCTTCGGCTGAACTGTCTTCGGCTGGGCCGTCCCCGGCCGGGCCGGCTTCATCCGTTTGCGGTTGTTTGGCGTCGGCCTCGTGCAGTTCGCGCGAAACTTCTTCCAGCACGCTCATCAGTTCCAGTTCCTTCTTCAGGTTCTCGTCGATCTGGAACTTCAGGACCGGGATCGTGCGCATCTCCAGCATCTCGCCGAGGCGTTTACGCATGTGGCCGGCGGCGGACCGCAGGGCCGCAAGCGCGGCAGACTGTTTGCCCTCGGGCCCCATCACCGTCACGTACACGTTCGCCTCGGCGAGGTCCTCGGTGACGGTGGCGCGGGTGATGGTCGGCATGGGGACGAGGCGCGGGTCGGACAGCTCGCGCATGATGATCATCTGCAGTTCACGCTTGAGGGTGCTGCCGACGCGTTCTGTTCTGCGGGACATGGCAAAGCTCCGGCCTGCCGCCGACGCCGGCGGGGAGGGAAGATTAGACGAAATCGATCTGCTGGTCGACGAGTTCGGCGGCGGTTTGCGTCCGCAGGAAGTTCACAATCGCCTGAAGGCCGCCCTCGACGTATTTCTGGTCGTTGCCGACCATCGCCACGCCCAGGATCGCCGTCCGCCACTGGTCCAGCCCGCCGACCTCCGCGATGCTGACGTTGTGCCGGTGCGAAATCCGGTCCTTCACGCTTTTCACCACCCGGCGCTTGTCTTTCAAGCTCATCGAACCGGGTATCGACAACTCGACCTGGAGGATGCCAACTGTCATGGTTGCAGGCCGAAGGCGGTAAGCGACCGGCGGAAGTCGGCCCGGGCGGGCCTTTAGCCTTCGGCCCTCCGGCGGTCGCGGGGGTGACACTGCCCGCTGAACTTACAGCGTTCGCTGTACCGTTTCGCGGGTGTAGGCCTCGAACTTGTCGCCTTCCTTGATGTCGTCGTAGCCCGAGAGCTTGATGCCGCACTCCAGCCCCGACTTGACCTCGCGGACGTCGTCCTTCAGGCGGCGGAGCGACTCGATGATGAGCCCGTCCGTGACGATCGCCCCGTCCCGCACCAGCCGAATCTTGCAGCCGCGGGTGACGTTGCCGTCCGTGACGTAACAGCCGGCGATGTTGCCCAGCCGCGACACCTTGAACACCTCCCGCACCTCGATCGTGCCGTGGTACTTCTCGCGAACCTCCGGCTCGAGCATGCCCGACAACGCCTTCTTCAGGTCGTCAAAGATCTCGTAGATGACCTGGTACGTGCGGACTTCCACACGCCGCTGCTCGGCCAGTGCCCGTGCCTTTTCGTCCGGCACGACGTTGAAGCCGATGATGACGGCACCCGAGGCGCTGGCCAGTTCCACGTCCGACTCACTGATGGAACCGACGGCCGCGTGAATCACACTGACGCGAACTTCTTCGGTGTTCTGGTCCGTCACGGTGGCCTGCAGCGTTTCGACGGAGCCCTGCACGTCGCCCTTGAGGATCAGGTTGATGGTCTTGATGTCCATCGCATCCATGCGCGACAGAATCGAGTCGAGCGAGACCTTGTTCTGGCTGGCCAGGTCCTTTTGCCGGCCGGACATGACACGGTCCTCGGCGATGCCGCGGGCACGGTCCATGTCGTTGACGGCGTAGGCCTTGTCGCCGGCGGTGGGAACCTCCGACAGGCCGCTGACGAGGACGGGCGTACTCGGCCCGGCCTCCTTGATGCGTCCGCCGGCGGAGTCGATGAGCGACCGGATTCGTCCAAAGCCCGTCCCGGCCAGGATGACGTCGCCCACTTTGAGCGTGCCCTCCTGCACCAGCACCGTGCCGACCGGGCCCATGCCCTCGTCGCGGCGGGCCTCGATGACCACGCCCCGGGCCGGCAGCTTCGGGTTGGCCTTGAGTTCCATGATCTCGGCCTGGATGTCCAGGATGTCCAGCAGGTCCGGGATGCCCTTGCCGGTGGTCGCGCTGGTGCGGACGACTTCGGTGTCGCCGCCCCACTCGGCCGGGTTGAGCCCGGCGGCGGCCAGCTGGCCCAGCACGCGGTCCGGGTTGGCGTCCGGCAGGTCGATCTTGTTGAGCGCGACCACGATGGCCACGCCGGCGGCCTTGGCGTGGTTGATGCTCTCGGTCGTCTGCGGCTGGATGCCCTGTGCCGCGTCGATGACGATGACGGCGATGTCCGTCATGTTCGCGCCGCGGGCACGCATGGCCGTGAACGCCTGGTGGCCCGGCGTGTCGATGAACGTGACGCGCTTCTTCTTGCCTTCACGCTCCAGTTCGACGCTGAACGCGGCGGTGTGCTGCGTGATACCGCCCGCCTCGCCCGCGACGACGTTCGAGTTGCGGATCTTGTCCAGCAGGCTCGTCTTGCCGTGGTCGACGTGGCCGAGGATCGTCACCACCGGCGGGCGGCTCGGTAGGCCAGCCTCGTCGGCGTCGGCTTCGCGGTCCTGGAATTCTTCCAAAAGCAGGTCCTCGGCCGTCTTGGCCTCGACGATTTCCAGCTCGATTCCGAACTCCAGGGCGATGCCCTCGGCCGTTTCGTTATCCAGCGCCTGGTTCACGTTCGCGAAGACGCCTGCCTTCATCAGCCGGCGGATGATGTCGGCGGACTTGACGCCCAGCGCGGCCGAGAGGCCCTTGACCGTCACCGGCTCCTCGATCATGACCGGGTCGCCCTTCTGGGCGGCCGTCAGGGCCCGGGCGCTGGTGCCGCGTCGGCCGGACTTGCGCAGGTGGTGCTCGAAGGCACTTCGGCTGGCGGCGGCGGCGTTCAGGCGGTCGCGCCGCTCGATGATGTCCGCCTCGGTAAACTCGCGGATCTTCTCCATCGCCTCGCCGCGTCGGCCGTCCGGGCCGCGTCGGCGGGTGGAGAGGCCCTTCTTCTTGGCCTTGGCCTGTGCGTCGTCCTCCTCGGTGACCTTGACGCCGCCGCCACCCTTGGCGATCGGGCCGAAGCCCAGCTTCGGGCCGGGCGCACCCGGCCCGCCAGGCCTCGGACCGCGTGGCCGGGGCAGGGGTACGGTCTCGGGTGCTTCTTCGCGGACCAGCTTCGGGCCGGAGATCTGTGCCGGCTTGAGTTTCGTTAACTGCGGGGCGACGCGGACGGGCTCGCGGCGAATCTGGTCGCGGTTTTCCAGGGTCACCGTCGGGCGGTGCGGGGCCTGCTCGCGGTCGGCGGCGGGGTCGAAGGCGGCGGCGGGACGCGCCTCGGCCGGCGGGGTCACGGTCGGCGCGATGAACGGCACCGGCGGCGGCATGATGGGCGGCGCATCGGTCGCGGCCGGGGGTGTCGTCGGCGGCGAGACGGGCTCCGTCGCCTCGTCGGCGAGGCCCGGGGGCGGCTCGGCGGGTGCCGACGGCTGGGCGGGCGTCGACGGCGGCTCGCCGGCCGGGGCGACCGGTCCGGGCTGGGACGTCGAGGCGGCGGGCGGGGGCGTTTGGCCCTCGTCGGCGGACGGAACCTCGGCGGCGGGCTGCGGCACCTCCGCGGCGGGCGGGGGCACCTCGGCCGTCGGGACGGCCACGGCCTGATCGTCGGCGGGGGTTTCGTCGTCACCCTCGGGCGCTTCGTCGTCGGCCTGGTCCTTCTTGTCGGCGACCTCGGCGCGCTTGGGGGCCGGCTTGGCGCGCACCTTGGGCGGGGCGGCCGTTTCCACGGCCGTGCCGCCGCCGCCGCCACCGAACCACTCACGGATCGTCTCGGCCAAGCCGACGCTCACCGTGCTGGCATGGTTGGGAACGGTTTCGCCAAGTCCTTCTTCGCGGAGTTTTTCGAGCACGTCCTTGCTCTTAACACCGATCTCCTTGGCGAGTGCGCTGACTCGAATACCTTTAGCCAAATCTGTCTCCAAAAAACGCGATCCAGACTCACCAACCGGTCCAAACGGACTCGGCCGGTCGCCTCGATGATGCTACCTCACGCCCCGCCGTCACACGTTGACGCCACGGGCCGTTCTCGTGCCGGCCGTTACCGGTTCGGCTCGTCCTGGGGCGGCGCTTCCCGGCCTTCGGCCAGGGCCGCCTCCTGTGTGTCCTCACTGTCGATCTCCCGTTCCTTCACGTGGTTCGGCGAGTCGTCTGTCTCGATATGCAGCGCCTGTTCCTCCGGGGAGAGGTCCTCGCTGTCGCCGGCGACCATGTGCTCCGAGTGCGTCTGCGTTTCCGGCGAGCCGCCGTTCGTCGCCTCCAGCGGGCCGGGGACGCGGGAAGACTCCTGTTCCTCGTCTTCTTCGGCCGGATCGTCCACCTCGTCGTCCTCGGTCGAGGAGGCACTTCCGTACGGCGCATCCTCGGCCGCAGAGCCGGCCGAGAGTTCGCCCTCCTGCCGCCCGGCCGTCGCACTGCCCGTCCCGCCGGCGGAACTGGCAGGTGCCGGTTCGCCGAAGATGCTCCCCGCGGACGACTTGGCCGCCTCCTCCGCCTTCTTCTTCGCCTCGGTCTCCTTCGCGACGATCTTCGCCTCCTCGATGCAGTAGTTGACGCACTCCTCGGCGACTTCCTCTTCCATCCCCACTTCTTCCATCAGCGGGCCGATGTCCACCTCTTCGATGTCGCGCACGTCGATCAGGCCCAGCGCGATGATCTTGTCGATCATCTCCTGCTGGACGCCCGGCACGCTCTTGAGCGTACGGTCGAGGCGTTCGACGTTGTTCTGGAATTCCTGAGGCGTCAGGATGTCGATGTCCCACCCGGTCAGCCGGGCCGCCAGCCGGACGTTCTGGCCACGCTTGCCGATCGCCAGGGAGAGCTGGTCTTCATTCACTACGACCGTCGCCCGGCCCAGTTCGAAGCAGAGGCTCACCTCGGTGACCTCCGCGGGCTTCAGGGCGTTGGTGATCAGGATCTGCGAGCTTTCGTTCCACCGGACGATGTC
>JBHJOM010000090.1:0-9511 GCA_050329715.1 Phycisphaerae bacterium
CCGACTTCGACGGCGACGGGGCCGTCGGCCTCAGTGACTTCAATATCATCGCCGAGAACTACGGCCATGCCGGCCGCACGTTCAGCCAGGGTGATGCCAACTACGACGGCATCGTCGACCTGTTGGACTACAACATCCTCGCCTCCAACTTCGGCAAGCGACTGGAAGACATTCCGACATCGACACACGCGGTGACTGCTCACCTTGCCACCTCCTCAAGCGTGTCTCTCACCTGGCCGCAGGCGTTGATGGAGATCGAGTATGATCCGATCACCGGCGGATACATCTCTAACACCATCCTCCCCGACGGGTACGCGGTCTTCCGATCGAATGATTCGGTCAACTTCGAAGAGATCTTCCGCGGACCGTTGGCGAGTTTCGGCTCCGGTGGGCGGTCTCACACTCATGCCTGGACAGACACCGGCGTAGAAGACGGCACAAAGTACTGGTACCGCGTACGCCCCTATACCGTCGATGCCACCACCGGAGAGCAGTGGCTCGGCCACACCGGCGAGAAGGACTGGGAAACCACCCTCCTGCCCGCCCCCACGAACCTCACCGCCACGCCGAACGCCTACGACAGCATCGACCTGACCTGGAACGACAACAGCCAGAACGAGGACGGCTTCCTCATCGAAGCCAGCATCGACGGCGGTGCGTCGTGGCAGTCGGTCGCGTTCACCGAGGCCGACGCCACCAGCTACACGCTCGACTACGCACTCCCGCAGACCGAGCACAGCTTCCGTGTCTCAGCGCTCAACGCCCACCAGACGTCGGCCACGACGCCCGTGGTAACCGCGCTGACGTACCCCCAAACGCCCTATTCACTAAACGTTTCGTCCGTTCAGCCCGGCCAGGTCGATCTGGAGTGGGATGCGCTGCAAGGCGTCAGCTATGAGCTGGAGCGCAGCCTGACGGAAGCCGGAAGCTGGTCGGCCGTTTCGGTCGGCACCCCGGGCGACGTGACCGACACCGGCGTGACCGAAGGCCGCGCCTACGACTACCGGCTGCGTGCGGTGAACGCCACGAGCGCTTCGGACTGGGGCGACGTCGTCACGGCCGGGTCGCCGCCCGCCACGCCGATCATGGACGATGCGACCTTCATCCCCATGACGGATGTGGAGCCTGCCAAAATCCTCGTCGAGTGGTCGGACGAGTCCGGCAACGAAACGGGCTACCGCGTCGAGTACCGCTCGACCGCGGCACAGAACAACTGGCGCACGGCCGTCGTCGTCGGCCCGGGCACCCAGGACGTGGAACTGACCAACGGCCTGTACTTCGAGACGCAGTACGACTTCCGCGTGGTCGCCGAGACGTACGACGCCGGCGACAGCGAGCCCTCGGGCGTGGCCGCCGCGACGTTCGGGCCGTTGCTGTTCGAGGACTTCGAGGACGACATCCTCCAGGACGCCCCGGCCGTCTGGAGCAACACGACCATTACCACCAGCCCGAGTGGCGAGAAGTTCCTGGGCCGGTTCGGCGATAGTGACTCCGTCGACTTCACCATGGCGGACGTCTCCGCCGGCGACGGGTACAAGCTGACGTTCGACTTCTACGCCATCAACAGTTGGGACGGCGACCTGGAAGACGACGACGGCTACTACGGCCCGGACAGCTTCGAAGTCACCGTCGGCGAGGAGACGACGTCGTGGACGTTCCGCAACATCACCGACGAGCGTTCGCAGTACTTCGCGACGCAGTCGTACCCGAGCCCCGGCTCAGACCCGACGACCGGTGCCGCCGCGACGGGCGTACTGGGCTACACATTCAACTACGGCCCGGTTAGCGGCGTGAGCGATGCGAAGTACGAGATCGAAATCGAGTTCGACCACCCCGGCGGCGACCTGACCGTCGCCTTCGCCGGCGACCTGACACAGCCGAAGGCCGACGAAAGCTGGGGCATCGACAACGTGAAGCTGACGCCCCCGCCGCTGGTGAGCGTGGAGGCGGTGGAAGGACGGGAGCAGGTGGCCGAGGGCGGTGCGACGCCGGGGCAGTTCCGGGTGTGGGCCGAGGGGGTGATTGACGAGCCGATCAACGTGAACCTCTCAACAGGCGGTAGTGCCACCGGCGGTACCGACTACCTCATCGACGGCGCGGATTACCTTAGCGATGTGACACTCACGTCCGGCTCGATGGTCAGAAGGTTCGACGTTGCCGCGATCGAAGACGCTGTTAGTCCAGAGCCGGCTGAAACAGTCATCCTTTCCGTGCTCGGGGGCGACGGCTATCGCCAAGGAACTTCTCCCGCGACGGTACACGTCGTTGAAGTAGCAGCGCAGGTCGGGTCAATAGAATTGAGTGCAACCACGTTCGGCGATCACGTCCGACTCCGGTCAGACGACGGATCGACCCTGTACGACGGCGTGCAATGGCTCGACGGCAACGGCGACGGCGACGCCGACGACACAGATGACCGGAACTGGCCGGTGGCGCTGGTAAGCGGCAGCACGCCTACGATGACCGTCCAGCTGAACGTTACGCCCTCCCTTGCTCCAGACCTCGCCTCTGGAATTCTGGTGCGAGCCAACGGTCCCGACGGTGTGAGCTTCGACCAGGCGCCGGCGACATATGATGCGGGCGTGCTTACGGTCCGCGACTGGACCGGCTATGTTTCGTTCACCGACGACATGGTGCAACATATCGAAGACGCCGCCTTCACGTTCGAAATGTCGCTCGATGACGGAACGACGTGGCTGAGCGCCGGCACGGCGACCCTGGCAAACCTGTACCTGCTGTTCCGCCGCCCACTGATGCAGACGATGCTCCACTCCGTCGCATACATCTCCACGGCCGCGGCCGACGGGGCGACGACCGAGCAGGAGGTGTTCGACGGCATATGGAACGAGTTCAAAGCGCCAGCATTGAATGTCGAACGGGCACCGCGCGAAGGGCATGCCGCACGGGTGATGACGTACTACGGGAGTTGGGAAACCGACAACACAACCGCCGAGGATCTCATCGCCGAGGGCGACGGGCAGTGCTCCGCCTGGGCACTCTTGCTTCTCGAAGGACTTACCTCGCAGGGCGTCCAAGGAGCGCGGATAGTTCAGGTTGAAGCAGGTAAACCCCAAGGCGTTGGTATCGCAGAAGAGCCACACAGCTTCTTTATAAAGAACTGGGATCTCGATGTCCCGCAAGGCCATGACGGCTCTGGATTACGGTGGTGGGAACATCTGAACCTATACCACATTGATGACGGCTCCACGGACGGCAATCGATACGCTTGGACCTATGCTCAGTTCTTGGATCAGCCCGGAATAAAGGGGCAAGGCGGGGTAGAGAATCCGCGATCGTGGTTCAAGGTACACTACATCGTTGAGCGGAAGAACCTGTATTACGATCCAAGCTATGGGAAGAGCTATACATCTAAGAGGGACTTCGAACTAAAGGCTGTTGCAGGGACCGCTCTAGAACCAGTATTACGACAATTCGACGAAACGACGCACGGCCCGGGAGGTGTTGATTTGAACGGTGATGGCCAGATCACTCCAGCCGTGGTCGTCAGAGCGGTAGCTTTCTCAACGCGGAGAGTAGTGAACTTCGTCCGCTTCACTGGACCGGGAAGGTCGCAACCATGAGATTGAGCTTCACACTTACGTTGTTATTCTTCTTTTTGGTGATCACACCCGGATGCAGCCGGGGAGGGCCGGAGGGCTGGCCTCGAACTTTCAGAGCAGATGTTCGCAACGTCCCGTATCCCAGTCCAGAAGGACGTGGTGACACATGGACAAAGATCGCGTTGGCGCCAGCCTGGACGCTAGAGATCACGGACCAGGGTTTTGCGGCCTTGTCGTTCGACCCATATTTCCTCACCGGAGAGGTGAATATGGACGCCAGTCCCGAAGATCCTTTCCGCAAATTCTCGACCACAATCTTGTCTCAGTGTGACGTCGACCGAATTGTCGCGGCGATTCGGCTCAATCGACCTCCAGAAGCGGTTAAAAAAGCTCCTAAAGATCATGTTTATCCGATGCGAGGAGCTTCGTACGCCTGGATCAGTTGTATAAAGACCAGTGCTGACGGACCCAATATAACAATCGCTGGCTGGATCACGGACATGCAGTTGTTGAAGGAGACGTTCGATCGTGTCGCGGATGGTGTAAAGCACCCGACTCCTCAGTTCACGGACTGGCTGGACACGCAGCACCCTTTCATCGTTTTGACAGATCAGCAGTAGGTGAGCCTACGTACCACTGAAGGTCAGAGACACCTACTTTGATCCGAGCTACGGAAAGGATTATGCCGGCGCCGACGCATTTAGACGCAACCCAATCGCAGGTTACTACATCGTTGAGGAAGGCCCCTACAACGAGCATGGCTTCGGCGGTGTTGACCTGGACGGAGATGACGTCGTGAGTAATGTCGAGGCACTGGTTAACGTTGTTATAATGTCCCACCAGCCCACTCGGTTTCGAATCGTCTTCAAACCGGGCAGGCTTGAAGAGGTGCAGTCATGAACAGATTAGCGATGTACATTCTCATACTCCTTGCAGTGGTTGTGACGTATGACATATGCGGTGGCAGGACGTTCGACGTTCGTCCTGAAATAAATAAGGAGAGTCCCGGCGGATACATTGCCGAGATTGGCCTTCCGGATGGTTGGAGGCTGAAGATCAACCGTGTCGGCGCCGGTAAGCTTGATCGAGATCGCTTCCCCGATGCAAACACAAACATTGACGGCATGATCGACTGGCTTAAGTTTAACACGTATGATCTTGATCAGTTGGTCGCTTCTGTCAGTCTTGAGAAGCCGCCCGAAGCCGAGGCCGAAGCCGTCTTTCGAGTGTGGCTGCGCGACGAGCGTAAAGGGGTCATTGAAGTGCGGGGCTGGACCGACGATCAGGCGTTGGTAAAAGCATTGGTCCAGAAGGGGATCAATGGAGTAGACGTATTCAGCCCGCGATATCTTGAGGAACCTACGGAGCATCCGCCATTCGAAGGATTGACTCTTCCGAAGCGCGAGACAACCGGTGGCAGGACATTCGAAGTGCGTCCGCAGATAGGTGACTTCAAGGATAGTTCGACCGTTGCTGCGATACAGTATTCCAACGGCTGGCAAATGAGGATCAGTAGTCGCGGGAGCGGCACGATTGAGCGATATCTCAACTTCGAAGTTGTGCCCGACTCTGTTGGCACTGTTCGTGAATTTACGTTTGAAACGCCTGATCTCGATAAAGTGGTCGCGTCTCTCAGCCTTGAGGAGCCTCGCGAAGCCGACCTAGTCTTTCGAATGTTCGTTCGCGACGGCCCTGAAGGGAGCATTAACGTTTGGGGCTGGAGCGACGATCAGTCGTTGCGAAAAGCATTGTTCCAAAAGGGGATTGATGGAGTAGAGGTATTCGGCCCGCGATTCCTTGAGGAACTCACGGAGCATCCGCCATTTGAAGGTCTCAGCTTGCCGAATCACGATGAGGAGACGGAGTGAATTGCGTCGCGTGCATCTGGACGGCCGCGGCCGACGGGCGAGCTAAAGGGGACGCACCGGCTGTGTTGCGACCCTCTTCGCCCGCCTGATGATCATCGTGTTGTGGACCAGCACCTTCAACAGGCGAACTAAAGGGGAAAGGGGACGTACCGGCCGCGTTGCGACCCTCCTGGGTCGTCCGATGTTCATCGTGTTGTGCGTCAGGACATAAACGCTGTTTCCGCTTACTGCCCGCCGGCGTGCGCCTGCTTGGCGCATCGCCCCGCCTATACTCGTGCACGCCTGCCGTCTGCAGGTGACTCGGTGCGGCGGCGGCCAGCCGAAGCGGCGGTGGGGATCGGTGGCGTAGCGGCTCGGCTGGAGCCTCGCCCTCCCGGGTGCCTCGCCCTCCCGAATGCGGCTCGGCTGGAGCTTTGCCCTCCCGGGGTGACTGTTCGCTCCGGCGTCGGTCGCGGGCGGCGGCGGAGCGGCCGTTGGCCGCCGCACTTGTTTGCGCGCTTCCCTCGCGAGGCGGGGCGTTGTTGCGGTCGGGCGGGTTATGGCTTCACGGCCCACACCTTCACGCTCGCGGCGTAGGCGTTGACGTCGAAGCGGCTGAGCACCTCGGCCAGGTCTTCGTGGACGGTGGCCTTGGCGGCGTGGCCGGTGGTGTCGCGGGGTTCTTTGCCGCCGCAGCAGGCACCGGCGACGGGCAGCGGCGTGCAGCAGCCGCCTGTGGCGGCATCGCTGGCGCCGGCGGCCGGGGCGGCTTGTTCTGCACCGGGGGCGTTGCAGCAGCTTTGGCCTTCCACCTGCGCGTAGGCGTTCAGGTCGGAGCCGGCGTCGATGATGGCGACGGAGGCGAAGCCCGCGGCCTTGAGGCCGGCTTCGTACTCGGCGACGGGCATGGCCCCGGCGATGCAGCCGGTGTACGCCGCGACGCTGTCACGCAGTTCGTCGGGCAGGGGCTGCTTGAGGGCGATGTCGCTGACGGCCAGCCGGCCGCCGGGCTTGAGGATGCGCATGATCTCGCGGAACACGGCCTGTTTGTCGGGGGCGAGGTTGATGACGCAGTTGCTGATGACGCAGTCGACGCTGTTGTCCGGGAGAGGCATGGCGTCGATCTCGGCGAGGTGGAAGCGGACGTTTTCCATGGGCGTGCCGTCCGGGTGGAAGGCGTTCTTGCGGGCGCGGGCGATCATTTCGGGGGTCATGTCGATGCCGACGGCCCGGCCGGTGGGGCCGACGCGTCGGGCGGCCAGGAAGACGTCCAGCCCGCCGCCGCAGCCGAGGTCGACGACGGTTTCGCCCTCCTTGAGCGAGGCGAAGGCGGTGGGGTTGCCGCAGGAGAGGGCCATGTTGGCCTCGGCGGGGATGGCGGCGAGCTCCTCGGCGGAGTAGCCGAAGGCCTCGGCGACTTCGCGGACGCCCGCGGCGTCGCCGCTGAGGGTGCCGGCGGCGATGGAACCATACTTGTTGCGGACGGATTCGGTGATGTGCAGGGTCATGTCAGTCCTTTTGGTGCGTGAGTCGGGGGAATGGGTCGGGCGGGCTAAGCGTCGGCTTATGCGTCGGCCGGGGTGCTCGCCTGGGTGTTCGCCTGGGGCTTGGTGTGGGTGTCGTCATCGTGACGGCGGTGCTGGTCGCGGAAGGCGCGCATGGCCTCGGCGGTGTCCGGGTGCCAGGCCTGCATGGCCTGGGCGATTTCGTCGCGAACACGGCGGAAGACGGCCAGGACCTCCTCGTCGGTGCCGGTGGCCTCGGCGGGGTCCTCGAAGGGCATCTGGCGGATGCTCCAGGTGCCCGGCCAGATGCGCGGGCAGGTTTCACCGGCGCGGTCGCACACCACGAGCACGTGCCGCACCGGCTGCTTGCCGAGGTAGTCCTTCAGGGCCTTTGGCCGCTGGGCGGAGATGTCGATGCCGACCTCGTCCATCACCTGCACGGCCAGCGGGTGAACGCGGGCGGCGGGGTCCGTCCCGGCGGAGTGGGCGTCGAACTCGTCGCCCTGGTAGTGGCGGAGAAAGCCCTCGGCCATCTGGCTGCGGCAGGAGTTGCCCGTGCACAAAATCAGCACCATCGGTTTGATCATGATCGGTCCAAAGTCGCACAGCACGGCCGGGTTGCCAGCCTGCTCGAGACACGCTTGTACCCGGGCAGCTTCGGCTCGACGGTGTCGAGACAGGCGCGAATCGCCCCGGAAAACTCGTCATCCGCCAGTGCCAGCCGGTACCAGCACCACGGGCCGTCCTTGCGACACGCGACCAGCCCGGCCTTCCTCAGGTAGGCCAGGTGGCGGCTCACCTTCGGCTGCGGCACGTTCAGCACCGATGTGAAGTCGCACACGCAAACCTCCCGCCCGCGGAGCAGGCAGAGGATGCGAAGGCGCGTCGCGTCCGAAAGGGCACGGAACACGACCTCGGGGGATGGCTCGGCTCGCACTGGCATATCCGCCCAAGCGTATATCCGTGTGGGCGAATGTCAAGGCGCGGGGCGGGCGTGTGGCGGGCGCGGGGCGGGCGCGCTGCCCTCAGGCCGCCGTTTCAGGCCGGTTCCAGGCGGGCGTACTCGAGGATCAGCGTTTTTCGCCCGGCGGACTGGAAGTCGACCACCACGCGGGTGTTCGTGCCCATGCCGGCCACGTCGAACACGGTGCCGGTGCCAAACTTCGGGTGCCGCACCGCATCCCCTTTGCGAAACGGCGTGGCGAGCCCCGCGCGGGCGGTGTCAAAGGCACGGCCGTAGGGGTCGTGGCGGTCGGCGGGGTCCGGGACGCCGGTGCGGTCGGTGACGTCGAGCAGCTCGGCCGGCAGTTCGTTGAGGAAGGGGCTGGTGATCGTCCGCTCGCGGATGCCGCGTACGGTGCGAATGTTGGCTTTGCCCAAAATCAGCCGCTGCTGTGCGCGGGTGATGCCCACGAAGCAGAGGCGGCGTTCCTCTTCAAGCTCAGAGAGGCTGCCCCGGGCCCGGCCGTGCGGCAGGATGCCCTCTTCCAGGCCGATGATGGCAACCACAGGGAACTCCAGCCCCTTGGCCGCGTGCAGGGTCATGAGCGTGACCGCCCCGCCGTTGCCCTTCATGTGGTCGGCATCCGCCACGAGGGAGACTTCGCCCAGGTAGTCTATCAGGGTGCCTTCGGGGTTCTGGCGGTCGTACTCGGCGGCGGAGCTGATCAATTCATACACGTTGTTCAGCTCGGCCTGCTCCTTGTCCCCCTTCTTGCGCAGGTCCTGCTCGAAGCCGGCTTCGCGCACCACGGCCTCCATCACCCGCTGCACGGTGCCGGCCTTTTCCTCGAAGATCTCACCGTTACCCGCATTCGCCGGTGCGGCCGTCAGCTCGCGCCAGCGGCGGACGAGCGTGGCGAAGTTCCTCACGGCATTCACCGCCCGGCTGCTGAGGCCTTCGCACTCGCCGGCGTGGTCGAGGGCTTCGTGCAGCTTCAGGCCGCGGGCGACACCGAAGGCCGTCAGCTGGTTCACCGTCTGGTTGCCGATGCCGCGGGTTGGCGTGTTGATGATGCGGGTGAGCGCCACCTCGTCGGCCGGGTTGGCCACGTACTTGAGGTAGGCCAGCACGTCCTTGATCTCCTTGCGGTTGTAGAACTCCACGCCCCGGGCGATCTGGTACGGCACGTTGGCGTGGCGCAGCGCATCTTCCATCACGCGGGAGAGGCTGTTCATGCGGTAGAAGACGGCCATGTCGCTCCACGGCACGCCGGCCTCGTTGGCGTCCTTGAGGCGCTGCGTCACCTGCTTGGCCTCGTCGTGTTCGTCCTGCGCGAGGATGACCTCGGGCTTCTGCCCGTCGTCGTTCTCGGTCCAGAGGCGCTTGTCCTTGCGTTGGCTGTTGTTGGCGATGAGCGCATCGGCCACCTGCAAAATGACCTTGGTGCTGCGGTAGTTCTGCTCGAGCCGCACGACGGTGGCGTCGGCGTAGTCCTTCTCGAAGTCGAGGATGTTCTGGATGTCCGCCCCCCGCCACGCGTAGATGCTCTGGTCCGGGTCCCCCACCACGGCCACGTTCCGCTTGCCCATGCCCAGCGCGTGGGCCAGCACGTACTGGGCGTGGTTCGTGTCCTGGTACTCGTCGATGAGGATGTAC
>JBHJOM010000091.1:0-15925 GCA_050329715.1 Phycisphaerae bacterium
CGCCTTCGAACAGCAGCGCCTCGATGAGGCTCTGGCCCGGTGGCACGCCGAAGGGCGAGCTGCCGTTGCCGAGCCCGTAGTCGAGCAGGTTTTCCAGCGGAAGGCTCGGGTCAAAGCCGTCGGCGTAGAGGAAGGTGAACGCATTGCCACTGCTGACTGACGTATCAAACACGTACCCGCCGGACTCGCTCACGGTGAAGGTGACTGCCTCGTAAAAGACCGGCCCGAGCGACGAGACACCGTTGATGGCGAAGGGCCTGCTCCACTGCGGGCCGGTGGTGACGTCCGCGGCCACGGGCGTGACGACGTCCGGCACCTGCGTCATCAGGTGCACGCTGGCGTTCTGAATCTCGAAGGAGGCCGCCGTGCTGGGGCCGGTGTCTGTGAAGTTGAGATTCCAGGTGCCGGTGGCCTGTGCGTTGGTGAAACCGCCGGTGAAATCCTGAATGGGGTAGTCGGAGAAGGTGCGGTCCCCGGCAATGGGCGAGCCCCACTGGAGGAACTGCGAGTCCGGCGAAGTGATGCCCACGGCCAGGTCGAGCGACCAGGGCCACAGGCCGTCGGAGTTATCGACGTTGATGCCGGAGAACGTACCTGAGAGGCCAAAGCCGCTGATCGGCACGCCCGCCGCGGCCGCACCGAAATTGACGGGCAACGCCGTTGCGGCAGGGTTGTCCACCACCACGTTCCCGACCGGCGCCGAGGCGACGAGCTTCTGCGCCGCGAAAACCTGCCCGGCCGCGACGGCGAGAACGGATACCGCTACGGTTGTTTTAACTACATTTGTCATGAAAATTTCCTGTGCTGCTTGCATTGTGTTCATCAAAAAAGCGAACAGACGGCCGACGCGTGTCTCAGCGGCGGCGGCGCAGGAGCGACATCCCGCCCAGTCCCAGCAGCGACAGCGACGCCGGCTCGGGTACGACGACGTAAACGGCGTCGATCGTCGAGCCGACGTCCCAGAAGTTTGCCGCGTAGAGGCTGGTGGCACCGGTGGTGACATCGAGCAGGACCAGGTCGTTGCTGGTGTAGCTGACGCCGTCGATAACCTCGGCGGTGTTGAACGAGAGCACCAGTTCGGTATCGGACAGTGCGTGGATGCCGTAGACGTCGCCGTCGCCGTCGTCGAACAGGTCCGATTCGGCGTAGAACGTGGAGACGTTACCGGTGTTGATGTCGTACTCCATGATGTCGCCGTCCTCGAAGCTCACCGGCCCACTCGGCGTGGTCATGGTGGTGGAGGCGAGCATCGAGAAGAGCAGGTTCCCGTTTGAGAGAAGGCTGATGCCGGTGATGTCCGGCGCAACGCTGGTGAACACCGAATTCGAGATGAAGTAGATGCTCGCGGTATCGGTCGCCGGGTCGTAGCGGATCAGGTCGGCATCGTCGTAGTTGGTGCCGGCGATAGTGGTGTTGAACAAGGTTGAGAAGAGCACGCTACCGTCGGGCAGGAGATGGAACGCGTCCAAGTCACCGGTAACGGCGGAGAAGGCGATGGTGCCCGTACCCGTGGCCGTGTTGTAAGCGACAACGTCGTTGTCGGTCACCCCGGTGAGTCCTCCGATGGATAGGCCGGAGTTGGGCGTGGCCACCGAGGTGTAGATCTCGACGCCCAGCGCCGAGCCGTTCAGACAAAGTACGCCTGCAAGAACTGTGGAAACGCGAAGGACCGACGTGAAAGAAACCGACCGCATGAAAAACTCCCGTCCGGCAGGACGCGAAAAAGTCGAGCCCGCGGCGAAGCGGACAGACAAAAACCGGATGGGAAATCAGTGGAGCGATAGAACCGGCATGGCAGCCGGGCGGTGGTTAGTCAGACCTTAACGCCCCGCCAATGCTTTGCAAGCATAAATCCCCGCAAGCCGACAGACAGTTCGCCTCAGCTCGTCGGCCGGAGGGTGAACAGCGTGATCTCGGGCCGGCAGGCCTTGTTCGCCCGCTGGCCGTAGCTCAGGCCCCGGTTCACGTACAGGTCCCGGCCCTCCACGCGGTAGTGGCCGGCGACGTATTCGCGGTACTTGCTGCTCCAGAGCATTTTGCCGAGCTTGCTCGTGGCGATCGCCCGGCCGTGGGTGTGGCCCGAGAGCATCCACTGCCAGGGGTAACCCAGCAGGTCGCGGACGTTCTTCGGGTTGTGGTTCAGGCAGACGATAGGCGTACGTGGGTCGGCACCTTCCCAGGCCCGGCGGGCGTCGAGGTGGCCGGACCATTCGTCGTCCAGCCCCACGAGCGTCATCGGCCGGTGGTCCCCCAGACGCACTTGCATCGCCTCGTTCCGCAGCACCCGCATGCCGTGCATTTCCAGGGCTTTTTGCAGGTGGCGGGCGCGCTGCCGGCCCTCGCCGTGAACGTTCTTGCCGTGGATCGAGTAGTCGTGGTTACCGAACGTCACGACGGTGCCCAGCCGACTCTGAACTTTGGCCAGCAGCCCGGCCACGTTGCGGTTATAGCGGTACCCGCCGGTAACCAGGTCCCCCGTCACGGCCACGAGATCCGGCTTGAGGCGGTTGATGTACGCCACGAACTGTGACAGGTACCGGCGGGAGACCACAGGGCTGTAGTGCAGGTCCGACACCTGCACGAGCCTGAAGCCGTTCAACTGCGGGTCGAGCCCGGGCAGCGGCATGTCGAGGCGGACCAGGTCGATCCAGCTCTCGTGCGTCGGCAGCACGTGCAGGCCGGTCAGGCCGAGCCGGTTCATGCCCTGCCAGACGGCCCGGCGCCAGTGGTGCTGCTTGTCCCAATCGGGTGTTTTGATGTACGACAGCAGACGGTCCGGCATGACGGGCCATGGTAGGCCGCCCGACCGCCCCGCGCCAGCCGTAAACCTCCGGCGCATGTCGCCTGCGGCTTAGCCGGCGACGGGCTGACGGCGTTTACCGTCGAAGTGCTTTTTGGCCTCGCCCACGAGGTAGAAGCTGCCGGTGATGGCGATCAGGTCGTCGCGCGTCGCGGCTCGGGCGGCGATGGCCAGGGCTTCGTCGAGGTTCTCGGCGACTTGCGCCATCCGGCCGTGGGTTTCGGCGTACCGCTGGGCCATATCGTGCGGGTCGGCGGTGCGGACGGACTCGACGGGCAGGAAAATCACCTTGTCCGCCCCGCCTGTGATCTTGGCGAGCATCGCGTCCACGTCCTTGTCGGCACAGCAGCCGAAGATCAGCACCAGGGCGTCGTAGACCATGTGCTGCCCGATCGCCTTCATCAGCGCATCGAGGCTGGCGGCGTTGTGGGCACAGTCCAGCAGCACGCGGGGGTTGGTCTGCAGAAGCTCCATCCGGCCGGGCATCTTGCAGGCGAGAAGCCCCTCGGTGCTCTTGGCGTCGTCGATCGCAAAGCCGCGGGACTTGAGCTTGTCCATCACCGTCAGGGCGAGCCCGGCATTGATGGCCTGATGCTCCCCGTGCATCGGCACGGCCAGGTGCTCGAACCGGCTGTTGGGCGTAAACAGGCAAAGCCGGTTGTGCCGGCCGAGCATGCGGTTGGCCTCAAACCGGTAGCTGAACTCGACCGTCTTGCCTACGACGTCCAGCGGCGCCTCGACCTCTTCGGCGGTGGTCTCGATGACGCGGGCTGCCTCGGGGTCCTGAATGACCGTCACGGCCGGGACGCCGGGCTTGAAGATGCCCGCCTTCTCCCTGGCGATACGGGTCAGCGTCCGGCCGAGCTGGGCCATGTGGTCGAAGCTGATGCTCGTCAGCGCGGTGACTTCGGGGTTGAGCACGTTCGTCGAGTCGAGCCGGCCGCCGAGGCCGGTTTCGATGACGGCGATGTCGACCTGCTGCTCCGCGTAGTACATGAACGCGATGGCCGTGAGGACGTCGAAGTAGCTGGGCGTCGGCCTGGCACGGGTGATGTGCGGGGCGATTTTGGCGACGAGGCGGGTGAAATCCGCCTCGGAGATCACGGCCGAGCCGCCCTGCTGGTTGATCTGAATCCGCTCGCGGAGGTCCACCAGGTGAGGGCTGGTGTACAGCCCGACCTTGAACCCGTTGGCCTGGAGCATGCTGGCGACCATGCAGCAGGTGCTCCCCTTGCCCTTGGTGCCGGCGACGTGGACGGACTTGAACTTGTCCTGCGGGTTCCCCAGCTTGCGCAGAAGCGTCCGCATGCGGGTCAGGTCGAAGGTCTTCTCGTCGTAGCGGACGATGCGGAGCTTTTCGACGTCCGACAGGCTCTGGAGGAAGGCCTGGGCACGGATGTATGTCGTGATGGGGCCCGGCCGCCGCTTGGCAGGCTCTGCCGTGGAAACCGGCTTCGGCTCCGGCTTGCGGGTTTCAGCCTGGCGTACATCTGATTGGCGTGCCTCACCCTTGCGGACGGCGGGCCTGGCGGCGGCTTGCTTCGCCGCGGTCGCAGATGCGGGCTTGGCAGTGGCGAGCTTGGCAGTGACGGGTTTGGCCGTGGCTGGCTTGGCAGTGACGGGCTTGGCAGTGACCGGCTTGGCGGCGACTTCGGCCTTGGCCAAGGACTTGACCCCGACCTGCTTGACGACGACCTTATTCAATCCTGACCCCTTCGCCGGACTACGACGTCCTGTCGTACTTGCGGCCCGGGACGTCGGTTTAGGTTCCGCCACTGCCACCGTCCGACGACGGGGCGTTGCCTTGGTCGGCGTCTTCTTCCGCTTGACGGCGGCCTTCTCGGGGGCGTTCCTGGACGTCTTCGGACGGCTCGGCATAACGATCGAGACTCTACCAGACCCCGCAAACCACCGCAAATTTCGCTCGTAAACCCTTTACCACAAACACTTTACGGTTCACAACACCCCCCGCCACACGCCCGCGTTACCCCCGCCCGCGTCACCACTGCCCGGCCGCCGCCGCTGCAACGCCCATCTTCCCATAGTTGCCCGGCAGTCATGCCCCGGCTAGCCTTACCAACGCCGCTTTGCACCCTTGGAACGCCATTATGTCGCAGCCGAAACCCGAGATCCGTACCGTCGCCTTCGTCAGCCTCGGCTGCGCTAAAAATCTGGTCGACTCCGAACGCATGCTCGGCCTGCTCGCCAGCGACGGGCTGGCCATCACCGCCGACGAGGCCGAGGCCGACGCCGTCGTCATCAACACCTGCGGCTTCCTCGAAGCCAGCCGCGAGGAGAGCCTGGCCGAGATCCGCCATGCCGTAAGCCTCAAGCAGGCCGGCAGTTGCAAGCGGGTGATCGTCGCCGGCTGCCTCGTGCAGCGCCACAAGACCAAGCTGCTGGAGGACGTCCCGGAAATCGACCGCCTCGTGGGCGTCTTCGACCGAGAGCACATCGTCGCCGCCGTCCGAGGCCCGGCCAACCCCCGCTCCGCCCACGGGCACTACCTGGGCAAGTACCACGACCTCTCGAACACCCTCGCCGAAACCCAGGCGGCCGATCCGGAGCCCGCCGGCCATGTGCCCCCCGGGGCAAGTCGCCCGGCCGCCCGTCTCAAACTCTTCGAGGACGACCGCGCCCGCCTGCGTCTGACGCCCCGCCATTACGCCTATCTGCGCATCAGCGAGGGGTGCAACCAGGGGTGTGCCTTCTGCACGATCCCCGGCATCCGCGGGCCGATGCGGTCCAAGCCGATCGAGCAGATCCTGGCCGAGGGCAACGAGCTGGCCGCCGACGGGGCCGTCGAATTGAACCTCATCGGGCAGGACACCACCAGCTACGGCACGGACATCGCCTACTCGCCGGGCCTGGCCGGGCTGCTGAAGACCCTCGACGCCCGCCTCCCGGCCGACGTCGAGTGGGTTCGCCTCATGTACGCCTACCCGAGCTGCTTCACCGACGAGATGATTGACGCCTTGGCCAGTTCCGCGCGGCTGGTCAAGTACATCGACATGCCGCTGCAGCACATCAACGACCGCATCCTGACGCTGATGAAGCGCAAGGTCACCCGCGAGCAGACGCAGACACTGCTGGGCAAGCTCCGCGACCGCGTGCCGGGCATTGCGATCCGCACGACGCTCATTGCCGGCAGCCCCACCGAGACCGACGCCGAGCACGGCGAGCTGGTGCAGTGGGTGCGGGAGATGCGGTTCGACGCGTTGGGGGTCTTCCCGTACAGCCCCGAGCCCGGCACGCCGATGGGCCGCATGCCGGCCGAGAGCCGCACGCCGGACGACGTGATCAAAGCCCGCGTGGAGGAGCTGATGCTCACCCAGCAGGAGGTGGCCTTCGCCCGCGCCGCCGACCGTGTGGGCACGAAGCTGCGTGTGCTGATCGACTCGGAAGTGCGTCCGGAGAAGCGTACCGCCGGCGTAGCTACGCCGTCGGATGAGCCGCGGCGGTACGTCGGCCGGCACGCCGGGCAGGCGGTGGACATCGACTCGGTCACGTACGTGCAAAGCGCCCGCCGGCTCACCCCCGGCACGTTCGTGGACGTGGACGTGACCGACTTCCAGGCGTACGACCTCGTGGCCGAAGTGCCCGCCGAGAAGCGCCGCCCGCTGGCGGTGCTGTAACGCGGCACGGCGGTTTTCTTCGCAAACGCCCTTGTTTCCGACGTTTTTAGAAGCCGGACGCCGTCGCCATGTGCTCGGGCACGGGGTAGTGCAGCATCAGGTGCTGGCGGAGTTGCTCGCGGTCTGCCAGGCGGAAGTAGACCGGCTCGTCGAAGTGCCGCGTCGCGAAGTTGATCGCCCGCACCAGGTCCTCGGCACTCGTGAATGCGCACAGGTGCGTCTCATCCCGGCTGCCGGGCAGCAGGTGAAACTGCCACGCCTGTCGACGCGACAAAAGCGCGACGCACGACGGGTCGAACCGCGCCTCGTCCAGGTCGCACAGGCCCGCCTCGTTGATGAACTGCAGGCTCCACGCGTCCTCCACGGCCTGCGGGGAGACATCAAACAGCCGTTCGGCCAGGTCGCCGAAGGGCCGGCCCGTCGCCTGCTGCACCCGCACGACGTGCTCGACCTGCTCCGCGTTCAAGACCCCCTGCTGGACCAGCAGTTGGCCAATCATGATCCGGTTCGACATGGAAGTTCCTTTGCTCATGCAAAGGCTTCATCGGCCCGAATCGCACGTAACTTAGCTGGCGAGACACGCTTTATTGGGGCATGCCGTGTGCTTCTACGACAAACCCGCACCCGCCCTGACAACCTTGCCGGCCTCTAACGCCTGCACGGCCTCCCTACCGCCGCCGCGACACCTCACTCGGACAGAACGACCTTGCGCCCCGTCCGAGAAGATTCGTACACCGCCAAAATGATCTCCAACGGCTTGCGACCCTCCTCCGCGTCGATCAACGGCCGGCTGTGGCTCTGCACCGCACGCACGAAATCACGCAGCTGCTCGCGGTGGGCATCGCCCCACACCGCACCCACCTCGGCCGCGGCGTCACGCGCGACGGCCTCGTCCTTCACGCTCGCCGTGCCGCCGGTGGCCACGTTCATCGCGTGCGTGGCGGCCGCCTCGCGGCCGAACTCCTCCCCGCTTTTAAGCTGCACCAGCTTGAGCCGGTCCCCTTCGATCACCAGCGAACCTTCCGTTCCCACAAGATCCAACCGCGCCGGTTGCCCTTTGTAAAACGCGGTTGTGGCCATCAGCGTGCCCACGGCACCGTTGGCGAATTCCAGGGTCGCCACGGCCAGGTCCTCCACCTCGATCCGCTCATGACCGGCCGTGCGGGTGTGGGCAAACACGCTTTTTACTGGCTCGGCGAGCCATTGCATCAAATCGACGGTGTGCACGCCTTGGTTCATCAACGCCCCGCCGCCGTCGAGTTTCCACGTGCCGCGCCAGTCGCCCGAGTCGTAGTAGTGCTGCGTGCGGTACCACTTGACGCTCATCTCCACGAACACCAGCCGCCCGAGTTTCCCCCCGCGCATCAGCCCGTTGGCCAGTTGGCTTGCCGAGTCGAACCGGTGCTGGCTGATCACCGCCACCTGCCGCTGGTACTTCTTCTGCGCCTCGATCAGCCGGTCGCACGCCGCCAGCGAGACGTCCATCGGCTTCTCGATAACCACGTGTTTTCCCGCGGAAAGTGCACGAATCGCCTGCTCGGCGTGCAGGCCGCTGGGCGTCGCCAGGATCACCGCCTCCACGTCCTTGTCCGCCAGCAACTCGACATCCGAGGCGTACCGCCGGCTCAAGCCGAAGGCCTCGCCGACCTTATCCCGCTTCGCCGGATCCAGGTCCGCCACCGCCACCAGCTCGGCCTCCTCCAGTTGACGCAACGCCCCCGCGTGCGTCGGGCCGATCGAACCACAACCAACCAGTCCAAAACGCAGGGGTGTACTCAAGGCAGGTCTCTCACTTTCAGAACGGAACGATGAGCCCAAAGTCTCATCCGGCCGCCGCCAATGTCAACACCACCCCCTCCCCCAAACCTCACGCGCCCGACGTCCACTTTTCGTCACCGGCCGTCCAGAAGAACCGGGCTTCCGTCCACCCGATGTCCACCCCGACGCCGTCCGATGTCCAGCAAACGTCCGGCCGTGTCCACCAAACCCCGCCCCAAGTCCACCGCCACCCCCGGAGGGGTGGTCTGGGCGTCCCGCCCATCTAAAAAACAGATGGACAAGACGCCCACACCACAAGCCGCCGACCGCCGACCGCGTCCCCCGCCGACCGCGTCCGCCGCCCGACCGCCGACCGCCGCCGATTGTCATCCCGGTAGCTGGACCGTCGAAGCGCGAGCGGCCAGCGCCCGGGTGGGGCCCACCCCCTTACGGTCGCGGCTCCTCAGGCTTGCTTCGTCGTCAGGGCGCATCAGGTCAGGTGGGGCTATCGGCCAACCACCGCGATCTTCAGCGCATCGGCTCTGGCCAGCACGGCCGGCTTCTCCAGCAGGATGGTCCGCCCGGCCTCCAGCACCAGCACACGCCCGCCGGCGGCGTGGAGGTTCTCCACCGTCCGCACCCCCACCGTCGGCACATCAAACCGCATGTCCGCCTTCGCGTTCGCCACCTTGATGAGCACCCAACCGGGCACCTTGCTCCACTCCCCCACCCGGCGGATCATGTTGTCCGTCCCCTCCACCGCCTCCACCGCCAGCACGTCCCGGTCCTGCACCGCAATCGCCTGCCCGATGTCCGACCGGCTGATCAGCCGGCAAAGCTCCCAGCCGTATTCCATGTCGGCCTGCTGGCGGTCGCTCGGCGTAATTCGCCCCATGACCCCGGCCGTCGCCAGGTGCTCCGTCGTGTAAGCGGTCGAGTCGATCAAGGTCACTCCGCAGCTTGCCAGTTCGTCGGCAACGGCCTCGAGCACCTTGTGCGTGCGTTTGTCGTGGCGTAGCCGGGTGAGGTAAAGCCGCATCGTCCGCACGTCGGGCAGGTACTGCAAGTACCGCCGGACCGGGCCGTGGGCGTACATGGTCTTTTTACGCACCCGCCCCACCATGATGGCCTCCGACACGCCGTGCGCCCTGAGAAATCGCGCCCACTGCCCCAGCCGCATCAGGCCCACGGCGCGGTACGCGTCCGAGAGCGCTCGCACCTCGTCCGAGGCGATGCCCGCCAGCCCGCACGTCACCACACGCCGCCCGGCCGACTTGGCACCCTGCGCCACCAGCAGCGGGAAGCTCCCCTCACCGGCAATGAGGCCCAGCGGGCCCTCGGAGTTTGCGTTCGACGTCTTCATCCGGCCGACATACTAACCGCATGCCCAGCCCATTCCCCGGTATGGACCCATACCTCAAAGCCTATTGAGGCGACGTGCACCATAGCCTCTGCACCTGCACGTCGGACCCGTCGAACGAAACACTCGGCGGCGACCTGCTGGCGCGGTTGGACAGGCGCGTTGTCGTCGAGCAGCCCGAGCACACGCGGCAGAACCGGCCGAGGCTTCCGCCGCTTCTCCGGGGCGAGGAGGCATTCGAGCTACAGCGGATCCAGTCGCTCTAAAACCCGCTCAGCGGTTCGTCGTAGCCGGTCATCTCCAGATAGCCGCGGCCGACGACGTTGCCGGCTTCGTCCACCGCTTCGATCGCCCCCTCGAAGTAGCTCACGCCGCCGGCGTCGCCCGCCGAGATCTCCTGGTCCGGCAGCAGGCTGCGGACGGTGAGCGTCTCCCGGCCAAGCTTCACGCGCCAGTGCTGCGGGTACGCGCCGCCGGTCGTGGGGCTCGTCCACGGCTCGCTACCATCCAAAACCACGTCGGCCGGGTCGAGGTAGGCCACCGTGCAGTCGGCGGCGACGACGGTCGCGGCGGTGTAGTCGGCCGTGCCGTCTTCCCTGCGCAACTGGAACGCCTTGATGTCCCGCCCGTCGGCCATCTGCAGGCAGAGCCAGTCCCAGCCGACCTGCCCGTCGGACAGCACGTTGGAGCTGAACTCCTGGTCCATCCACGAGAGGCCGGTCACGGCGTGCGCCTCGCCGTCGATGGTGAGGGTGCCGGCCGTGCGCAGCCGCGTGATGGAGTGGTAGTAGCTGGCCTGGCCCGGCTCGCGTCCCTTTTTCGAGACGCCGCCGGGGCCCTGCAGGATCGGGCCGCGTTCGATGGTGGCGGTGAGGTCGATCTCGAATCGGCCGTCGTCGTCGCGGGCAAAGAGCTTGATCGTCCGGGCATCGACCAGCTTCGCGTGCCAGTCGAGCAGGCGGACGTCGAGCGTGTCGTCGGCCGCCCACGCCAGGCCCGGGCGGGCGCGGGAGAGCAGGTCGTGGTGGGCGAAGCGGCGGCGTTCGATGTCGGTGATCGCGGCGTGGGCGTAGTACAAATCACTCGCGGCCCAGCGGCTCGGGCGGTCGGGCGTGCCGGGCGACATGCCGCTGCGGAAGAACGTCACCTGGTACCCGAAATGCCGGCCGGCGTCGGTGAACAGGTTGCCGGTGAAGTACCACCACTCGGTTTCAAACTCGTCATGCCGGCCGAAATCCTGCGGAAACTGCCACGCGCGAGGCTGGATGACCTGCTTAAAACCCTGATCCGCAAACGCGACGGGGACGAGGAAGAGGAGGAAGAAGAGGCACGAAGGCACGAAGGCACGGAGGCACGAAGGGGAAAGACAATGCAGAACGGGCCCGGCCGAGTGTGGGCAGGCCCCGCGGCGGCGGGCGAGATGCGCAAATGGTCCCACCCTTCGTGCCTTCGTGCCTCCGTGCCTTCGTGCCTTCCGCCCCGTGCCTCCGTGCCTTCGTGCCTTCTTCTCTTCCATCATTCACTCCGTAATGCCGCCGCCGGCGGCGAGGCCAGCAGGCGTTTGACCGGGTAGGCCGCGGCCAGCAGGGCGGCTGTGCAGCTTAGCAGCAGCACGCTCAACCACTCGGCCGGCCGCGGGCTTGTGGGGATGCTCCAGCCGAAGCTGCGGTACTGGATGACATAGCTCAGCACGTACGCCAGTGCCGTGCCCGCGACGGCCGCGACGGCCGCGGCCACCACCGCGATGATCAACCCCTCCACCACCACGAGCGTGGCCGTTTGCCGCGTGCTCATGCCCAGCGCCGCCAGCACGCCGTACTCCCGGCTCCGGGCCAGCGACAGCGCCAGCAACGACCCGGCCAAACCGCAAAACGCCACGCCCCCGGCCAGCCAGCTCAGCACGTCCGTCACGGCAAACGTCCGGTTGAAGATCGTCAACACCTCGGCCTTGAGCGTCTGATAGCTTTGCACCACAACCGGGTAGCCGATGCCCAGTTCGCTTTGCCACTTTCGGGCCACGGCCTCGGCGTCCTCCCCGGGGGCCAGTGCCACGTGCACGCTCGTCACGGCCGGGTCGTCGTAGAGTTCGCGGTAGACGGGCAGGTCGATCATCACCTGCCCGCGCTCCGAGCCGAAGTCGTAAAAAACGCCATAAACCAAGAATTCCCGCGGCCCGGCCGGCGTGTTGAGCGTGAGGGTGTCCCCCGCCTGCGTGCCGCTGGCCGCGGCGAAGGGTTCGCTCACCACCACCTGCGTCGTCGCGTCGTACGGGCCTTCGATGCGGTGCTTGTACTGCAGGTCGCGGTCCACGAGCTTGGGCATCTCCGCGGCCAGCAGCTGCGTGCTTACGCCGGCGATCTCGACGCCCATCTGCCAGCGGTAGATCACGTGGCGCGACACCTCCGGCCGGTTGATGACCCAATCGACGGCGGCGGGGTCCAGGTCGCTTTCGATGTTGTAGTCCACCAGCAGCTGCGGGCCGACGAAGACGTCCATCTTGAAGCGGTTGTCCAGCCACGTGCCCAGCGCATCGCGGAAGCTGCCGACCATCGTCTGGATACCCACGGACATGGAGAGTGCCAGCATCATCGCCGCGACGGCCACGCCGGTGACGCCCAGGCTGCGGGCCACGCCGCCGGCGGCCATCTGCGTCGGGAGCAACTGCCCGGCCCGCCCGGCACGCGCCACGACCGCGCACGCCAGCCGCGTGACGGCCGGGCAGCAGAAGGCGAAGCCCAACGCCAGCGTCACGGCCATCACGAAGCCCACCAGCGGCGACTCACCCGGCACGAAGTACAACCCGCCGGTGAGCAGCAGCAGCCCCACGCCCGCAAGCAGAAACGCCCGCGCCGCCTCCCTGCTCCGCCCGGCAACGTCACTGGCCCGCAGCACGCTGATCGGCGGCGTGCGGCCGGCCTGCCACAGCGGCACGGCCGCCCCGACCGAGGCGCTGCCGAAGCTCACCGCCAGCCCGAGCACCGCCGTCCGCGCGTCCAGCACCACGGCGCCGGGGTCCACCACGGCGTACAGGTCGCTGATCGTCTGCCCGATCTGCCCGACGAGCACGTGCGCCAGGCCCCAGCCGCCGGCCACGCCCAGCACGCCGCCGACGGCCGCGAAGACGACCGCCTCCTGCAGGTAAACGGCCGAAAGCTGCCAACGGCTGCCGCCCAGGCACCGCAGCACCGCAAGCTGCCGGATGCGCTGCCGCACGCTCACGAGCATGGCGTTGTAGACGATGAATACCGCCACGAACGACGCCATGAGCGAGAGCGCGTTGAGGTTCAGCCGGTACGCCTCGACGAGCTCCTCCAGGCTCGACGCCTGCTGCTGCGTGCTGCGGACGAAGAAGCCCGGCGGGAGTTTTGCTTCGAGTTGCGCCAGCGCCGCTTCGCGCTCCGGGCTGCCGTCGATGCCGGGGAGGATGGTGTCGATGCGGTCGATCTTCCCGAGGCTGCCGGCCATCTCCTGGGCCGTGGCCAGGTCCACGATGGCCAGGTCGCCGATCTGGCTGCGGGCCGCCCCCTGCACTTCGATGACGCCGAGCACGCGCATCGCGTGGCGGGACTGCCCGGTGGTGAAGGTGAGGGCATCGCCTTGCGTGACGCCCAACGTGTCGGCCAGGTCCTGCACGAGCACCACGGCCTGCGGGTCGGTCATGAAGCGGTCGAACGCATCATCCGGGAGGTCGTCCTGCACGCGGGTGACGGTCCGCATCTGCCGCTCGGCGAACGGATCGACGCCGATGAGCCGCACAAGCGTCTCAACACCATCGTCGGCGGCGTGGATCACCCGGCGGTCGATCACGGGCGCCAGCGGCTCGGGCCAGCGCTTCAGCACGAGGTCGATGTACTCCTCATCGGTCACATGCCCCCGATCGTGCCGGATGCTGTGCGTCGCACGGTCCATCAACTGCGTGACGGCCCCCTCGAAACTTCGCACACTCGCGGCCACGGCCAGCTCAATCCCCACCAGCACCGCCACGCCCAACGCCACGCCGATGAGACACAACGCCAGCTCCACCTTGTGGCTGCGGAAGTGGCCGCGGGTGAGATTGGCGATGAGGCGGAGCATTCTAGAAGTCAGAAGTCAGAAGTCGGTCTCGCGTCGCCGGCTAGGCGAGCGTCGATTCGATCACGCGGCCGTCTTCCAGCACCACGCGGTCCTGGCAGGTTTCGGCGGCTTCTTCGCTGTGCGTGGCCATCACCACGGTCACGCCCAGTTCCTGTTGCAGCTCGCTCAGCAGGTCGAGGATCACCCGGCCGGTCTTCACGTCCAGGTTGCCGGTCGGCTCGTCCGCCAGCACCACGGCCGGGCGGTGGACCACGGCGCGGGCGATGGCGATGCGCTGCTGCTGGCCGCCGGAGAGCTGGTCCGGGTAGCTGTCGGCCTTGTCCCCCACGCCGAGGCGCACCAGCAGGTCCTGCACGCGGCGTTTATTGTCTTTGTCCAGCTTGCGGTCGAGCGAAAAGGGCACGGCCACGTTGTCGAACGCCGTCAGGCTCGGCAGCAGATGAAAACTCTGGAAGACGAACCCCAGCTTCCGCCGGCGGAACAGCGCCAACTGCCCCTGGCTCATGGCGGTCAGGTCGTCGCCGGCCACGTGCACCGTCCCGGCGGTGGGCCGGTCCACGCCGCCCAGCAGGTTCAGGAGCGTGCTCTTGCCGCTGCCGCTTCGGCCCAGCAGGGCCACCGTCCGCCCGGCGGGGATCACCATGTCCAGCGGGTGCAGCGCGGTGAAGTGCCCGTCGCCCACGGCGTACGTCATCGCCACGCCGGCGAGGCGGACGATCGGCGGGGGCATCATCGTGTCGCGTTGCGGCTGGATGGTATGCAAGGTCACGGCGTGCGATGGTAGGTGCCGGCCGCCGACGGCCGGTGTTCAAATCCTTTGGCGGCATGGTTCCCGCACAACATCTCCCGATTACATCCCGTAGCTCCGCGGCGCCGTGAACAGGTTGTCGTGGCCCGGGATGATCACGTCCGCCACGTCGTACACGTCCTGCATCGCCTGCTTGGCGGCGGCCAGGTCGGCGTTCTCGGGCAGCACCTGCCCGGCGAGAAAATGGTCGTAGCTCGGCACGGCATCACCCGCCACCACAATCGTCTGCGCCGGCGTCGCGACGATCAGCCCGCAGTGCCCCGGCGTCGGGCCGTGCAGCGGGAAGAGGCTCACGCCGGGGGCCAGTTCGTCCGGGGCCGGCTTGCACCGCTTCAAAATCTGCTGCTCGCGCTCCAGGCGTTGGCGGTCGGCATCACCCCGGGGCAGTTCCCCGATGATGCGGCGGTTCTCGGTGAACGCCGCCTCCTGCTCGACCGGGTGGAGGTACAGCTCGGCGTGGGCGAAGAGGTCCAGCCCCTGGCGGTGGCTCGGGCGGTAGCTGGTGAGGAAGACGGTGTCGATGTCGGCTGGCTTCAGGCCGGTGCGTTCGTGCAGGCGGGCCTGCAGGGCGGCGCCGAAGAGACCGGGGTCGATCAGGAGGGTCCGGCCGGCGGTGCGGATGAGCGTCGACGTGGCGTGCGGGGTTCGGGTAGGCTTCTCCTCACCCCAGAGGAGGTTTCGGCTGAGCGTGCCGATGCTCACGATATCGACGCGAAGGTTCGTCATGGCAAGAGGGTAGCGACCTGAGATACCGGATTCGACACGACCGCCCTACTACCCCGCCGAGCGTTACGCCGCCGAGCATGACGCCGCGGCCTGTTGCTGCACCGGCGCGCCTGCTCGTCGCGGTGCTGCTGGCCGCGGGGTTGGCGGCGTTGGTGGGGTTGTCGGGCTGCGTCGGGTCGGGGGCGTTCGTCGTCGGCCCGGAGGGGCCTTCGGGGTACTGGAACGCACGGCCGGCCAGCGGGCAGGTCGTGCGGGAGTCGGCCTGGAGCTACAACGGCCACCCCGGCCGCCGCCTGCAGAGCCGGCACTACGCGCTCTTCACGACGGTCGAGGACCTGGCCTTCGCCCGGGAGATGCTGTCGGTGCTGGAGGCGGGTCACGCCGCGTACCAGTCGCTCGCGCCGCCGTCCGACCCGGACCCGAGGCCGATGCACGCCTTCCTCTTCGCCGACCGCGGCCAGTGGGAGGATTTCACGCGCCGACGGACCGGGGCGGACGCGGCCGTCTACCTGCTGATCACCACGGGCGCGTACACCATCGACGACACGTTCGTCGCCTACGACGTGGGGGCCTACGACACGCGTGGGAAGGTGGCGCACGAGGGGTTGCACCAGTACATCAGCCGGCATTTTGTCCGCCGGCCGCCGCCGTTCCTGGAGGAGGGGCTGGCCGTCTGCTTCGAGAACGTGCGGCAGGACGCGGCGGGCCGGGCGTACCTCGGGCCGCCGGGGCACGCGGCCAGCCGGCGTGTGCTGGCCGAGGCC
>JBHJOM010000092.1:0-33225 GCA_050329715.1 Phycisphaerae bacterium
GCCTGCGGCTGAAGACTGACTACAAGCTGCGCCTCCCTTCGGTCACAACCTGTTCGAATCCGGACCGCCCGTGCTTTACTTGATCGCCCGGTGCGTCACCTTGCCGGCCTTCCACGCCGCGGCCAGGCCGTCGTCAGGGCTGGTCGGGTCGGTGCCGTAGAAGCTTTCGACGTGACCGTCCAAGAAGCCGACATTGGCTTCACTGGTGTGGCGGTAGGCGGGATAGCCGCGGCCACTGGCGGTCCCGGCGGCCGGGTTTCCGCTCTGACCGAAGTAGTAGCGATCTAATGCGAACGTCAGGTCCCTAACGAAGCCGCCGGCATTGCTGGAGGCGGTGACGTCGGCCAGGGTGATGAGCTTCGAGGTGTCATCGAACCTGACAATCCGCTTGCCGGCGGGCCCGCCGTTCAGGTTGTTGTAGCCCATTCCGATGTCCAACGGGTGGACAAGCTGATTGCGGCCATCCCTGCGTTCGGCGGCGCGGACCGGGCAGTACACAATGCTGCTGCTGGGACTCTGCTGATCCGGGGGAAAGCCCGTGGAGCAGATGTTTTGCTCATTGAGGTACTTGCCGACATGGATGGCACTGAACCAGGGCACACGTGCATTGGTGCGTGTCGTCCCCTTGAAAGTCATGCTAGCGTACTGAGGGTACATGGCGGCCATGTACCCGTCGTTGTCGCCGACATACATCATGTGCGCGGTCAACACCTGCCGCATGTTGGACATGCAGGAGACACCCTTCGCCCGCGCCATCGCGTTGCCGAGCACGGGCAGCAGAATCGCGACGAGCACGGCGATGATGCCGACGACGACGAGGAGTTCTACAAGCGTGAAGCCGGCGATTTGTCTTGGACGTGGATTACGATCCATAGTTAAACCTCTCGAATTCTTTCTTCTTGTTCAAGCCATTTCCCACGAATGAGCTATCGCCGTGGACAATCGCAGCCGGCCCTGAAATCGTTTCGAGAGGCGCGGGTTTCCCATGTCTTGAAGGCACTTACCAGCTACCCATCCCGTGCGGATTGTTTTCGAAGGCAACGTGCTTGTACTTGAGCTCGCCCTTTCGGTTTGCATGATCACCCGGGGCATTGATCTCCGGCATAGCGAAGCTGTCGACATGGCCGTCTGCCATTACCATGTTGATCGAGGTGTTGCCCTTGTGACGAAAACGGAGTTGGCCATTCACTGCGTCGGCATCGACATTGACGGTACCGGCCGGCTTGCCGGCGTGGCCGGGGTAGATTGCGTAGCCGAGCTTGGTCTTGTCGAAGGGTCGATAGTTCCCGTCGAGATCCCAGAGAAGGCCGGAAGTGTCGCCGGTGCTGCTACCCGTGGTCGCCTGCGCACCATCAGCGATCAGCATGGTTTCCGTGGGGCGCTCGAAGCCACCGAGCTTCGCCGGCTTCATCTTGGCAACCAGGGTCCAATCCGGGTTTCGTGGCGGAAGCACCCAAAGGTTCGCGCTGTAATGTAGCTTTCCTCGGGGGACGAATGAACTCGGGCAAAGGAAAGCTTCCGTCAGCGTCCGGACGCCGGAACCCGTCGTACCGAACGTGCTGTTCCCATCGATCAGAAACCCGTTGGTCAGGTGAGCCCAGTCCGTCGCCTGGTTGCCGGGGCTGGGGTTGTCGTCAGGCTCGTTGCCGTAGGGCAGACTGTCTTTGTACTCCGCAGCGTAGGTATGAAGTGCCTGGCCGATGGTCCGAAGGTTGGCAAGACACTTCACCTCATTCGCCGACTCGCGTGCCTTTGCGAGCGTCGGCAGCAGGATTGAGATCAGCAGGGCGATGATGCCGATCACGACCAGCAGCTCGACGAGCGTGAACCCGGAACGGTGTGGGATGACTCGCTTCATGACGTTACCTCTCCGAAGCCCCTGTTGGATGTGATCCGGGCCGGTTCGACGGGGGGCTTGGTGCCGCCGGCCGGGGAGAAGCGTCTGCTCTGCATTCATCGACGGGGAACAACCTGGCGATAAAGATGAAACGCTTAATAACGGTAGTCTGCACTACCAACCTTCAACTTGTCAAGCCGTGATTCACCCTGCCGACAACTTCAACACCGGGCGGCAAACCCGGCCCGACGGGCCTGCTTGCTCAGCCCGCCAAAGCCAACGATCATGCAACGGCTCATGTCGGCAGGCGGACTCAACATTCTGCTCATCGAACCGTTTTACGGCGGCTTCCGCAGGCAGGTTCTGGACGTTTTCCGCCGACACACCCGACACCGGGTACGCATCCTCAAGCTCCCGGCACGCAGGCCCGAACGCCGGCTGCAGGTCGCGGCGAACTGGTTCGCACAGCAGATCGACCTTCACGGCATGGCCGTCGGCGAGGGTGCCGCACGCTCCGCGAAGCCCGACGTCGTGCTTACGACCGAAATGCTCGACCTGGGCGACCTGCTCAAGCAGGTGCCGGCACTGGCAAAATTGCCCGTCGTGGCGTGGTTTCTCGACCACCAGCTGGACATCGCAACGCCCGACTCGCCGTTGCGGCTGTGCAACTTCAACACGGCAATGGCCGCGACGGAGGTCTGGTTCGCCAGCGGGTTTGCGTGTGAGTACATCATCGAGTCGGCCCGCCGGCAGATTCGCCAGAACCCTGAGATGCCGCGGACGGACCCGGACGTGAGCATTCGGCCCAAGAGCCGCATCATGCCGCCGCCGGTGTCGCTGGATGGGCTGGGGCCGCACGCCGGGATCCGCGGGCTCAGCCGGCGGGCGGTGCTGGTGGACAGTTTCCGCGCCGACGCGGAGTTGTTGAACCGGATGCTGCTGCGGATGGCCCGTCGGGGCGAGAAATTCGAGGTGTGTCACGTCGGCCCGGCCGGCGTGCTCGACGGGGAGGTGCCGCACCGGAACATCGAAACGCGCGACGAGCCGGGCGTGGCCAAGGCGGTCGCCGAGTGCGGGCTCTACCTGTCGACCCGGCGGAGTGCCTGCTTCGACCCGACGGGGATCGCGGCGATGGCGAACGGTGCCTGGCCGATCGTGCCGGACGACGGTTTCTACGCCGAGCTGCTGCCGGAGTACGTGCATTCGAGCTGCCTGCACAGCCGCAACCCGATGCAGTTGCACAACATGCTTCTGACGGCGTTTCACCAGTCGGTTGACCGCGGTGCCGAGGACGCGTGGGCGGAGGCCCTGAGCGTGTACGACGCGGCGGCGTCGGTCGGGCGACTGGACGTGAACCTCGAGCGTGCGACGTCGGCGTTTGCGTTCCGGAAGTAGCCGGCTTAGGGCGGAACACGGTGGTAACGACGGCGGGCGGCCTGAAGCGGGTCGGCCGATGTTGCCCGCGCGGCCGGGAAAGCCGATCCTTGCCCGCCCCACCGTCTGTTATACATAACCTTCATTATCGGACGTTGAAGATCGGCGGCGGGGCGGGTGCGTCGGGCCGGCGCCAGGCATGTTCCGGCCTGTTTCGGCGTGTTTCCGTGAACTTCCCGTGCTCCCACGCCCTGTTGCCGTTACTTCCGCCTCAGCCCGACCATGTACGGCGTCGTCTCCGCCTCGGCATCAATCGCGCCTTCGCTGTCGTCCGCCGGGCCGGTGTAGACCACCTCGGCCGGCACCTGCAGCGCCTCCTCGCGCGACAGTCGGCCCTGGGCGTAACGCAGGTCATGCAGCCAGACACGCCCGGTGGCGGCGGCCGTCGGCCAGGTGTTCTCCGGGAACGTACCGTGCGGCGAGATCGGCCGGTCCAGAAAGTAATCCACCCACGGCGTCGACCCGTCGATCTGCTCCGGCTCAACCCCGGCCGTCTGCACGGCCAGAACCGCCTGCTGAACGAGCCTCGCCCGCGTATCGAGCCCGACCGGCGTGGCGTGCCATGCCGCACCGACGATTAAGCACGCACCGCCGGCGGCTACGAAACTCGCCAATGCGCGCCGGGACCCGGGGTTCTGCCAGATGAAACCGCCGGCGACGGCGGCGGCAAGCGTCGCCAGCCACATGCCGGCCATCGCGGCCAGTTCCCAGGTCGTGTACCGCGAGATCATCAGCCTCACGTCGAACGAGATGGCCAGGCCGAGGGACCCGCCGACGGCGACCGCCACCAGCAACGCCACGAGCACCCGCACCCGCCAGCGCATCGCGGCGAGTCGGGTCGGGGTTAGGCCGTGGCTTCGGCGGCGTCGGAGCAGGATCGCCAGTGGCTGCAACGCCGCGGCGGAGCAGACGGCCATCCACGGCATGGCCGGGAGGAGGAACCGCGCGTACCCGCCGGACGCGTGCGTGTTGAAGGCGTACAGGTACGTCTGCAGCAGCACCATGCCGAGCCCGCCGCCGACGCACAACGCGAGCCCGGCGGCCTGCTCGGAGGCGACTCGGGCACGCCCTACCCTCAACGTCCGATAAAGCTTACGCGTCAGCGGTAGGGCACCGGCGGCCGTCAACGCCACCCCCGCCGGCGTGGCCGCCTGCACCCACATGCCCAGGTAGTGCAACGGGTGTCCCCGGCCCAGCCCGTCGCTGCTCGGCGGCGAGAGGAAACGGTCCAGCATCCAACGGTCTGGCCAGAGCCAGACCTTCGCCGCCAGGTTCCAGCCCACTTCCGGCACGGCCAGCAGCAACACGGCCGCCCAGCTCCGCCGCCAGGCGAAGTAGACCGCCAACGCCGGCAGGAGCACCACCGACTCGTGCCGCGTCAGCGGCAACAGGCCGAAGACCAACGCCGCGGCCATAGGCCTGCGGTTGAGCAGCAACAGCGTTCCGGCGGCCACGTAGAACGCCGCGACGGTTTCCGTGAGAACGGTCGTGCCCGTCTTGATGACCAGCGGCATGACGAGCAAGAGCACGGCCGCCCAGCCCCAATGTCGAACGCCGACGCGCCGTGCGACGGCGGCGGTCATAAGGCCGGCGGCCGCGGTGAACAGCACGCTCAACAGGTTGGAGAACCGGAGGGCGAGGGTGATGTCTGGCATCCAGGCGGCCAGCGCGTAGGGCACGGTATGGCCCGGTCGGCCCCAGGGGTGCAGCAGCAGGGCGGGCTCGTCCCAGGCGCTGCGGTTCATGAGGAAGTGGGCGATCGCGTCGTCTTCGGGCGTGCCGGTAGACGCCAGGGCCAACCCCCCCGCCGCCACCAGAAAGATGACGACCGCGACGCGTGCCAGGCGCTGCTGGAAGACCTGCTCACCGGCCAAGCCACCGCCGCGTGAGACTTCCCCCGTGGCCGCTGAAGCGGCCAGGGCCTCGGCTTCGTTCAGCGGGACGGGCGCGTTGCTCACCAGGGGAACCGGGTGCCGTGGATCGCTCTTTGGCGTTACTGGAAGAACGAGTCCATCGACTGGACCTTTCGAGGCACGACGGCCCGCTGCTGCTGGTCCCAGGTGAAGACGGCCATGAGCCCACGGGTGTTGTCGATGACGTACAGCGCATCATTACCGCGGGCCGTGCCGGCGGTGATGAGCTGGTACTCCCGGTTGCCGTTGGAGTCGATCGCGAACGCCGGCTCGACCGGCAGCACGAAGTGCAGCGCGACGAGCACGACGGCCAATGCGCCCAGCAGGCCGACGGTCAGGTTGTTGGAGCGTGTGTTCTGCATGGTGGTTCTCCGGCGCGGCGCGTCGGCGCGGCGCCCGGTTGGGTGTGGTCGGGTTGGATCAGCGGCGGCGGCCGCCCTGTTGCTGAAGTGCCGCGTCGAAGATCGGGTTCAGCTTGATGGGCCGCTGGCTCTGCAGGCGTTCGTTGTTCTCGTCGTACGCGACGGCGGTCAGTTCGCCGTTGGCCGAGTCGAGCACGTAGATGACCGCGGCCGGCTGGCCGACGTCAGCCCCGATGGCGAGGTAGTCGCCGGGCCTGCGGACCTGAACCATGGCGGAGGCGGCGGCCTGCACCTGCGGCTCGGGCGAGTGGCCGTGACGGGCGGCCAGCGAGCCGGCCAGAAGCACGTTGGCCGCCACCAGCCCACCGATGACCACCTTGCGGGCGGTTCTCGGCGGCTTGCCGCTTGTGGAGTGATTCTTAGGCAACTTCGTTTCCATGGGCGTACTCTCCGGCGGCACGGGCGCGCGGCCCGCACGGCGTATGAGGTTTCGGGGTCATCAGTCCAGGTGGGTTCGCCTGGCGTCCTTGAACATGACGGCGATGCCGACGGCCGTTAGCGCCACGAGCAGCATGTACGTCAGGGCGGTGCTGGCGCCTTCCTGATAGACGCCGTCGCCCTGCTCGTAGCCGTGAAGGGTCGGGATGATCTCGCTTTCGTCACGTTCTTCGTTCTGCGCGGAGCTCATCGACGGGGCGGCAAGGAGCCACACCGCCACGAGGAGAACGGACACGTATTTCTTCAAAGACGGCATCGTCGGATCATAGCCAATCGTTGATGGGACGGGCAAGCTGGCGAAAGTCTGACGTGGGGATGCTCACCGTCTGCCACTTCGCCGAGCGGAGCTTCATGTGGTTGCGGTAGTCGCTCAGCCGGATGCCGTGCGTCTCGTACCAGCGGTCCTTGAAGCGGAAATGATGTCCGCCCGGTGCCGGCGGCTCGTCGATCCAGTAGCAGAACGCAATCAGCCCGACGTAACCGCCGCCGAACACCTGCTCCCATGCGGCAAGGTCCTCCACGTCGCGAACGGTCACCCACGTCTGCGGCGACTGGGGTTTGCCGTTGGCACTTCGGACCTGTCGGCCCTTTACGTCGATCAGGAGGTTCGGCCCGCCGGAGGAATAACCCACGAAGTCAAAGCTCTTGAGCTTGCTGTCGGCAAAGAGGGCCTTCTTGGCTTCGTCCACCGCGACGTAAGGCGTGCCGCGATCCCGGAGCAACGCCTCGAACGCCGCCTCGTAGTGGATGGCCCGGTTAGCCACGAGGCCCCCCGGGGAATGACCAATGAGCAGGGAACCCATGACCAAACGAGGAAGCCGGCTCCGGCTCCAACGGGTCATGGGTTCCCTGCTCGTTGGTCATTTCATCCCCCCTGCTCAACTAGTTTGAAATCGGCAGCGACACCAGTTTCCGGCCGTTTTTGAGTTTTTTCACTTTCGGCTTTGCCTTTCGGGGCTGTTTTTCCAGCGGGCGGCCGAACTCTTTGCGGTACCAGTCGCTCAGTTGCTCCCCGCTTGTGAAGAGGTGGTCGTAGTCGAAGCTGGCGGCGTGGTACTCGCAGTTGTCGGTGGTGTATTCACGACAGATGCGGGGCCGGGTTTCATAGATGCCGCAGCGGTTGTCCCGCTGAAGGTGCTTGCACCGGGTGAAGATGCCCAGGTGCCACTGGCCTTCCTCGACGAACACGACGAGGTTTTCGTGCAGCAGGTACCAGCGGATGTTGTCGTAATCGTTGA
The DNA here is from genome assembly GCA_050329715.1 of Phycisphaerae bacterium. Taxonomy (GTDB): domain Bacteria; phylum Planctomycetota; class Phycisphaerae; order Tepidisphaerales; family Tepidisphaeraceae; genus DAIOTR01. The sequence continues at coordinate 7,283 of JBHJOM010000092.1, forward strand.
CGGTCTCGGGGTTGTCCAGCGGCAGCGCGACGTAACGGCAGCAGAGCGCGGCGCACTGGTCGCACAGCGAGGTCGTCGCCGAGCCTGTTGCGTCGGCAGCGGCGGCGGCGGCGGCGTTTTGTTTGTCGGCCGTGTCGGCAACGGGGGTGCTTTTGACGTCTCGGAGCATGTGGGGCGGTAGCATAGCAGACGTGAGGATCATCGCAGGCAACTTTCGCGGCAGGCGACTGCTCGGCCCGGAGAGCGACACGACGCGCCCCATCACCGACCGCGTGAAGCAGTCGATCTTCGACATCGTCGCGGGTCTGTTGCCTGACGCCGTCGTGTACGACGTCTTCGCCGGTACAGGCAGCTTCGGGCTCGAGTCGCTCTCGCGCGGGGCGAGCACGGCCGTGTTCTTTGAGCGCGACCGGTCGGCGCTGGTTCGGCTCAACCGGAACATCGACACGCTCGACGTGAGGCAACAGGCCGTGGTCGTCACGCGCGACGTGTTCCGCATCCTCACCGCCGATGAAGAAGCCGCCGCCCCTGCCGTCGACGCCCCGAACGGCAACGCGCCGACCGGCAATGCGCCGAGTGGCAGTTCGGCGACTGGCAATTCGGCGACTGGCAGTGCCCCGCCGTGGCCCGCGGCGGATGTGATCTTTTTCGACCCGCCCTACCGCTTCGTCGACGACCAGCCGGATCAGGTCCGCGGGCTGCTCCTCCGGCTGAGCCGCCGGCTGCAGCCCGACGGCCTGATCGTCTTCCGCCACGACGCCGCCAGCCACCTGGACGTGCCCGAACTCCGCCTGGACGACCGCCGGACGTACGGTTCTATGACGCTCAATCTGTTGCGCCGGCCTGAAGAGCCCGATAAAATCCAGCACATGTGAAGATTGCATATATTTATAGTTTGACAGATTCCCCTGACAGCCGACATTAGCCGGCTATGCCCGAACGCAAGCTTGTAGACCGTCGTACATGTGTTTCCGTCACCGCCACCTCCTTCGGCCTGTCCGCCTCCATTGAGCGCCTCGAGCCGCGCCGGCTCCTCTCGGGCGACAAGCTGGACCTGATGCAGTACGAGGCCGCATGGGAAGGTGCCCTGCCGCGCTTCCGGACGGACGCAGAACTGGCGAACCCCGCCACGAAGTCCGTTGCGTCGGTACCTTCCACTCCGCCGAGCGGGCTGATCGACTCCGTCGCCGAGTGGGAGGAGATGGAGGCCTTGAACATCGCCTGGGCGGACGGCATGCCGACGGCATGGCTGAACAACCTCGCGGAGATCACGCGGTACGTGACCGTCGAAGGCGGCGGCCGCATGTACATCACCGTCGAGGGGTCGAACCGAATCCAAAGCGTGCAAAGCCGCCTGAACAGCTTCGGTGCCGACCTCTCCAAGGTCACGTACCACATCGCGCCGCTCAACGCGCTCTGGGTGCGTGACTATGGCCCGCGGTACATCTACGAGAGCGACGTTCGCGTCGTGACCGACCACCGCTACTACCCCTCCCGCCCGCTCGACGATCGGCAGCCCATCTCCTTCACCAACCTCAAGCAGCACGAGTATTACGAGATGGGCATCGGCACGACGATGTTCAACCACGGCGGCGGCAACTACCACCTGGACAACGACGGCGACGCTTGGGCAACCTCCCTCGTCACCAACTTCGAGAACCCGACGCTCTCCATCCCGCAGGTGCAGGAAATCTGGCGCACCTATCAGGGCAACGAAACCACCATCACCGGGCAGTACCCGTTCAGCGTGGACGGCACGGGCCACATTGACATGTGGATGCAAATCTGGGGCGAGCGCAAGGCCTTCGTCGCGGACTGGCCGAACAACCCCGGCTCGACGCAGGACGTCATCAGCGACAACACCGCCGCCGCTATGGCCGCCCGCGGGTACGAGGTTACGCGGCTGCCCAACTACCTCATCGGCGGCGTGCACTACACGTTCGCCAACATGGTGGTCTTCAACGACATCATCCTCCTGCCGCAGTACAACAACGGGCCCGGGGCCGGCATTTCAAACCAGGTGTTCAACATCGTGAAGGACGCCGTCGGCCCGGACATGCAGGTCTTCCAGATCAACGCGGACTCGCTCGTGACCGCCTCCGGCGTCTTCCACTGCATCGTGCAGCACATCCCCGTACACCGAGGCCAGCCGGGGCCCAATGGCGGCCTGGCCCCGACCGCTTTCGTCCGCGACCCGCAGTCCCCCCTCGCCCTCCTGGCCGGCCAGACGCACACCATCGAGTGGATCACCGATGACGACGGCCCGACCGGGGCGCAAGGCGTGCAGGGCGTCGATATCCTCCTGTCCATCGACGGCGGGGAGACGTTCGACACCGTCATCGCCTCGAATCAACCGGCCCTGGGCAGCTTGAACTGGACGGTGCCGGCCGGCATCGACACGACGCTGGCCATGATCCGCGTGGTAGCCGAGGACGCCGACGGCAACACCGGCTTTGACGACCTGGCCGAGCTGTTCACGATCGGCAACCCGTCCGACCGCCCCACCGAGCCGCTGCTGGCGGCGGTGAGCGACACCGGCCTGAGCGCGTCCGACGGCATCACACGCTTGAACAACAGCTCGCCGCAGGCCGCCTTGAGCTTCCTCGTGGACGACGTGACGCCCGGCGCGACCGTGCAGATCCTGGCGGACGGCGTGGCGATCGGCACCGCCGTCGCCGCCGGCACCAGCGTCAACGTGACCACCGACGGCCTGACACCCCTGGCCGACGGCCTGCGCGTCATCACGGCACGACAGATGGCACCGGGCAAGGCATTCAGCTCCCCCTCGCCCGTTTCAAGCATTCTCGTGGACTCCGTCTCGCCGAGCATCGTCTCCTCCGACTTCGTGTTCGACGCCGAGCAGCGCCTCGACCTGGCCTTCAGTGAGCCGGCGACCCCCACGGGCCTGCTGCTCGTGAACTTGACGACCGGCGAGAAGCGCGAAGTCCTCGATGTCACCCTCGCGCCCGACGCGGCGTCCGGCTCGTTAGACGTCGGCGATCTACTGGCAGACGGCAACTGGCAGTTAACTCTCAGCCAGCTTACCGACGTGGCGGGCAACACACTGGCCACCCCCTTCTCAGACGACTTCTTCGTGCTCGCCGGCGACGCCGACCGTGACCGCTTTGTGAACCTGGCCGACTTCAACCTCCTGGCCGCCAACTTCGGCCGGACCGACGCACCCGGCTTCACCAAAGGCGACTTCAACTATGACGGCGTGGTGAACCTGGCCGACTTCAACATTCTGGCCGCCAACTTCGGTGCAGAGCTGCCCGCCCTGCTGCGGCAAACCACCTTCGCCACCGCCGGCCGGGCAGACCTGGCCCCCGCCGCCGGCGGCACCGCACTCGTCGGCTCACGCGAAGCCGTCGTGACCTCCGCCGACCGCGACCGCGACCGCAACATCCGCCGCGGCGTGCTGAGGGGGTGAACGCCGGTTGCAGTTTCCACACGGCTGGCTCGAAGCTTCCACGCCGGGGCGCTGTGAGGCTCGCGTACCGCCCGCGTCACGGATGCACCACGACCAGTTCGCGGTCGGCCGCAGGCTGCGAACCGGACACTCACGGAATCTTCATCCACAATTTTGCTTCCCGCCAGTGTCATCGGTCGCTAGGCCTCGGGTCATGAAACAGGGGTCATGTCGTGCGTTTACGCTTATTGAGTTGCTCGTCGTCATTGGCATCATCGCGGCGCTGGCCGCGACGCTCCTTGTCACGCTCAGCGGGGCCTGGAAACGTGCCAAGGCCACGCAGTCGATGAACACGCTGCGGGAGTGGGGCAACGCCACGGCGATTTTCGGCAGCGAGAACAAGGGCCGCCTGCCCGTCGCCGGGGGTCTTCGGCCGCCTGGTCCGGTGATCGCCTCGGCCGGCGTGCCGGGCATGCCGTCGGCACCTTCGGGCCCTGTCGCAATCAGCAGCTTCGGCGAGCAAGGGACGAGTGGACTCACCAACCGCCGCGTCGGCTGGGAGGACCCTGACGCCTGGTTCAACTGCCTGCCGCCGCTGCTGGGGGCAGAGCCGATGGTGTACGTACAGCAGGAGCAGTCGTCGCTTCGGAGCATCTCGATCAGCATGTTCTCTTACAACGACTATGAACACACCAGCCTCTGGGTGGACCCGCTGGCCAGCCCGCCGGCCCCGGCCGCCGGCGGCGAGGAGATCTTCCCAGGCTGGTTCTACATCCGCATGGCCCGCAGCTACGCAGACCAGACGACCGAAGTCCGCCCGTGGTTCAGCAGCTACACCTGGAACTCGGCCGTCAACCGCCAGCCGGACAACGCCCGCTACCAGGAACAGCCCTGGCGCACCTCCGACTATGCGACCAAGGCCGCACACCTCAAGGTCGCCAGCGACAGCGTGCTGATGACCGAAATCCGCGCCACCCCCGGGGAACTGGCCGGCACCCTTTTTGAGAACGACGAAGTCGGCAGCTGGCGGCGTTGGCCCGTCGATGACGTCCGCGGGGACTTTGGCACCTTCACCGCCCGGCACAACGGCGGCGGGCACATCCTCTTCGCCGACGGCTCCGTCCGCTGGTACGCCTACAACGCAATCGCCCACCCGCGCCAGCAGCGCGTCGACTTTAGGGAAAGCCCCGACTTCAACACCGGCACCCCCGGCGTACGTTGGGCCGCCAACGGCGAGGCCCGGATGGACCTCTCCAAGCTCCGCTAACCAGCCCGCACGCCCGCCACGCTCACCGGCCGCACGCAAATCGGACGCACCCGCGCACTTTCGACGCCCCGGCCATCGGGGTAGCCTGTTCGGCATGCCTCCCACCCTGCTGCAGGATGACGCGTACAACCCGGCCGTCTCCCTCGTCCGCGTCATCTCCAAAAGCCCCGGCTACCACACCCTCGTGCCCGACGGCACCCCGGTGCACCACATCCGCTGCAGCGCAGAGTACGCAACGCTTTGCCTCATGGCCGGCGACCCGGAGCACATCGCCCGCGCCCACGCCGTGCTGCGGAAGCTCGTCGAACTGCAGCACCGCGAGGACGACCTGTACAAAGGCATCTGGAGCTGGTTCTACGAGGAGCCCGTTCCGCAAATGGAGCGCCCCGACCGCAACTGGGCGGACTTCATCGGCGCACGCCTCGCACAGGTCCTCATGGTGCACGGCCACCTGCTCCCGCCGGACCTCACCGCCGACATCCGCGCGGCGATCGCCCTGGCCGCGGAGCACATCGTCGCCCGCGACTCTCACGTCGGCTACACGAACATCGCCATCATGGGCAGCGTGGTCACGCTGGCCGCCGGCGAGCTGCTGACCCGCCCGGAACTGGCCGACTACGGCCGCGACAAGCTCCTCCGCATCGAAGCACACACCCAGACCACCGACGGCTTCGGCGAGTACAACAGCCCCACGTACAGCATCGTCGCCATCCGCGAGCTGGACCGCCTCGAGCTGCTCGTGAAGGACACCACCGCCCGGGACATCGGCCGACGGCTCTGGCACCGCGCCTGGCAGGACATGGCCCACCACTACCACCCCGCCACGCAGCAGTGGGCCGGCCCGCACAGCCGCGCCTACAGCGAACGCCTCATGCCCGACCAGTGCGCCTTCCTCTCCACGGCCACGGGCGTGGACATCCGCCCCGCGGGCGTCGACTCTGTCGCGCTCGACCCGTACGAACTGATCCCCATCCGCCCCTGCCCGCCGGAGCTTATCGAGCGGTTCACACGCCTGCCGAGCCCGGAAATCACGGTCACTCGCACCTACAAACGCAGCGCGAACGCCCCGGACATCGTCGCCACCACATGGCTCACCGAGGCCGCCTGCCTCGGCAGCGCCACCTACGAGCGCGCCTGGGCGCAACGGCGGTTCTGCCAGGGCTACTGGGTCATGCCCACCGGCCCGGCGGCCGTGCTGCGCGTCCGAATGATGATGAACGGCCGAGACTTCGCCGCCGGCCACGTCAAGCAGCAACAGCTCGGCCCGCGCGTGCTGGCCACCTTCGGCACCATGCTCGACACCGGCCCGTTCCACCCGCCGAACAACAAGCCCGAAAACAACATCTTCCATGACCTGCAAGACCTCCGCCTCCGCGTGGAACTCCACGCCCACGCCGCGGCCGCCCGGCCAGTCGCCCACGGCGTCGAACTCGTCGCCGGCGAGCACAAGGTGCAAATCCTCCCCGCCCCCGGCTCCACGTTCGACGGCCGCGAGGTCACCTGGCAAACCACACCCCTGGAAGACGGCGTCGCCTACGAAGGCGTTCTGTACCACGGCACCCCCCGCCCCTTCGACCTGAAAGCCGTAGAAACCCGCCTGGCCGTCGCCCTGGCCCTGCTCCCGAAATCCGCCCCCCCCGAGCCCCCGCCGACCCTCAACAAAACCGCCGCCACCTGGCAAAACACCCACACCGTCGACCTGACGCCCACGGCCATCGTCTACCCGTACTGAGGGAGGCCAGCGAGTCGCCGCCGGCGGTAAGATGAGCCGGGACGTACCGCCCGGCCTGCTCCAGTCGGTAATCCGCCAGGCCAGGCTCAAGCGAGGTGAGCCATGGGGTACGCCGTGACCACCGAACCCGCCGCCGAGGTCCGTAGCATGGGCTTCCAGCCCATCCACATCGAAGCCGCCCCCGGCCACGTCAGGGCCGCCAGACACGCCGCCCACGGCCGGACGAAAACCGCCCGTCGCGCCCACCACAAATCCTTGTCGCCCCGCCCCCTGTCCGTTAGGTTGGTGTTCTTACCTCCAACCCCAGCAGAATCATGCCGCTGCCCAAGAAGCTCGAAGACCGCCTGACCGGCTACCTGAAAACCTTCCGCCCGGTCCTGCAGCAACAGCATATCCGCGACGTCTACGTGGGCGACACCGTCACCCTAGTGAAGGACCTGCTCTGCCTGGCCTTCGACTCCGTATTGAATGCAGAGGACAAGTAGACCGACCTGACGAGCGAACACCCGAAGGACGTTGCCGCCAGCATGACGGACCTCGCCGACTTCCTCAGGCGCAACAGGGGCGTCCGAAAGCGTCGCACAACTCGAAGTGACGTGCCGCGTACCATATCGCCGTCCGACCTACCGGCCGTTAAGCGGTTCGAATATGATATAGCGACGATCGGTGAGCGTCATGCGGATTCTTCAGACCCTCAAGGTGTCCAACTTCAAATCGATTCGTTCGCAGGAGTTGAATCTCCAGCCGCTCAACGTCTTCATCGGCGGCAACGGCTCCGGCAAGTCAAACCTCGTGGGCGTCTTTCGACTCCTGAAGGAAATCGTCGGGCGAAACCTGGCCGGCTACACGCAGGTGAAGGGCGGGGCCGACTCGATCCTCTACCACGGCCGGAAGCAGTCGCCGGAGATGTTCATTGACGTCGAATTCGGCACGTACGCAAACCCGTCGGCGACCACGAGCAGGTATTGCGTCAAACTAGCCTCATCGAGCGATAACGCGCTTTTCGTCGCTGAGGAAACGGCCTTCACTCACGACAAGTCTCGCTACCCGAAACCTTTCGACTGGCCGGTGGCCAGCAACGCACCGGAGTCACGACTGCGTGAGGTCGCCGAGAGCGAGCCAACGCCAAAGCGGATCCTACAAGATCTCGACGCCTACCGCGTCTATCACTTCCACGACACCAGCGACACCTCGCCGGCCAAGGGCACGTCGAACATCAACGACAATCGGTTCTTCCGCCCGCAAGCCGAAAACCTGCCGGCGTTCCTTTATTACCTTCAGCAGCAGAAGCCGCACAGCTTTAGCCTGATGGAAGACACGGTACGCCAGATCGCGCCGTTTTTCGATCGCTTCCAGCTCGCGCCCAACCGGCTGAACCCATCGACGATTCGCCTCGAATGGAGCGAGCGCGGCAGCGATGCCTACTTCAATGCCTCATCGCTGTCGGATGGGACTCTCCGCTTCATCTGCCTCTGCACGCTGCTGCTCCAGCCCGACCTTCCGCCGCTCATCCTCATCGACGAGCCGGAACTCGGCCTGCACCCGGCCGCCATCAAGGTGTTGGCGGACATGCTCGAGTCGGCCGCCACCAAGACGCAGGTCATCGTCGCGACGCAGTCGGTCACCCTCGTGAACCAGTTCAGCCCGGAACACGTCTGGACGGTCGATCGCGAGGAGAGCCAGAGCGTCTTCCGTCAACTCGATTCTGCCGACCGGAGGAATTGGCTGGAGGACTACGCCCTCGGCGAGTTGTGGGAGAAGAACCTGCTCGGAGCGCGGCCGTGAAGCGGGCGCTCATCCTTGTCGAGGGTCAAACGGAGGAGCGGTTCGTCAAAGACACTCTCGTCCCGCACTTGGCAGCCCGCGACCTTTTCATCACACCCACGTTGCTCACGACGAAACGCGTCAAGAACGGCCCTAACTTCAAAGGCGGCGTGACGAGCTTCGCTAAGTTCGAAGCCGACATGCGAAACCTGCTCCGCGGCGCAACGCAGGACTGGCTCGTCACGACGATGCTCGACTACTACCGCCTGCCCGACGACTTCCCGGGGTGGCTACGCGGCCACAGCCGGTCGACCTGTTCACGCGCGTGCGTCACGTTGAGCAGGCAATCGAGGCTCACTTCAACGACCGCCGAATGCTGCCGTTCCTTGCCTTGCACGAGTTCGAGGCTTGGGTCTTTTCGTGTGCGGATACGTTGCCGAACGTCATGGCCGAGCCTGCGAAGCAGCCACAGTTCGCCGGGGTGTGCGGCATTGTGGAGACGCCCGAGCAGATCAACGATCGCCCCGGCCACAACCCCGCCGCCCGCATCAAGAAGATCTTTCCCGCGTATCAGAAGACGCTCCATGGCCCCACTGCTACCCGTCGGATCGGGCTGCGGCTGATCCGTGACCGCTGCCGGCATTTCGCTGCGTGGCTTGATCAACTCGAGGCATATGCGTCACCCTAGCAGGTCGCCGGTGTGTCGCGTCGACGCCGGCGCCGCCGAACGACTGGCCGAGCGACGGCCAGACGTGCGCCTCTCCCAGCCGTCGTGGCTGTCGACCTGTTGGCCGACATGGCGGCGACGGCGAAGGTTGAGATACAGTGGGAGCCGAGGCGGAACTGGTGTGGCGGCACAAGCTAGGCGAGCTGGCGGCGGAGCAACTGGAAGGTGCGCTGGCCGCCGTCCGCGAGTGTCAGGCCGACGCGGATGCCGACTGGGATGCGGCGTTGCGGGACCTGTTTATGGCGGGCATGGTCACCGGCGTCGCGACGCCAGAGCAGCAGGCGCGGTTCGCGAAAAACGCCGCTGCCGTTCGGGCTCGCCGCCGGCGGCCGGCGGGTTGGAGGCGGGCTGGACTTGCGTCTGGATGCTTGCATCACTGAGGTCCGCGTCGCGGGGCAGGAGTGGGCCGGGCATCTCCTTGCCGTGGCACAGTCCCTCTGATACTTCATTGCCATGGCAACATCAGCACTTTTGCTGGTCTGCATCGGGCTCGCACAGGCCGCGGCGGCGGAGGCTGGTCAGGCCGGTCAGGCCGGCGGGCCGGCACGTGGCGAACGGCAACTCCGCGAGGCACTGCGGCAGGACGTGGAGGTGCTGGCCGGCCGCTTCCCCGGCCGGCACGTCACGAAGCCCGAGGTGCTGGAGGGTGCCGCGGCGTGGATCGAGGGACGGCTTCGGGAGGCCGGCCTGCAGGCGGTTTCGGAGCGTTATGTCGCGACGACCGAGGGCGGGGCCGAGGTGGAATCGCGGAACCTGATCGCAGAGGTCCGCGGCACGACTCGGCCCGAGGAGATCATCGTGATCGGCGCCCACTACGACGCCATGCCGGAAACGCCCGGTGCCGACGACAACGCCTCCGGGGTCGCCGTCGGGCTCGCCCTCGCCGAGGCCTTCGCCGAGCGGCCGCAGGGGCGCACGCTCCGCTTCACCTTCTTCACGAATGAGGAGCCGCCGCTCTTCCAGACGCCGCAGATGGGCAGCATGGTGCGGGCCTCGGCCGAGCGGCAGGCCGGGGAGCGTGTCGTCGCGATGATGAGCCTGGAGATGCTGGGTTACTACTCCGAAGGCCCGGTCTCTCCGCAGGTCCAGCAGGTGGCCGGGCCGCTGGGCGTGGAGCTGCCGGAAACCGACGACTTCGTTGTGCTGGCGGCCTGGCCGGGGAGTGCCCAACTGGTGCGCCGGGTACACGCCGCCTGGGAAGGCCCTGTGACCGCCGTGCCCGTCGTCGCGCCGGAACAGGTGGCCATCGTCGGGTGGTCGGACCAGTGGTCGTACTGGCAGAACGGCTTCCCGGCGCTGATGGTGACCGACACCTCGTTCCTGCGCAACCCGCACTACCACGAGCCGACGGACACCCCCGAGACGCTCGACTACACGCGAATGGCCTCGGTCACCCGGTCGCTGGGCGGCGTGATCGAGGCGTTAGCAGACGATGCAGGGCCGGAAGCACCCGGGCCCGACGCACCTGGACGGGACGCACCGGCAAAAGACTAGCGGCCGTCAGGTGCCGCGAGAGGTCCGGCACTTCAGCATCAATACCGGCGCGGGACGGGTGCGGCGGGAGGTCGCTTCACGGGTGCGGCATCGTCGGGCGGATGCCGGCGGGCAGGAGAATTCGTATAGGCAAGGATCGTTCGACGTGGGCGTGCGTCTGCGGCGGACCTGGCGGCTGAAGCCGCCAAGGCCGGGGCGGGTGTTGGGTGTCGGGCGGCAGGCGTTGTCACTGGTGCGGGTCGAACCTTCGCGCGTCCCCCCTGCTGCCTGCTGCCGGTTGCCGGTTGCCGGTTGCCTGTCGCAAGCCACCCGATTCCGCCGGTCGGCCGCGGCGGGTATACTTTTCGGCTTATGCCTGAAGCGCCCAAGAAGATCGTGTTGGCTTACTCCGGCGGCCTGGATACGTCGGTGATCCTGCCGTGGCTCAAGAACCGGTACCCGGGCGTGAAGCTCGTGGCCTTCGCGTGTGAGCTGGGGCAGGGCAGCGAGCTGCAGGGCGTGGAGGACAAGGCGTACAAGAGTGGTGCCGATGAAGTGATCGTGGCGGACCTGCGGGAGGAGTTTGCTCGCGACTATTGCTTCCCGATGCTGCGGGCGCAGGCGGTGTATGAGACGGATTATTTGTTGGGGACGAGCATCGCTCGGCCGTTGATCGCCAAGGCGCAGGTGGAGGCGGCCCGGCAGACGGGGGCGGACGCGGTCGGCCACGGTGCGACGGGAAAGGGGAACGACCAGGTTCGGTTCGAGCTGACGTACATGGCGCTGGCGCCGGACCTGCAAATCATCAGCCCGTGGAAGGACCCGACATTCGAGCTGAGGGACCGGGAGAGCGCAATCGATTACGCTGAAAAGCACAATATCCCGATAGCGCAGACGAAGAAGAAGATCTACAGCCAGGACCGCAACCTTTGGCATATTTCACACGAGGGGGCGGAGATCGAGGATCCGAACGAGGAGCCAAACTGGGGACATTGCCTCACTTTGACTGTACCGGTGGAGCAAACGCCTGATCAAAGCGAGGACATTGCCCTCGAATTTGTGGACGGCAACCCGGTGAAAGTGGACGGAAAAGGACTGCGGGCGCACGAGTTGATAGCAAGATTGAATGAAGTGGCCGGGCGACACGGCGTGGGCGTGAAGCTGCTGGTGGAGAACCGCCTGGTGGGCATGAAGAGCCGCGGCGTATACGAGACGCCCGGCGGCACGGTGCTGTACGAGGCGCATAAAGCCTTGGAGCAGCTGACGTTAGAGCGCGACCTGCTCCACTACAAGAACCTCGTGGCGCAGCGGTACGCCGAGCTGGTGTACTACGGCCAGTGGTTCCACCCGCTGCGGGAGAGCTTGCAGGCGTTCATCGACCACGCGAACAAGAAGGTGACAGGCACCGTGAGGGTCAAATTGTTCAAGGGCCAGGCGACGGCCGTCGCGGCCACGAGCCCTAACTCCTTGTACGACCCGCAGTTAGCGAGCTTCAGCATGAGCGGCTACGACGTAACGGCGGCACGGGGGTTTATCGACCTCTTCGGCCTGCCGATGAAGGTCGCGGGGCTGCGGGAGCGGGAGTAGGCGGGTCCGGGGCTACCGCCCGCCCTGCCGGTTTTCTTCCAGAATACTCAGCAATTCCGCAATTCGTGCGTCGTCAGGCCGAAGCTGCGCCGCCTGCCGAAGGGCGGCCTTCCCTCGGTCGATATTCCCCGCCTTCACCTGTGCCTGCCCCAGGTGGAACCACGCCTCGGCACCGTAGCCGGACATGATCGCCTGCTCCAGGTAGCTCACCGCCTCGGCCGGGGCGTTCATATGGCCGTGGAGCACCACGCCGGCCCAGAAGTTCGCCTCGGCGTGGGTCGGTGCGGCCTCCAGTGCGTCGGCGAGGCGGTTGCGGGCCAGCAGCGGGTTGCCGGCGCGCAGGTCGAGGATCGCCAGTCGTACGTACGGCGTGGGGAAGTCGGGGCGGAGTTCGGTCACTTGCTCGAAGTACGGCCTAGCCTCGGCCTCTCGCCGCTGCCGAAGCCGCAGTTCGCCGATCTCATACAGCACGTCCCACTGTGTCGGGGCGAGCGTGTACGCGTGCTCGTAAGCCTTAGTTGCTTCAGCTTCCTGGTCGCGGTCGCGCAGCGCGTGGCCGAGGTTCACCCACGGCATCCAGTTGTTCGGAGACTGTTGCACGGTCGTCTGCCAGAGGGTCAGCGGGTCGCGGTACTTGCTCGTCTGGCCTATGGCCAGCACCGTCAGCGGCACGGCCAGCAGCACGGCCGCGGCCGCCGGGCTCCAGGCCGGGGCCCGCAGCCTCACCAGCACGCCGGCGGCTACGCCGACCACGCCCACGACGAACGCAGCCGCCGCGAGGTAGACGAAATGGTCCGCCACGAAGCTGTACCTGTGCGGCAGGACGTTGGTGAACCCCAGCGCCGGCCAGGCCATCACGACGAACGCCGCGAACGCCGCCGCCGGGCCCCGGCCGATCTGCTTCCGCCCCAGCCACAGCCCCACGAGCACGGCCAGCACGGCCGCGGCGGCCAGCAGCCCCATGCGGTCGTTCGCCGCCGGCGTCCACCGCTCGTAGATGAACGCCAACTTTGCCGGCCAGAGCAGTTTGCCGGCGTAAAACGCCAGCCCCCGCCCCACCAGCGCTAGGCGCGCCGCGCCTTCGCCAAGGCTGGTTTCTGCATACTCGAACTCCGCCCCGCGGGCCCCTACATGCGTCTGCTCCAGCCATGCCGTCGTCAGGCCCAGCACGAGCCCCAACGCCAAAAACGGCACCGCCGAGGCGAACACGTTTCGGGTCACACGCCCGTGCTTCCACCATACGGCCAGCAGACACACCACCGGCAGCGTGGCCGTGACCGTTTTGCTCAACAGCGCGCACGCGAACAGCACGAACGCAACCCACGGCAGCCCGGCCGGCACGGGCGGGCTGCTTTCGCCGCGTGCAGCGACTTCGGCCGAGGGCGTCACGGCGGTAGAAGCCGTCGCTGCGGCCGGGCCGTGAAGCCAGTGCCACCACGCGATAAACGCTGCGAAAAAGAAAACCCCACTAAGCGTGTTTTTCCGCTCGGTAATCCACGCGACCGATTCCACGTTCACCGGGTGCACCGCCCAGACCAACGCCGCGGCGAACGCTGTCGCGAGCCCGCCGGGCAGCCCCAGTCTTACCAGCAGCACGAGCAGCAGCACGGCCGAGCCGGCGTGCAGCAGCAGGTTCGTCACGTGGTACACCGCGGCGTTCTCGCCGAAGAGCTGGTACTCCAGCCAGAAGGTCGTGAACGTCAGCGGGTACCACTGCGGGACGCTCGTCGGGTTCGTCCAGATGTTCACCAGGCCACCGATCGATCGCAGCTGCGGGTTGGCGGTTACGTAGCTGTCGTCGTCCCAGACGAAGCCGTTCTGGAACGCGGCCGGGGCGTAAATCGCCAGCACCGCCAGCACGAGCGCGGCCGAGGCCAGCAGTAATGCGTATGATCGCGTCATGGTCACCACGCTTATTGTCACGATGCTCGCCGCCGCCGCCATGCAGGACACTCCAAGCCAACCGCCCGCAACGCAGCCGGCGGCCACGGCACCCGCCGAGGCCGACTTGGCCGCCAACCAACTCGACGGCCGGGAACTGGCCCGCCGGCTCTTCGTCGCCTCCGGCGGCGAAACGCTCGACACCGTCGAGCGGATCAAGTTCACCTTCAACGTCGAGGTCGACGGCCAGAACCGCTTGGCCGCCAGCCACGACTGGAACCTCGAGGCCGGCACCGACCGCATCACCGTCAACGGCGAAACCACCGAGGTGGACCTGAACAGCCCCGGTGACACCGAGGCGGCCAAGAGAGCCTTCGCCCGCTGGACGAACGACAGCTACTGGCTCATCGCCCCGCTGAAGTTCATGGACGCCGGCGTCGATTACGGGCCCGTCATGGCGACGCGCGACATACCCCCGAGCCGAGCCCGCGTGACCATCAGCTTCGACGGCGTCGGCCTCACCCCCGGCGACCAGTACGACCTGGCCGTGAACCTCCGCAACGACCGCCTGGAGCACTGGACCTACCGCCCGAACGCCGACACGGCCGTCGGTTTCACCTGGGAGGACTACCAGGACTTCAACGGCCTGACACTCGCGACGAACCACGTCTCGGACGACGGCAAGCGACGGATCTACTTCACGGATGTTGAAGTCATTCGAAGCGAGTAGTCGGCCAGCCTAAGGAGACCCGCGGCCGTTCAAATTTTGAAAAACGAGCCGCCCCGCACCGGCTCGCTGCGGGTCGCGTCGGTCTGCGGCTACCATAGGGGCATGCCCAAGGCAATCGTTATCGGCGCGGGGTTCGGCGGCATGGCGGCGGCGCTGCGCCTCCGGGCCAAGGGTTACGACGTCACCCTCATCGACAAGCAGGACAAGCTAGGCGGCCGCGGCTACCAGTACCGCAAAGAGACCAAGCACGGCACCTTCGTCCACGACGCCGGCCCGACGGTCATCACGGCCAAGTTCCTGTTCGACGAACTGTTCGAACGCTTCGGGAAGAAGCGGGAGGATTACGTCGAGTTCCGGGATGTTTATCCGTGGTATCGGATCGTCTTTGCGGGGGAGGTGGTCGGGAGGGATCAAGGGAGTAAGGCATCACGGGATCAAGGGGAAGACGCGCCCGACGCCTCCCCTCGATCCTTTGATTCCTCGATCCCTCGATCCCTCCCGTTCTTCGATTACGGCGGCACCCTCGAAGAATTCGAAGGCCAGATCCGCAAGTTCGGCGGCGAGCGGGATGTGGTCGGGTTTCGCAAGTACCTCAAGCACTCGAAGAAGATCTTCGACAAGGGGTTTACCGACCTGGGCGACCAGCCGTTCGACAAGTTCACCACCATGCTCAAGTGCGCCCCGGACCTGATGCGCCTGGGGAGCTGGCGGACGGTCTGGCAGATGGGCAGCCGGTACATCAAGGACGACCGCCTTCGGCGGGTCTTTTCCTTCCAGCCGCTGCTGGTCGGCGGCAACCCGTTCAACACGACGAGCATCTACTCGCTGATCTTCTACCTCGAACGCCAGTGGGGCGTGCAGTTCGCCATGGGCGGCACGGGGGCGATCGTGCGAGGGCTGCAGAAGTTGATGTTGGAGGAAGGGATCGAGATCCGGCTGGGGGAGGAGGTGGAGCAGGTCCGGGCCGACGTGGGCATGCCTGCTCACGGTAGCGGTGCGGTGTACGCGACCTCGGGCGCGAACAGCTTCGTCCCGCCGCAGCGCCGGCCCGGCGGCCCGCGGGCAACGGGCGTGACACTCGACTCGGGCGAATTCCTCGACGCCGACCTCGTTACCGTCAACGGCGACCCGCCCCATGTCTATCGCAACCTCATCGCCCCCGAGCACCGCCCGAGCTTCCCCGACCGCAAGCTCGACCGCATGAAGTACAGCATGGGCCTCTTCGTCCTCTACTTCGGCACCACGAAGCAATACCCCGACGTCGCCCATCACACCATCGTGCTGGGTGAGGCGTACAAGGCGTTGCTCGACAAGCTCTTTAACCTCAAGGAGATCGAGCGCGAGGACCTCTCCGTCTACCTCCACCGCCCCACCGCCACCGAACACTCGATGGCGCCCGAGGGCATGGACAGCTTTTACGTCCTCGTGCCGGTGCCCAACCTGCAGCCGAAGGCAAGGCACGGAGGCACGAAGGCACGAAGGCACGAAGGGGAAGAGATTCCCACCGCCCCCGACGGCACGATCGACTGGGCCGCGTTCGGCGAGGCGTTCAAGCAGGACGTCATCCGTTACCTCGAGAAGACCATCCTGCCCGGCCTGTCCGACTGCATCACCGGCGACTTCTTCGTCGCGCCAGACCACTTCCGCGACAACCTCAACACCGAGTTCGGCACCGGCTTTTCCATCCAGCCGATCTTCACCCAATCCGCCTGGTTCCGCTTCCACAATAAAGCCGAGGACATTGACGGCCTCTACTTCGTGGGCGCCGGCACCCACCCCGGCGCCGGCATGCCCGGCGTGCTGTGTAGCGCCAAGGTGCTCGAACACCTCATCCCCGCAGTGGAGCCAGGCGTGCCGTGCGAGGAGGCGTCGTCGGGCGCCGCTTCACCCGTTGCCACGACGGCCGATTAGGCCGCGGCCTTTTTGAGGCGGAAGACCTTCACGCAGTTTCGCCCGCTGTGCTTGGCGTTGTAGAGCGCCATGTCGGCGGCCTTGAGCAGGTAGGCGGGCTTGTCCAGCGGTGAGCCGAAGGACCACGTCGCCACACCGACGCTCACGGTGACGGGCAGCGTCGCCGGGCCGAAGCTCATAGGCTGCACGGCGATGCTGCGACAGATGGCGTCGGCCAGCGCTGTGGCGGTTGCGTCGTCCGTACCGGGCAGCACCATCGCCATTTCCTCTCCGCCGTAACGGGCGGCCACATCGCCTTCGCGGATGCTGCTGCCCAGTAGCTTTCCGAGCTGGCGTAGAACGGCGTCACCGGCCTGGTAGCCGAAGGTATCGTTGACTTTCTTGAAGTGGTCGATGTCGACGAGCAGCAGCGCCACCGGCCGGCGTGCCTTGATGCAGGCCGCCAGGGTTTCGGCGAGAAACTCGTCGAACCGCGCTCGGTTGGACAGGCCGGTCAGGGCATCGGTATGAACCTGTACCTTGAGCTTCTTGTTCTGCTCCTCGAGAGCGGCCGCTTCCTGGTGCGTCTGGAGCGTCAGTTCCACCAGCGCTTCGTTGGCCCGGGCCAGCACCTCTTCAAAGTCACTGAAGCCGGTCAGCTTCATCTCGAAGAGCTCGGCGACTTCGCGCGAGGACTCGCCGATGCGCTTCATTACGGCGTCGCACTGTTCCTGGTCCAGGTCCAGCAGTTCGCGGAACGAGTCACGAAGCGAGCCGATGAGCGTGGCCGTCGTGCCGTCGGAGGCACAGACGAACACCTCGCCGCACGCCCCGGCCAGGCCGACCAATGCCGAGATGCGCTGCAGGTGTGGGTCGTCCAGATCCTCCGGGTTGTGATGGTGCGCGATTGGCACGCTCAGTACCGGCGGCAGCTTCCAGATGTCGCAGAGTGCCGCGGCCACGTCGGCGTGGGTCGCGCCGAGTGTCGCCTTTTCACGCTCGAGAACCTCGGCATGGGTCTTGGCACCCTCGACTAGACTGCGGTACTCCTCGCCAAGAACCTGGTCGAGCACGAGCATCCCCAAGTCCTGCAGCAGTGCGGCCAGGAAGGCTTCCTCCTCCTGCACGAGGCTCGCCTCGTTGGCCAGGATGCGTGCGGCCGCCCCGGCGTACAGGCTGCGCTTCCAGAAGCTCATGTAGTCGAACGAGCTGTTCTGCTGCTCCTGCAGCGTGCGCACGAGCGAGAAACCCAGCACCAGTGTCTTGACAGACTGCAGCCCGAGAATGACCACCGCCTGACTGAGCGTCGCGACCTTGTGTTGGCGGGCGTAAAAGCTGGAGTTAACCGTCCGCAGCACCTTGCTCGATAGGGCCGGGTCGTTGCTGATGATCTCGGCGATCTTGTTGACGTCGACGTCGGCCTGCTGGGCGAGGTTCACGACCTCCACCGCGACCGTAGGCAACGAAGGAAGGGCCGGCGAACGCTTGATGCGGTTTAGAAGAGCCTCGTTCATAATGCTTCGGCCGGCCGGGAGGTGCGACACTAGGTTCATCGACCCGTTGTCGGTGTCGCCTTAGCAGCGAACCTGCGTCAGATGTCAAGGACGTCCAGCCGGACGCTGCATTCGCCGTGGCAGGACGGCATCACTTCGCCGGGGCAGGCGTCTGCTCGAGAAGCTCCCGGACGGGGTTCAGGCGGGTCGCACCCCGCGGCGAGGACCATGCAAAGGCGTCTTCGGGCGTCTGCCCGAGTAGCTCCGGCGCGGCATACGTGAACCGCACCGCCGCCCGATCAACCCGCGGAACGCCTTCGCCCTCGAGAAACGGCTTAAGGTTCCGAAAGGCGGACGCCACGTGACCCTCCGGCCCGATAACAAAGGCAGGCGGCCACCCGGCGGACTCCAACGACGCATCCGCGTCCGCCTTCTTGCCCCCGGCGAGCACCTCGGGAACCGTCCGGCCGTCCACCACGAGCAACAACAACGGCTCGTACTGACGCAGTACCGCGCGGACCGGCTCAGGCAGGCCCGGCTCTTCGGCCAGGGCGTCGGCATCGTAAGCGAGGTAGCTCTCCTGCTTCACGAAGTAAACGAACAGCGACTCGCCACGCACGACGAGCAGTTCACCGGGCACTTCAAAGCGAAACCGCTCCGGCGTTTCGATGAGCGATACGAACGGAACCGACTCCCGCCGCTGATCGCCGACGGCATCGACCTCCAGCACCATCTCGCCGGCCAGGCGGACCTGGCGGAGCCTGGCGACGGCCGCCTCGACGGCCGCGAGATCCGCCGGCCTGGGCACGGCCTGATCGGAGCGGTCGGCCTCGGCAACCTCATCGCCGTCGGCCGCGGCCGCAGTCGCAGTCGCAGTCGTAGTCGGTGCGGTCGCCGGTGCGGGCTGCGCCAGCACGACGCCGCCGGACGTCGCGGCAAACCAGAGGACGGCGGCCAACGTCGCGGCCGACGCCGAGAGGGTGCCTTCTGCTTCCCGGAGTGTGTTCCTCATCGCGATGCCCCGTTCTCGCCGTTGGCAGCCAATCGGTGCCCGGCCCGTGAGGCCGCGCTCGCCGGGGACGCGGCTACCACACCGCCGACGCGTGCCTCGGCCGCGGCCATATCGTCGAACTCGTCGCCGCGGAAAGTATGCCCAAGATACGCCTGGCGCACGGCCGCGTCGTTGATGATCTGTTTCGGGCTGCCTTCGGCGAAAACGCGTCCTTCGTCGATGATCAGCGCGCGGTCGCAGACGCGCAGCGTCTGGGCGACGTTGTGGTCGGTGATCAGCACGCTCTTGGCGAATTCGTTCTTGAGCCGCCGCACCTCGACCTGAAGCTCCTCCACTGCGATCGGGTCGACGCCGCTGAACGGCTCGTCGAGCAGGATGAGCTTCGGCTGGGTTACGAGCGCCCTTGCGATTTCGAGTTTGCGACGCTCCCCGCCGGAGAGCGTCGCCGCCTCCTGGTTACGCTGCTTCATGAGCCCGTACTGGCTGAGCAACTGCTCGGCCCGGCGTTTTCGCTCGCTCCGACTGATGCGGAGCGTCTCGAGAATGGCCATGAGGTTCTGCCAGACGGTAAGCCGGCGGAAGTCGGAGCGTTCCTGGCTGAGGTAGCCGATGCCCAGCCGGGCCCGCTTGTACATGGGCAGGTGGGTGACGTCGGTCGCGTCGAAGGCGATGGCACCCTCCTCCGGGCGGACCATGCCCAGGATCATTCGGAAGGTGGTGGTCTTGCCGGCGCCGTTCCTGCCGAGCAGGCCGACGACCTCCTGCTGGGCGAGCGTGAAGCTGACCTCGTCGACGACGCGACGTGAGGCGTAGGTCTTCACGAGCCTGGTGACTTCTAGGAGGTTCATATTCTGGCGTAGCTGGTGGCCTTGGACAGGGTATCCGCTCAGGCTGCAACCGGTCGACAGGAGTGAGCCCGGCACTCGCTACGGAGCATCAAGACCTGCGGAGAATTTTCAACTGTCGGCGGGTGTGAATCGCTTGTGGAAAACCGCACCGCCCGGCTCGGCAGGACTCATCCCGCACGACCAACACTCGGGACGTACCACGGGTTGCGGTCGTGCGCGTCCGTATCCACCAGATTTCGCCGCCCGAGGCAATGTGCCACATACCTTGCGATAGCAACCACTTGCGCCGGCTCCGCGCGCCGCGCGGCGGGCGAGTCTATGCCCCCGACGGCCCCGGGGCGCGGCGGCGTGGCCCTGCCGGCCCTGCAGAGGCGTAGCCGGGCCAGTTGCGCAACCCCGTGTGGACAAGATGAGCCTGGGTTCGCGGAAGGGTTGACGACAGACAGAAATTTCTTGGACTGCTCGGGCCGCTGTGTTAAGATTCCGCGATCCGGCATGATTCAGGGGATAGCCGGCACATCTCGTTCGTACGCGCGTGAGGCTTCACATCACTTCGAGCCGCACGCCGAAAGGAGTAACACCATGTTCACTGGTAAGGTGAAGTGGTTCAACGACCAGAAAGGCTTCGGCTTCATCCTGTCCGAGGCTGACGGTCACGACGTGTTTGTCCACCATACGGTCATCGAAGGTGACGGCTTCAAGACCCTGCGCGACGGCGAAGTCGTGCAGTACGAAGCCCTCCAGGGCCCCAAGGGCTACAAGGCCACGCGGGTCTGTAGGCAGCAGCACGAAGTTGCCGCTGCCGCGGCGGCCGCCGGCTGACAGGCGGTGCCCGCCGCCCGGCAGCCGCCCGGCAGCCGCCCGGCCGCCGCCAGACGCAGAGGCCGCTTCGGCTTCGATCAACCCGTCATTCGCCTGCAAGACCAGCAGGTACTTGGTGAGTCTGATCGCTGCCGGCCGGGCCTCAGATCGACCGTTCTTGACGGCCTGACACCGCGTCGGTAGGCCTCGGCGAACGCCTGGCGCATGCCGGTCGTCAGTCAATGGCGCTCGGGCTTGTGCCGGCGACGGGCCGAGCCATTCGCGTTGCCCTCCGGGCGACCCGCGTGCACTGAGTCTGGCCGCCGATACGCGCCGCAGCCGGGCGTGCTCGGCCTGACGATCCGCAGACAGGTTGATCGTCCCGCCGTGCCCCGTGCGGACCTTACGCCTTACTCGCTTCCAAGAATCGCCAGAAACGCCTTCTGCGGGATGTCGACGCTGCCGACGCGCTTCATGCGTTTCTTGCCTTCCTTCTGTTTCTCCAGCAGCTTGCGTTTGCGGGTGATGTCGCCGCCGTAGCACTTGGCGGTGACGTTTTTGCCGACGGACTTGATCGTCTCCCGGGCGATGACCTTGCCGCCGATGGCCGCCTGAAGCGGGATCTCGAACAGGTGGCGGTCGATCTCCCCCTTGAGCTTGGTCAGCACGCTGCGGCTGCGCTGCTCGGCGTTGTCGCGGTGGAGGATCATCGAGAGGGCGTCGACGCGGTCGCCGTTGACGAGGATGTCGACCCGCACCAGCCGGCCGGGGCGGAAGCCGATGAACTCGTAGTCCATCGTGCCGTAGCCCTTCGTGGCGCTCTTGAGCTTGTCGTAGAAGTCGTAAATCACTTCGGCCAGCGGGATTTCGTACGTGAGCATTACGCGGTGCGTGCCCAGGTGCTCCTGCTTCTTGTAAATCCCACGGCGGTCCTCGCACAGCTTGATGATCGCGCCCAGCGTGTCGTTCGGCAGGATCAGCTGCATGGTGATGTACGGCTCGCGGATCTCGTCCAGCTCGTCCGGGTCGGGCAGCTGGCTCGGGGCGTCGATGCGGAACACCGTGCCGTCGGTCTTGAGGACCTCGTACGTCACGGTCGGCGCCGTCTGCACGACCTCAATGCCGAACTCCCGCTCGAGCCGCTCCTGCGTGATGTCCATGTGCAGCAGGCCCAGGAAGCCGCAGCGGAAGCCGAAGCCCAACGCGTCCGAACTCTCCGGGGCGAAGGTGAAGCTGGAGTCGTTGATGATCAGGCGGTCCACGGCGTCGCGGAGTTCGTCGTATTGCGTCGCGCCGCCGGGGTAGAAGTCGCAAAAGACCATCTGCTGCACGGGTTCGTAGCCGGGCAGCTGCTCGGGCGCGGGGCGGTCCGAATCGGTGATGGTGTCGCCGACGCGAACCTCGTGCAGGTCCTTGATGCTGGCGAAGAGAAAACCGACCTCGCCGGGGCCGATGCGGTCGACCGTCGCCTCGCGCGGCATGAGCTTGCCCAGGCCGGTGACCTGGCACTCCCGCCCGGTGCCCATCAGGCGGATCTTCTGGCCCTTCTTCAGTGCGCCATCGACGACGCGGGCGTACATGACCACGCCGCGGTAGTCGTCGTAGATGCTGTCGAAGATTAGAGCACGGGTCGGTGCGGCCGGGTCCCCCTTGGGCTTGGGCAGGTGCGTGCAGAGGCGCGACAGCAGCTCGTCGATGCCCTGTCCGGTCTTGGCGGAAACGTGGATGCAGTCGGCCGCGTTGAAGCCGAGGATGTTTTCGACCTCCTCGGCGATCTCGTACGGGCGTGCCGACGGCAGGTCGATCTTGTTGATGACCGGGATGATCTCCAGGTCCGCCTCGAGGGCGGCGTAGGCGTTGGCGACGGTTTGAGCCTGAACGCC
Organism: Phycisphaerae bacterium; assembly: GCA_050329715.1. GTDB lineage: Bacteria > Planctomycetota > Phycisphaerae > Tepidisphaerales > Tepidisphaeraceae > DAIOTR01. The sequence continues at coordinate 29,780 of JBHJOM010000092.1, forward strand.
CTGGGTGGCGTCGACGACAAGGATCGCGCCTTCACAGGCCTGCAGGGCCTTTTGCACCTCGTAGTGGAAGTCGACGTGGCCGGGGGTGTCGATGAAGTTCAGCATGAACTTCTGGCCCTCGTGCACGTGATGGACGGTTACGGCCGAGGCCTTGATGGTGATGCCGCGCTCGCGTTCCAGGTCCATGTCGTCCAGGAGCTGCTCGCGGAACTCGCGTTCGGTGATGGCCCCGGCGCGCATGAGGAGGCGGTCGGAGAGGGTGCTCTTGCCGTGGTCGATGTGGGCGACAATCGAGAAATTGCGAATTTCCATGGATGCTACTACGGGAAGGATCGCCGCCGGGGTGGCACGGCAGGGCGCTGCCAGATAGTAGGTTTCGCGGCGGCGTCGGCAATGGACCGTTCGCGTGGATTCCGCTGAAACAAGCTTGCCGGGACGCGGATTATCAGTGCCTTGTGATTGTGCATCCGGGCGTCCGATAACGCTGCATGCGGCATCTTTAAGCACTGCGTTCACAAGCAGTTGTGGTCCACTTAACAAAATTCACGGCCGGAAATGTCGCCATTTTCAGCCGAACTAGCCCATCTGCGTCTAATTTTAACGGTTGACACGTCTGCATGCGTGTCTGGCCCCGCGTTTGTTCTTCAAGTCCGATCCCTCAGGCGGGGCGGCCCGCCTTGACTCTGTTTTGGTTTCCGCTTCAGGAGCTTCAATGACTCAATTGCGTCTCGCGATCGTGGCAGCTGCGGTCGCAGCCCTTCCGGCCATGGCAATCGCCCAGATCCCTGCACAACAGGATGTTCAGGACATCGAACCGATCGGTGCCGAATTCAACACCGGCGGGCTCGGCATCTCGGGCGGCGTCGATTTCACCCACGCCTACTACTTCCGCGGCATCATCCAGGAAGATGACGGCCTGATCGTCCAGCCATACCTGGAAGTCGGCATCGACGTCGCCGAGACCGACGACGTCACCGTCGGCGCGGCCGTCGGCATCTGGAACAGCATCCACGACGAAGACACCGGCTCCGACGGTGACGGCCCGGAAAGCTGGTACGAGTCCGACGTGTACGCAGGACTCTCCTTCGGCTTCGGGGATTTCTCCGCCGACGTCATCTACACGATCTACACCTCGCCCAACAACGCCTTCTCCACCGTGCAGGAACTCGGCTTCGGCCTGGCTTACGCCGGTGCCATCGAAGGCGACGGCGTGAACTTCACCTACGAGGTGGGTGCGGGCCTGTTCTTCGAACTCGACAACAGCGCGTTCGGTCCCGAAGAGGGCATCTATGCCGAACTCGGGTTCACCCCCGGCTTTGAGATCGAGTTCAGCGACACCTTCTCGCTGCCGATCGAGGTTCCCTTCGTCGTGGGTCTAAATGTCGACGATTACTACGACGACGGCACGGACGACGACACCTTCGGTTACGTATCGGTCGCCGTGGCCACGAGCATCCCGCTCGAGTTCATCCCCGAGAAATACGGTGCCTGGAGCGCCTCGGCCAGCCTGAAATACCTCTACCTGGCAAGCGACCTTCTCGAAGACGCGAACGACGGCGATGAGAGCGAATTCATCGGCACCGTCGGTATCAGCTTCGAGTACTAAGCCTGACCCTGGGAAGTCCCCGGCCGGCCTCGGCCGGCCGGGGGTCTCCAGGAGGCTTCCGACGGCCCCGAGCTGTCATCCTGCTACGTCAGTTCCTCCGTAAGCGAGAGCGCGCCGGCTTCAATTCCATGGCTCGTTCGACACGGAGCGCGAAATATGGAGCGGCGAGAAAAAAATGGTGGCATTCCGCCTGCCGACTCCGTTAAACAGTTGGAATATCCAACCGCCAGTCAGACTGGTCATATCTGCCGGTCGGCGTTGTTCGAGTTGCTCACTTTCCATAGTGCCGTGGCGTAGCCGCTACGAGCCTGGAGGACTTTTTCTATGATTGGTCGCTTTCGTTACTGCCTGTGGTGCTTGCCTTTGATGGCATTGTTGTGGATGCCCCTTATCGCCTTTGGTCAGGCCGAGGGGGATACAGGACTCACCACGCCCCCCGCCGTAGCCGCTATTGAGCAGCCAGCGGAAGCGGCGGAAGAGTCGTTTATGCCTGAACCGGTGATGACCCTCGAAGGCGGCGTCACGCCAGGCCAGTACCGTGCCAACAATATCTGGATTCTCATTGCCGCGGGTCTCGTCTTCATCATGCACCTGGGCTTCGGCTGCGTCGAAACGGGCCTCTGCCGCCAGAAGAACGCAACGAATATCCTTACAAAGAACCTTTGGATTATTGGCGTCGGCATCCTCAGCTATTGGGTTTGGGGCTTCGTTTCCCACTACCCGGGTGACGTAGGTGCTGATGGGTCCACTTGGATTATCGCCGGCATCTTCGCATACGGCCTTCCGCTCGACGTGGCGAACGCGGCATCTCTAAGCTCGGGTTACGCCGACGGTGGCTACACCGGCTATGCGGACTTTATCTTCCAGGCGATGTTCGCCGCCACGGCCGCCACAATCGTCTCGGGTGCGGTTGCCGAGCGCATCAAGCTCGCACCTTTCATGGTGTTTGCAGTCGTCTTCGTGTTGTTCGGTTACCCGTTCGTCGGGAGCTGGCACTGGGGCGGCGGCTGGCTGACTGGCCTCGGGCCGGTCGACGAAGTCACCGGTGAAGCTGCTGGCTTCTATGACTTCGCTGGTTCGAGTGTCGTTCACGCCTTCGGCGGCTTCGGTGCCTTGGCCGGTGTCCTTCTTCTCGGCCCGCGCCTCGGCAAATATGGCCCCGGCGGCAAGCTCAACGCCATCCCGGGCCACAACCTGCCCCTCGTGAACATCGGCGTCTTCCTGCTCTTCCTCGGCTGGTTCGGCTTCAACGGCGGCTCGGTTCTCTCCGCTGCCGAATCCACTTACGGGGAGGAAGGCCTTGGTGCCGGCGTTGACTTCGTGTTCGTCACCACCGCACTCGCCGGTGCAGCCGGCGGCATGATGGCGCTCATCGTCAGCTGGATCGTTTCGAGCAAGCCTGACCTTACGATGGGCCTTAACGGCCTGCTGGCCGGCCTAGTCGGCATCACCGCCGGTGCCGACGCCATTAGCCCAGGCTGGAGCATCGTGGTCGGCGGCATCGCCGGTGTCATCGTCGTCTTCAGTGTCATCGGCTTCGACCGCATCAAGATCGACGACCCGGTCGGTGCCATCAGTGTTCACGGCGTCTGTGGCGTCTGGGGCACGCTGGCCGTCGGCATCTTCGGCGGTGCAAGCTTCATCGCCCAGTTCATCGGCACCGTCGCCGTCAGCGTCACGGCGTTCCTCATCGCCCTGGTTATCTTCGGCATCCTCAAGGTCGCCGGCGGCATCCGCGTCTCGGCCGAGGAGGAGATCGAAGGTCTGGACATCGGCGAGCACGGCATGCACGCCTACCCGGACTTCGCTTCCAGCGACGTGATCGTGCCGGGCGCAAGCC
>JBHJOM010000093.1:0-45461 GCA_050329715.1 Phycisphaerae bacterium
CGCATGCCGGGCCGCCTCACGACGCCGGTCCAGCAGGTCCTCGTCGTGGTAGGTAAAGTCAAGGCGGCTGGCGATGTCGTGGGCGGCATACTGCCCGGGCCGCAACGGTACGACCTGCGGCCGGAGCGTCATGATCGCCAGCGTCCCCAGCACGAAAACCGCCAGAATGCCCAGCGAGACCCAGGTGGCGTCGCGGCTAAGAACCTCGATGACCCTGCGCCGCGGCTCGGGCAGCCGACGACGAATCTCGTTGCGCCGACTCCTCGACTTGTGCTGAGGCCCGCGCGCCGACGTCATGTCACCCATACGACCTCGTGAAACACAGATCCCGGCAAGCCAGCCTCGGCGTGTCGGGTATAAGACTGCTACAGAGACTAGTTTGCGGCGTTTGTTTGCACCAGTCCGGTAATTCTCGATTGACAAGGCCGGCCGATGCAAGAGCCAAGTTGACGCAGCCGGGGCTCATGGCGACCCGGCCGATAAGACGGCGAGCCCAATGCGGCCTGTGCCGCAGGAGGTCGGATGAAGTTAGGGACGCCGTCACGCCGGCGGGTCGAGAAGCCAGCCGAAGGCTATCGGGCGGGGCGGGTCTCGCCCGACCCGTAGGCGTTGACGATCCGGTTCACCAGCGGGTGGCGGACGATGTCGGCGCGGTCCAGTTCGACGCGGGCGACGCCCTCGACGCCGCCGAGCCGCTCCAGGGCGTCGATCAGGCCGCTGGGGTCCCGGGGGTCCAGGTCGATCTGCGAGATGTCGCCGGTGACGATCATCTTCGAGTCGTTGCCCAGGCGGGTAAGGAACATCAGCATCTGGCTGCGGGTGGTGTTCTGGGCTTCGTCCATGATGACGCAGGCGTCGTTGAGCGTTCGGCCGCGCATAAATGCGAGCGGGACGACCTCGATGACGTCGTTCATCATGAACCGCTTGACCTGCTCGAAGTCCATCATGTCATTCAGGGCGTCGAAGAGGGGGCGCAGGTAGGGGTTGACCTTGGCCTGCAGGTCGCCGGGGAGAAAGCCGAGGCGTTCGCCGGCCTCGACGGCGGGGCGGGCCAGCACGAGGCGCTTCACGCGGCCGCGTTTGAGCATTTGCGTGGCGGCGGCGACGGCCAGATAGGTTTTGCCGGTGCCGGCCGGGCCGATGCAGAACGTCAGGTCGTGCTCGAAGATGGCTCGGATGTAGGTTTCCTGCCCGGCGGTCTTGGCCTCGACGCTTCGGCCGCGGGCGAACGTCTCGATCCGCGCCGATACCTCCTGTGTGCCGCCGGGTGCGGCTTCGTCGACAGCGGCCTCGCTGATGGCGGCCGTCACGTCCTCGGGCGAAATGGCCGGACGCCGGCGAAGCTGCCGCTGCAGCAGGTCGAGCACCAGCGCGGCCCGCTCCACCTGCTGGCGGTCGCCGGAGACCTTCAGTTCGTCATTTCGGCTCACCAGGCTCACACCCAGGGCGTCGCGAATCATGCGCAGGTTCCGGTCGGCGACGCCGAACAGGGCCAGCTTCTTCTCGGGTTGTTCGAGCGTGATGTTGAGGAGCACGGCGGTGAAAAGGACGTTGTCTGAACTGAAGCCGAGGCGTTCCGGGCCAAGCTCCGTCGGCGGGAGTTTCCTGGCGTCCTGCTGAGGATAGCCGCACCGCATGCCGCTGGAAGCGGGAAAATCGGCGTCGGGGCATGCCCGGGGCGCATGCCGGCCATCTGTCGGCTGTCTGGCGGCGGCGGGGCGGGCGGGCCGGCGTTCTATGTTCTGCGGCTTGCAATCGCCCGCTACGAGGCCACAATCGCCTCGCCGCTATGCCAAGCTATTCCGCCATGATCGCCGGTACGGGCAGTTATCTGCCTGAGAAGCGCCTCACCAACGACGACCTGGCGAAGCTGGTCGATACCAACGACGACTGGATCATGCAGCGGACGGGCATCCGCGAACGGCGCATCGCCGGGAAGGACGAGACCACCGCGAGCCTCGCCAGCCACGCCGCAACCCGTGCCCTTAAGGCCGCCCGCGTCGAGGCCAAGGACGTCGACCTGATCATCACCGCGACGATCACGCCGGAGATGAGCTTTCCGGCCACCGCCTGCTTCATCGCCGCCAGCCTCGGCCTGAGCAGGACCCCGGCCTTTGACATTTCCGCGGCGTGCAGCGGTTTCGTCTACGGGCTGGACGTCGCGACGCAGTTCATCGAGAACGGCCGGTACAAGAATGTGCTGGTCATCGGGGCCGAGACCCTCTCACGCGTGACGGACTACAAGGACCGGGGCAGCTGCATCCTCTTCGGCGACGGGGCGGGGGCGGCCCTGCTTCAACGCCACGAGCAGGCGGACCAGAGCCCCAAGCGCGGCGTGCTGCACGCCAGCCTCCACGCCGACGGCACCGGCTGGCACCTGCTCTACGCCATGCCCGGCAGCCGCCACCCGATCGACGCGGAGATGGTCGCCGCCCGGAACCAGTACATGAAAATCAAGGGTCGCGAGGTCTACAAGTTCGCGGTCACAAGCTTCCATGACCTGATCAAGGAGGCGATGCTGCATTGCCAGTTGACGGCCGACGACGTCAAACTCATCGTGCCGCACCAGGTGAACCAGCGGATCATCGACAGCGCCCTGGAAAAACTCGACCTGCCGCCCGAAAAGGCTTACGTGAACATCGACAAGTACGGCAACACGTCGGCGGCGAGCATCCCGATTGCACTGGACGAGGCGATTCGCGGCGGGAAACTCGAGGCAGGAGACGTGGTGATCTTCGTCGCCTTCGGCGCCGGCCTGACATGGGCGAACGCCGTCGTGCGGCTGTGAGAGTCAGAAGCCAGAAGTCAGAATTCAGGAGTCAGAAGTCAGAAGTCTTGGATTTCGACGGCATTGTCTTGTCTTCTGCATCCTGACTCCCGACTTCAAACGAGATAATCCTGCCCTGGAAGGAGCGCGTTATGGATGCACATGAAAAGGATGTCGTGCTTTGCCCCGGGCAGGGCGCGCAGGTCGTCGGCATGGGCCGGGACCTGTTCGAGAGTTTTGCCGAGGGGCGTCGCGTCTTCGAGGACGCCAACGACGTGCTCGGCTTCGACCTGGCCGCCAAGTGCTTCGACGGGCCCGAGGAGGAACTCAACCGGACGGACGTCAGCCAGCCGGCCATCTTCACGACGGGCGTCGCCTGCTTTCACGCGGCGGTCAAGGCCGGCGTGATCGACCCGGACGAGGTCGCGACTTACGCCGGCCTGTCGCTGGGCGAGTACACCGCGTTGCACCTTGCGGGCGTTTTCACGTTCGACGACGGGCTGCGGCTGGTGCGGCGGCGAGGGGAGCTGATGCAGCAGGCCGCCTCCGCGACAGCAAGCGGCATGGTCACGCTGCTGGGCGCAGACGAGGCCGCCGTCGAGAAGCTGTGTGCCGAGCAGGCGCAGGGCGAGGTGCTGGTCGCGGCGAACTACAACTGTCCGGGGCAGATCGTGGCCAGCGGGTCCATGGCGGCGTGCGAGCGGCTGACGGCCGCGGCCACCGAGGCCGGCTTCCGCGCGATACCGCTGAAGGTCGCCGGGGCATTCCACAGCCCGCTGATGCAGCCGGCGGCCGACGCCATGGCCGCCGAGTTGGACAAGGTCGAGTTCCGCGAGCCGGGGCGTCCGGTCTGGAGCAACGTGACGGCGCGTCCGCACGCCGGGGCGGACGAGATCCGCCGGCTTCTGGTGGAGCAGATCGTCAAGCCCGTCAGGTGGCAGCAGACGACGCAGCGGCTGGTCGAGTTTTCGCCTCGGCGGTTTGTTGAGCTCGCCCCGGGGCGCGTGCTCGCGGGGCTGTTGAAGAAGGTGGACAGGAAGCAGCCGGTGGAGAGTTTGCAGAGTGCAGAGTCTTTGATTGTCGCCGGTTGAGCTGTGCGAGCAGGCCCCGGCGTGATGCAGCAATGACCCGGGAAGATAGCCCTTGAGATCGAACATGAAAGACAAACGCGTAGCTATTGTGACCGGCGGCAGCCGGGGTATCGGCCGGGGCATTGTGCTGGCGTTGGCGAAGTCAGGTTGCCACGTGGTGGCGGTGGCCCGCGGGGCCGACAAACTGGCGGAGGTCGTGCAGGCGGTGCAGGACGCCGGCGGCTCCGCCGAGGCGGCCGCGTGCGACATCGCCGACACCGCCGCGATAACCAGGGTGATTGAAGACGCCGTGGAGAAGCACGGCCGGCTGGACGTGCTGGTGAACAACGCCGGGATCACGCGGGACACGCTGATGCTTCGGATGGAGGACGCGGAGTTCGACCAGGTGATCAACACGAACCTGAAGAGCGCGTTCGTCGCCTGCCGTGCCGCGGCCAGGTACCTGATGCGGAGCAAGTCCGGGCGGATCATCAACATCGGATCGGTAAGCGGCGTGATGGGGAACGTGGGGCAGGTGAATTACGCGGCGAGCAAGGCCGGGCTCATCGGGATGACCAAGAGCATCGCGCGGGAGCTTGCCGGCAAGGGTGTTGCGGCGAATGTGGTCGCGCCCGGGTTCATCGAGACGGACATGACCGACGTGCTGTCGGACAAGATCAAGGAAGGGGCCCGTTCGGTGATTCCGTTGCGGCGATTCGGTCAGGTCCAGGAGGTCGCTGCGATGGTGGCGTTCCTTGCCGGGGAAGAGGCCGGGTACGTTACAGGTCAGGTGATTTGCGTTGACGGCGGCATGGCCATGTGACCCAAGAAGTTACGGCACGGGTTGGTTTTCGTCGGGGCGGCTGCGGGCGGCGGTGCGGATTTGCAAAAGGTGCAGCCACCGCTATAGTCGGCCCCTCGCCGGACCGGGGATCGCCGGGGTTTTCCCGGGTGCCGAGACGGACAGACATGACGCCCGCCAAGCGGTCGGGCCCCGAGTGTTCGGGAAGCATCAAAACGGCACGCCACCTGAGCCGGTGGCCTTAGTCAGATGGAAACTCTCATGGAAGACATCGAACAGAAAGTGATCGAGATCGTCAGCGAGCAGATGGGCGTCGACAAGGGCGAAATCACCCGGGAGACGCACTTCATCAACGACCTGAACGCCGACAGTCTCGACACCGTCGAACTCGTCATGGAATTCGAGGACGAGTTCGAACTGTCGATCCCCGACGAGGAGGCCGAGAAAATCCAGACCGTCGGCCAGGCGATCGACTACATCAAGGAACACACGAGCAAGTAACACCCGCTCGTGGGGTGTCTGTCCCCGGCGGACCTGCCACGCGTCTCGCCGGACTTGGTCTTTGCTGCTTTGCCTCTCATGTCACGACGCGTAGTGATCACCGGGCTTGGGTTGATTACGTCCCTGGGCGAGACCGTCCCGGGCGTTTGGGAATCCCTCTGCGCCGGCAAGAGCGGCATCAAGCTCATCACCCGGTGGGATACCAGTGATCTGCCCGTCCGCATCGGCGGCGAATGCACCGACTTCAACCCCGTCGACTACCACATCGACGTGCGAGAAGCCAAACGCCTGGACCGCTTCAGCCTCTTCGGCATGGCCGCGGCACGAAACGCCGTCACCGACTCGGGCATCGACTTCTCCCACGGCGACCCGTTTCGCCACGGCGTGCTTATCGGCAGCGGCATCGGCGGCATCGAAACCCTCCAGGAGCAGCACAGGACCCTCGTCGAGAAGGGACCGGGACGCGTCAGCCCCTTCACCGTCCCCAGGCTCATGGGCAATGCCGCCTCGGGGAACGTTTCCATCATCTTCGGCCTGAGGGGCTACAACACCGCTTGCGCCACCGCCTGCGCGACCGGTGCCAATGCCATCGGCGATGCCGTCCGCGTCATCCAGCGCGACGAGGCGGACGTGATGATCGCCGGCGGCTCCGAGGCCGCCCTCTGCAAGCTCGGTGTCGCCAGCTTCTGTGCCGCCCGGGCACTCTCCACCCGAAACGACGAGCCGGAACGCGCAAGCCGCCCCTGGGATAAGGACCGCGACGGTTTTGTCATGTCCGAAGGCGCCGGCGTCGTCGTGCTCGAAGAGTACGAGCATGCCACTAAACGCGGCGCGAAGATCTACGCCGAGGTGACCGGCTACGGCCTGACGGCCGACGCCCACCACATCACCGCGCCCCACGAGAACGGCGTCGGTGCCATCAAGGCGATGGAACTGGCCCTGGCGGACGCCAAGGTCAACCCCTCGGAGATCGACTACATCAACGCCCACGGCACCAGCACCTCGCTCGGCGACGTGGCGGAGGTCAGGGCGATCAAGCACGTCTTCGGCCCGGCGGCGTACGACGTCGTCGTCAACAGCACCAAGAGCCAGATCGGGCACCTCCTTGGTGCCTCCGGCGGCGTCGAGGCGATCTTCGCCGCGATGGCCCTGCAGACCGACACCATCCCGCCGACCATCAACCTCGAGAACCGCGACGAAGGCTGCGACCTGGACTTCAATCCCGGCGAGGCACGCAAGGCTTCGGTAAAGGTTGCGATGAGCAACAGCTTCGGCTTCGGCGGTCACAACGCGTGCCTCGTCCTGCGTAAAATCTGACCACCGGCTGCGGGTCTGACGCCTCGCGTCGAAAACTGCGTGTTGTCGCTTTCCTATTTTGTCGCCCGGGCTATTGATCGGCGGGTAAACTGCCGATAATTCTTGTGTCTGGACGAGGCACGGCCCGTCCTGCTTGAAGCACCGATTTCGCAGAGGTGGCACCTGCCTGTCCTGACGAGCCAAACTCCCCGCACCGGGCGGTCCAAACAGGCCGACCTGAACCGTATCCTCAGCATCGAGGTGCCGGTCATCGTCAAGCTCGCCGAACGCCGGCTGAAGCTCAGCGAAGTCATGCGGCTCGGTACCGGTGCCATCATCGAGTTCGAAAAGGACTCGGAAGAACCCCTGCAACTGCTCATCAACAACAAAACCATCGGCATCGGCGAGGCGGTGAAGGTCGGTGAGAACTTCGGCATCCGTATCACGCAGATCGGTGAACTGCGCGACGTGATCGAAGCCCTCTCGCGCTGAACGCCGCTCGCCGCCGTTGCCACCAGCAAGTAAAAAGGCTCCGCCGGTTCAACCGGCGGAGCCTTGCTCATTCAGTGGTATTTCGGGCAGGCTTACAGCCCGCTGACCTGTGCCCAAGGCCCGTCGAGGCGGACTTGGATCTGCGGGCCCTTGATCGCCGCAATCTGCTCGGCGGTCCGGCCGCCTTCTTCGGCATAGTGGCGGGCCGTCGCCTCGTCCACCTCTTCGACGGTCAGCTTCCCGGCGGCCACGGCCTGCTTGCCCTTGGCCTCCATCGGAATCAGCCGGCCGTCGACCGGGCATGTGAACTTCACCAGCAGTTGGGTCGCGTTCCCTTCGGCCGTGGCAAGCTCCATCCAGCAGCCGGAGGTACTGCAGACTTCAGTGACCACGCCGCTGACTTTCAAGGTCCGGCCGTTGAACGCCGACGGGTCAGCCAGGACCTCGGCCAGCGTGACCGTCGCGACCTGCTCGGCGAGCGGCTCGCCGAATTCGGTCGTCTTCTCGGTGCTGCAGGCAGTGCATTCGGAGCATGCCTCGCCCTTAACCGCCGCAGTATCCGCGGACGGCTGCGTGGCTGGCGCCTCGGCGAAGACGCCGGTCGCGGAGACGCCGGCTAACACGGCAGCGAGTGAGAGGGTCGCGACAGAAGCGGTTTTCAGATTCATGGTATCTCCTGAGGTTTTATAGCTGGCCAAACGGCTAAGCAGGCGTGACCGGAGCGGTCAAGCATCCGCCGGCGGAGTATAGCCGACTCGCCCTCATTTGTGCAGAACAACCACGTCGGCCGGGTCGAAGCTGACGGCCATCGGCCCCTCAAGGTTGAAGCGTGGCGGGGTGTTCACCACGCGCAGCTTCTGGCCGGTGATCTCCACGATGTGCTCGCTGGCTTCGCCGAGGAAGGTGTTTTCGATGATTTGCCCGGTGATTCGGTTGACGGCTGTGGCCGGCGGCGACTCGGCCGAGAGGCGGATGAGTTCCGGGCGGATGCTGATTACGACGTCATCGGGCACCTGCCCGTTGGCCGCGGCATGGATGTCGCCCATGGCCGTCGTGATTCGCAGCGTTTTTCCGTCGCGGCCACTGACCTTGCCGGACATCAGGTTGGTCTGCCCGACGAAGTCTGCCACAAAACTGTTGGCCGGCTTGTGGTACAGGTCCGAGGGGGTGCCCACCTGCATGACCCGCCCGTCGTGCAACACGGCGATGCGGTCGGCGACGCTCAGGGCTTCCTTCTGGTCGTGGGTGACGTAAACCGTCGTAAAGCCGGCCGTCTTGCAGATTCGGCGGATCTCGGTCCGCATCTCGTGGCGGAGCTTGGCGTCGAGGTTCGAGAGCGGCTCGTCCAGCAGGAGGCAGTCCGGCTCGACGGCCAGTGCCCGGGCCAGCGCCACCCGCTGCTGCTGCCCGCCGGAGAGCTGGTTGGGCTTGCGCTCGGCAAGGTGGTGCATCTGAACGAGGTTCAGCACGCTGTCGATACGCTCGTCCTGCTGGCCTCGGGGCATGTTCCGCACGTTGAGCCCGAAGCGAACGTTCTCGCGCACGGTCATGTGCGGCCAGAGGGCGTAGCTCTGGAAGCACATCACGGCATTGCGTTTTTCGGTGGAGAGGCGGGTAACGTCGCGGTCGCCGAAGAAGAGCTTGCCGCCGGACGGCTCGTGCAGCCCGGCGATGAGGCGCAGCAGGGTACTCTTGCCGCAGCCGCTGGGGCCCAGGAGGAAAAACAGCTCCCCCGACTCGATGGTGAGGTTCACTTCGTGCAGGGCGACTGTTTGGCCGAACTGCTTGGTGACGTTGTCAAGGCGAACGCGGGTCATGGCGGGGCCGAGTATAGCCGGGAGGGCGGCGTTGTCTTGCCGGATGCCCCATCGTTGCGCAACCCTAGCGCGAGCGAAGCAAAAGGAGACGGGCAGGTGCAACTTTGCCGGCGTCGGCGGGTAGTGTGGCGTAGAAGACGGATGTCTGACCGATTGGCCCCCTTACAAGTGAATTCCATGCATATGCGAAGAAAGACCCTGATGACGACACTGGCCGCGGCACTGGCCATGGCCTGCCTGGCCGTGCCGGCGATGAACGGCCCGGCCGCCGCCCACGCCGCACAGAACCCGCCCGCTGGCGACAAACCTGCCACCGAGCCGCAGGTCGAGGGCGAACCCCTTGGCCAGGACCCGGCGAACGTCTACGGCGAGTTCGACAACGGGCTTAGCTACATCATCCGTCCGCACAGCAACCCGCCCGGCCGCGTGAGCATGTTCCTCCGCATCGACTCGGGCGCGCTCAACGAGCTTCCGGAGCAGAACGGCATCGCCCACTTCTTCGAGCACATGGCCTTCAACGGCTCGGCGAACTTCCCGCCGGGCAAGCTCGACGAGTACCTGGCGAGCATCGGCATGGTCTTCGGGGCGGACACCAACGCCTTCACCAGCTTCGACCAGACGGTCTACATGCTCTTCATGCCGGACAACAAGCCCGAGACCCTCGAGCAGGCCATGACCGTCATGGGCGACTGGGCCCACCGTGTCGAACTGCCCGACGAGGAGATCGAAAAGGAGCGGGCCGTCATCCTCGAAGAGATGGTCAGCCGCGACAGCCTCAGCCGGCGGATGTGGGACCGCATCCGCAAGAGCGTCATGGCCGGGACACGCCTTGAAGTGCACGACGTGATGGGCGAGGCGGAGTTGATCAAGACTTGGCCGCGTGAGCAGTTCGTCGACTACTACCGCACGAACTACCGCCCGGAGAACATCACGCTGATCGTGGTGGGTGACGTCGAGCCCGAGGCCGTGGTGGCCGCCGCCAGGCCCCACCTGGGCGAGTGGGAAGCGCAACTGCCCGCCCGCACCGCCGAGAAGCTGGGCGTCGAGCCGTTCGCCGAGCCGCGGGCGTTTGTTTTCAGTGACCCGGAGCAGGTGTCGGCCGAGGTCGGCATGACGGCCATCGCCCCTTTCCCCGGCGCGATGACGACCTACGAACGCTTCAGCGAGGAGCTGACCCAGGGCGTGGCGCAGTGGATCGTGAACCGCCGACTCTCGGACCGCATCAAGGCGGGGAACGCGGCGTACAGTTCCGCCCGCACCTCCGCCAGTGAGTTCGTCGGCGAGTTTGAGTGGATCGACGTCGACGCCGAGGGTGAGCCTGACGACTGGAACACCATTCTCGACCAGATTGTCTACGAGGTGAGCCGCGCCAACGAGTACGGCTTCACCGAGCGGGAACTGGAGATGGCCCGGGCCGAGCTTCTGGCCGGTGCCCGGCGTGCTGTCGAGACGGAATCGACACGTGACGCCCGGACGGTGCTGATGTCGATCAACAACGCATTGAACGAGGGCCAGCAGCCCCGCTCGGCCGCTCAGACGCTGGAACTGACGGAGCGTGCCCTCGCCGCGATGACGGTGGACGCCCTTAACGCCTCCTTCCGAGAAACGTTCGCGGGCCATACGTGGAACTACCTCGTCCGCGTGCCCGAGAGCGGCAACTTCACGAAGCCCTCGCCGGAGGACGTGCTCGCCGCGGCCAAGGCCGCATGGAACCAGAAGACGACCCCGCCCGAAGCCGTGGCGGAGGTACAGGGCCTGCTGGCCGAACTGCCCGAACCCGGCCCGGTGCAGACGACCGAAGTCGCCGAGGACCTTGGCGTGACGACGCTGGAATTTGCCAACGGCGTGGTCATGCACCACAAGTTCAGCGACTACAAGAAGGACAGCGTCACCATCAGCCTGACCCTGCCCGGTGGCCGACTCCTGGAGACGGCCGAGACGAAGGGCCTCTCCGACGCGGCGAATGCCATCCTGCAGCAGCCGGCTACCGGGCGACTCACCAGCACGCAGGTCCGCGATGTGATGACTGGCAAGAATGTCGGCGTCGGCGGCGGCTACGGGCTGGACGCGCTGAACGTCCGCGTCGCCGGCTCCCCGGCCGACCTCGAAGACGGCCTGCAGCTGCTGCACGCCCTGATGACCGACCCGAAACTCGAAGAGAGTGCCTTCAGCGAGTGGCGCAAGACCACGCTCCGCGACATCGAGCAGCGGGACAAGCAGCCGATGGGTGCCATCCGAGCGGCGATTCCCGAGGCGGTCTTCGGCGGCGACGTTCGCCTGACGGCATTGAGCGTCGAGGACGTGAACCGCGTGACGCCCGCCGCGGCCGAGGCGTGGTTCCGAGAGACGGTCGGCCAGGCGGCGATCGAGGTTGCCGTGGTCGGCGACATGCCGCTGGAAGAGGCCAAGGCGCTGGTGGCACGTTACCTGGGCTCGCTTCCGGAGCGTGCCGGCACATTCGACGCGCTGGACGACCTGCGCAAACTCGCCCGTGAGCCGGGCCCGTGGGAGTACACCCGTGAAATCGAGACGGCCACGCCGATGGCCGTCGTCTTCGCCGGCTACAACTCCGCCCCGGCGACCGACATCGACATGACCCGCAAGCTGAACCTGGCGACCCGCGTCATCTCCGACCAGATGGTCGACGAGATCCGCGAGGAACGCGGACTGGTCTACTCCATCGGTGCGACCAACTCCGCCAGCCAGACGATGGCCGAGCTTTCGATGATGTTCGCTGCCAGCCCGACCGACCCGGCCAAGGCCGAGGAACTGGCCGCGGCAATTCACGAGACTTTTGAGCGGTTCGTTGCCGACGGCCCGAGCGAGGACGAGCTCCTCACCGCCAAAACGCAAATCCGCAAGCAGCTTGAGAAGGACCTGCAGGAGCCGAGCTTCTGGCTGGGCAGGCTGGCGGAAATGCGGTACCGCGGGCGGTCGCTCGACGAAGTCCGCGCGCTGCCGGACGTGTATGAGAGTTTCACGGCCGAGGAGCTGAAGGCGGCCGTCGGCACGTTTGCCAAGCCCGAGCTTCGGTTCAGCGTGACGGTTACGCCCCAGCCGGCCGCGGCGGAAGTCGGCCAGTAGGCTGACGCACCGCCAGAGCTGGCTGCACGACAACGTCTGGCTACGGGCCCGGGCCTGCACGTCACTTCACCAGTGGCTGGCGGCACCGGGCCCGTGGCACGTGCGTGACAAACTTTTTGACACCCACCTTGCCGATAACGTGTGGTGTTGCGGTCGCGACCTTGTTAAATCTGCAGCCGGCGGGTCGGCAGGAGCGGTGGCTTCGATCGCGTGGTCGCATCCGCCCGGCGAGCACGTACCGGTGTATCGCAGGGGCAGCACGATTGCGCCCCACCGTCCGGCCCGGAGTGTCGAACAGGCCAGGCCGGCATACGCCCGTGGAAGCAGCGACCTCTACTAATCACGCACGCGGCATTCTATGATGCCTACGATGTCACTCGACGGCCTGACGTCGTACCTCTTTTCACCCGTCCTTCAATTTCGCCTCTGGCAGTACGCTTAAGTCACCATGAACCAACCGAACCCCATGTCGGCGGCCTCTCCCGATCTCTCCCAGTTCGGGCTCGAACAGCAGAAGGTCATCGCACAGGATCATGACCATGACCATGATCACGATCATGATCACGACCATGAGCATGACCATGAGCATGACGAGGAACTCGAAACCATCCCCTTCTCGGCGCGGCTTGCAAACCTGATCGGCATCACGGTGCCCTTCATCGGGTTTGTCGTCGCCGTCGCGATGCTCTGGGGCACCGGCTTCGGTTGGGTTGAGACGGCCTTGCTTACGAGCATGTACCTCTTCACCGCCGTCGGCGTGACAGTCGGGTTCCACCGCCTCTTCACGCACCGCGCGTTCAAGACCAACCGGGTTGTGCAGGTGATCCTCGCGGCCGGCGGGTCGATGGCGCTGGAAGGCCCCATCCTCCGCTGGGCCGCCAACCATCGCTGCCACCACCAGCATTCGGACCGCCCCGGCGACCCGCACTCCCCCCACGAGCACGGCCACGGCGTCTGGGGCGTCATCAAGGGCCTCTGGCACGCCCACATGGGTTGGATCGTGACCGCACCGCCCGTCAGCTACGAGAAGTACGTTCCGGACCTGGCCTCCGACAAGGTCATGACCTTCATGAGCAAGTACTGGCTCGTCTGGGCGGGCTTGGGCCTGCTCTTCCCGGCCGTCATCGGCGGGCTGATCACCATGACCTGGACCGGCGCGCTGCTCGGCTTCCTGTGGGGCGGGCTGGCACGCATCTTCCTCGTCCACCACGTCACCTGGAGCGTCAACAGCGTCTGCCACATCTGGGGTTACCGCTCCTACAAGAGCAGCGACCACAGCCGCAACAACGCTATCTTCGGCATTTTGGCTTTGGGCGAGGGGTGGCACAACAACCACCACGCCTTCCCGACCTCGGCCCGGCACGGGCTCAAGTGGTGGGAGTTTGATATCAGTTACATCCTGATCCGCATGCTCAGCTGGTTCGGCCTGGCTTGGGACATCAAGGTGCCCGATGCAAAGCGCCTCGCCATGAAGGAAAACAAGGCCTGAGCAGCCCCCGCGCTCGCACAAAGCCGCGGCCGGCCGGACCCAGTGCCCGGCCGGCCGCGGGCGCTTCGCACATGGCCCACATCAAGACCGAACCTCCCGCGACCGGCACCTTTGCCCCCTCGACCGGGCAGGCCGACTCGGCTCCTGCCCGGCTGTCCGGATGGCAACTGCTCGGCTGGGCGGCGTTTCTGGCTTGCAGCTGGACGTGGGTCATCGGCATGGTGCTGCCGGCACTGCTCGTGCGTGACCACGGGCTGGCGGGCTGGTTGGCGCTGGCAGTGCCGAACGTCATCGGCGCGGCCGCGGTCGGCTTCTGCTGGAATCGCAAGACAAGCTGGGCTTTCGTCACGCGGCACGCCGACCTGATGCGTGTTTTCGCCGTCGTGACGGTGGCGTTTCAGTTGTACGTCGCGGCGTGGCTGCTGCCGCGGCTGGTGGGCATGGCCGGGGTCGTGGCCGCCCCGATCATCGTAGGGCTGGTGGTCATCCCGGCGGGTTTACGCCTGGCCGGCGGCAGGGCGGCGGGGCTGGCGACGCTGCTTGCCTCTGTGGCATGTGCCGTGGCCTTCCTGCTGACGGCCGAGGTGCCGACGCCTGTCGTACTCGATGGCCCGGTGCTGGGCCTGCTCGGGCTGGCGGCCGTGTGTGCCGTGGGCTTCGGCTTCTGCCCGCAACTGGACCTTACGTTCCACTACGCCTGCCAGTCCATCGCCCGAGACCGCGACCGACGGGCGGCGTTCGTCTTCGGGTTCGGCGTGCTGTTCCTGGCGATGATCCTGTTCACGCTGCTCTACGGCTCGGCATTGCTGTCGGCCGGCGAGTTGAGCCGCAACGTGGCCGTGGTGCTGGCGATCCACCTTACGGTGCAACTCGCCTTCACTGCGCGGATGCAGGGGCAGGCGCTTCGCCACACGACCGGCCGACTCGTCGCCGAGGCGGCACTTGCACCCCCGGCGGCCGCCAGGACCTTCCACCGGTGGAACCTGGCACTGCTGGCCGGGACGCAGGTGGGTTTCACGCTCGGCCTGCTGGCACTGGCGTTCGACTTCAACGTATTCGCCGGGCTGTCGTTCGGGGAGATCGGATACAGGCTGTTCCTCGGCTTTTACGGGCTGGTTTTTCCGGCGATGCTTGCCGTGTCGCTGGCCCGCGGCCGGTTCGACAGGCAGGCAGTTGCCACTGCTGCCATCACGATTGTTGTAGCGCTGCCGTTTTTCGCTTACGCGTTTGTTTGGCGCGACATGGCCTGGAGCCTGGCCGGCGTGGTGGTGCTGGCGGCGGGCGTCGGCGTGGCCCGCGTGCGGCGTTAAGCCGGCCAGGCTTCTACGCCATGGTGGCGACGGGTCCTGCACCGGGCGTGCCCTGCCCGCGGCGTGCCGCGAGGATTGCCTCTGCCGTCCGCCGGCCGGCGCACAGGGCTCCGTTCTGGCTGGCGGTGTCGCGGTGGTCCCCGCAGACGTAAAGCCGGTCGTCCACCTTGATCTGCTTGTGCACCGGTGCCAGATCCAACGGCTCCTGTCGCGGCAGGGCGTAGGGGATGCGGTAGGTCTTCAGGTGCTTCCACCCTCGGACCTGATGCCCAAACCAGCCGGCCAACTGCTCGCGAACCGCCTGTTCGAGCCGGGCCTCCGGCAACTGCGGGGTGCTCACGACGCTCGCCGAGCAGAGCGCCGCACCGGCCGGGGCCAGTTCGGCGGAAACGTCGCTCATCACCTGGAAGTTGTTGACCGGGCCAGTGCCTTCGCCGTCCAGCAGGATCGTCGGCTCGCCCAGTGGGGAGGCGTCGGCGGCGTAATAGAAGCACGTGGTGCTGCGGGCGGGGCGTTCGTCAACGTAGTTGTGGAAGCCCGGCAGCAGGGCGGCGGCGGCCCGGCCGTCGGTCGCGACGACCACGTGCTCAGCTTCGAACACTTCGCCATAGATGGTGCGCACGCGCGCGCCGTCCACCTCCGCCACGCGGCGGTCCAGCAGAACAGGGGCCGAGAGCGTCGAGGCCAGTTGCGTCGCCAACGTGCCGATGCCCATCGCCGGGATGACGGCCTCGCCGTCTGCGAACATGCGGAAGGTGTACTCGAAGACGCGGCTGCTGGTCGCCAGGTCGGGGTTGAGGAAGACGCCGCCGTAGAACGGGCGGAAGAAGCGGTCGATGAAGCCGCGGGAGAAGCCAAAGTCGGCCAGGTAGTCGGCCGTGTGCTTCTGCGGGCGGCCGAGCAGGTCCTCCAGGCCGAAGCCGCGAAGCTCGTTGCGGAGTTTGAGGATGCGGCGTTTGTCGGCGAGGGTTCCGGCGGAGCTGAGTGCCGTAGAGATCGCCGCGGAAGGCTGGCGGGCAGGGTCGGCGATGCGCGTTCGGCCTCGGCGTGTCTGGATGAGTGCGCCGGGTGTGAAGGCTTTCAAGTCGAGGCCGGCGTAGTCGAAGAAGCGGGGGCCTTCGGGATAGGCGGTAAGGAAGACGTGAAACCCGCGGTCCAGGAGGAAGCCGTTGACGTTGTCCGTGCGAACACGCCCGCCGACGCCGTCGGAGGCTTCGAGGATGAGGCAGCTCATGCCGTGCTGCTCGAGGACGCGGGCACAGGCCAGGCCGGCCAGGCCGGCACCGATGATCAGGACGTCGGCGTAGGTGGGGTATTCGGGCATCGCCCGGCTATCTCGCGCGAAGCTCGGGCCGGTTGCAAGCAAAAGCCGCGTAACGGCATGGCGTTTGTTCGCTGAGCACTATGGCCAAGACCTCAAACCGGCGTGAAAAGGAAAACAGCCCTGAAGACCGCAACGCCCACATCGAGCACGGCAGTGCGCGGTCGAAGGTCGGGCCTTTGACGGAGGACGGCGTGGAGGCCAACGACCTGCCGAACCAGGGCCGCGGCTCCGTCGAGTCTGACCCGGCGAAGGTCGACGCCCGCAAGCCGACGTCGCGGACTGGCGAAGTTCACTATGACAAGACAAAGCACGACCCCGTCGCCGAGGGGGACGCTGGCCTGCGTGCCCACCCCGACGCCGCGGACGCCGACGAGTCGGGCGGCCGCGGGAAAAATTGAGCCGGCAGTCGAAGACAGGCCCGAACCTTGCTCAACCGGCGATGCTCAGACGGGCTTCCATCTGCTCGCTGGGGGCGGGTATGTCGAGTTTGGCGGCGGCCTTGCCGGCGTTCGCCTGGGCCAGTTCCTGCATCAGCAGCACCCAGGTTTCACGCTGGTAGCGGAGGATTTGCAACGCGTCCTCGACCGACTCGATGCTATGGCCGGTGTTCGCTTCGACGAGCTTGATGTAGCAGAAGTTGTAAAGCGCGGCCATTTTCCCGCAGATTTCGGGGGCGACGTCCTGCTTCAGACTGCACGTCAGCTCGGTGATGATGCGCTGGGCGCGGGTAAAGAGCCGGTAGCTTTCGTCGTAGTTGCGGGCGATCAGTGCCTGCTTCGCCTGCTCGGTGAAGCGTATGCAACCGTCGTAGAGCATCAGTTGAAGCTGCTCCGGCGTTGCCGTGAAAATCTTGGTACGCAGGTAGTTGCTCGCTGGCGATTGGCTCATGCTGCTTCCGTCCGTGTTGATAGTGTGGGCCTTTCGGGGCCCCTGTTACCTATCGGCGCGGGCGGGGGCGGACGTTGAGCGGTCAATTGCGGTTTCGGTTGTTCTGCGGCTGAAACTGCGTGATCTGGCTGATGGCCTGCTGCTGCGACTGCAGGCCCGAGAGCACGCTTTCGAGATTGGCGAACTGCCGGGTGAGGCGGTCGCGTTTCTGTTCCAGCAGCACGTCGAGGGTTTCTATGCGTTCGCCGAAGCTGTCGTTCTTGTCGTCGATGCTCTTGGACTGCCGGGTGATGACCCCGTCGACCGGGTCGATCAGCTTGTTGATGCTCTTCTCCATCGCGTAGCCCAGGCCTGTCTCCAGTGTGGTGAACAGGGCGGTGACGGAGTCTGGGTTCTGTGCGTAGGCTTCTTTGAACTGCTCGGCGTCGAACTCGAGCTTGGCACCGCTGGTGACTTTCATGCCGATGCTGGAGAAAACGCGGAACTCGCCCCCGGCCGGCACGACGGTGCGGAGCATGCGGTAGATCTCGGTTTCTGTTGTGCGGACAGTCAGTTCGCCCAGCAGTACGCCCCGTTCGAGGGTCTCGGGGTTGAACTTGGTGACTTCCTTGATGCGGTCGACCAGCCCGTTGAAGCTCTCCTGGAACTTCTCCAGCACGGAGACGGTCTCTTCCACGTCCCGGGTGATGGACAGCTGCACCGGGTCTCGGCTCGTGCCGGTGAGGGAGATGCTGACGCCGGGGATGACGCCGGAGATCTGGTTGGTGCTGCTGGTAATGAGAAGCGGCTCTGCCGAGCCGTCCGTGGGGCCGAGGAAGACGGCCGAGTCCTGTGCTTCGACGAGCGTGCGGAGCTTGAGCGGGCTGTTGCCGTCGTGGACGACAACGCGGCCCTGCCGGCCGGAGTTCTGGCTGGTGAGCGAGAGCCGGAACGGGCTGCCGGCGGTGCCGTCGTTGATGATGTTGGCCGTTACGCCGATGCCCGCGTCGTTGATCTTGCTGCGAACGGTTTCGAGCGAGTCGCCCACGGCCAGTTCCACCATGACCTCGTAGCTGCCGTCGATGCTGCCGGTGTGTTCGCCGGCGATGCGCAGGTTCTTGGCCATGAGGCCCTGAACGTCTTCAATCTTGAGCTTGCCCGGGCCGGTGGTGGTGTCGGTGATGAGGATGCCGTCGCCGTTGTCGTTGACGCGTGCGGTGACGGCCCCGCCGGAAGCGCCGTTGATCTCCTCAATGACGTCGCCGATGGTTTTGTCGTCGTCCTGGGTGAGGTCGACGTTGAAGGTCTGTCCGTCGGCGGAGGTGAACTTGATCTCGCCCTGCCCGGTTCCCTTGCCGCCGTTGAGGTTGGCCAGCAGGCTGTTCTCCGTCACCCACTGCCGCTGAAGATTCCCGCCCTGGATGGCGTTGTTCGTGTTGTCGAAGGTGCCGGTGAGTCCCAGCTCGTCCCCGGCGGCGCCGCCGAGGACCAGGTCGCCCACGCCGCCGGTGGTGTCCTCCAGTGCGATGCCAGTGCCGGCGCGGTTGAGCGTCGCCTTGACGCCCGCCCCTGCGTCGTTGATGAGCTTCAGGACGTCGTTCACGCCGCGGGCCGAGGCCAGGTTGATGGTGGCATTGGCGCCGGCGCGGTTGGTCACGGTCAGGTCGGTCAGGGCCAGGCCCTGGCCGCCTTTGAGGCTGGCCAGAAGCACATCGTTCAGGCCGGCGATGAGCGGCGTGCCGGTTAGGGTGTCGCCGGCGGCGCTGCCCAGGATGCCCAGGTCTGCCGCGGTGTTCGAGCCGTTGGCTGCCGCCACGGCCAGGCTGCCGCCGCCGTTGACGTCCACCAGCTCGATGCCGTTGCCTCCGGCTGCCAGGCGGGCCTGCACCTGGCTGTCGGTGGCGGTGTCGATGGTCGCGATGACGTCGGCGAGCGTCCGGGCGGTCGAGAGGTTGACGCCCCAGCTGCCTGAGTCGGTGGTGATCGTCAGATCGTCCAGGCCGGCCTTGGTGCGGACGCCCCGGCCGTCGTTGAGGGTCGAGAGTGCCGTGCCGCCCGACAGACCGTTGATGTCGCTGCCGGTGACGCTCGCCGAGGCGAAGGTGCCGGCGATGCCCAGGTCCGCGGCGGTGGTACCGGTGCCGATGTCCGCTATGACGAAGCTGCCCGTGCCGCCGGAGCGGTCCTCGATGACTATGGCGTCTCCCTCGACGCGGGCGGCGACGCTGATGTCCAGGTTCGTGTTGATGCGCGCGAGCACGTCGTCAAGGCTGACGGTGTTGGCCAGGTCGATCACGGCGGTGTCGCCGGCGCGGTCGGTCAGCTTGAAGCTGCCACGCTGCACGCCTGCCCCGGCGTTGAGGCTCGAGAGGGGCGTCTGGCTGCGGAGGTCGCCGCCGCCGAGTTCCATGCTGATGGTGGAAGCCTGCGTAATGAACGCGGCACTGGCGTCGCCGACGCCCGCGGAGATCGACTGCTTGGTGGTGACCAGCCGGTTGACGGTGAAGCTGTAGGTGCCGACGGCCGAGGCCTTGGCGGCGGTGGCTGTGAGCACAGCGGGGTTGGTGCTGGTCGCCTTGGCGTTCTGGAAGGTGCTTGGCTTCTGCAGGCTGGTGGAGCTGACGCGCAGGGCGGTAAGGCGCGTCTGCAGGTCGGTGTAGGCCAGCTTCTGTTGGTTGTTGACGGCGATGCGGCGCTCGATGAGCTGCTTGGGGCGAGATTCCAGCTGCATCAACTGGTCGATGATGTCGCCGGAGTTGATCCCGCTGACGAGACCTACGCCTGAAGTGATGCGTCCCATGCTTGACCTTGTGTAGAGCGGTTAATCCAGAAGCTGCCGGCGGACACGTGTCTCGGAGCCAGCCGGCCGGGGTTGCGACGATTCGCCTCGCATCTCATCGAACAGGTGGGCGGCCTGCAGTAGGAGAAACAGGCGCATGGAACGTCGGACGAGTCGGCGTTGTCGCGCCAGTTCGATGATCCGCGGAATGTCGTACGTCTTGGGAGCGTCCATCTAGGCTGGATTATCGGAACCGGTCTCCGGCGGACATGAGCGCATTTCCCCGGCCGGTTATCGGCTTGCCTCGAAGGTGCCGTTGTTGACGCCGGCCCGGCAGGGCGGATGCTACTCGGGCATGAAGCTGGAGCACCTCGCCCTGAACCTGCCGGACCCGGACGCCTTTTCCCGCTGGTACGTGCAGCACGTGGGCATGAAGCTTGTACGGTCCAGCCCGCCGCCGATGAACGGGCGGTTCCTGGCCGACGCCTCGGGGGCCGTCATGCTGGAGGTCTACCAGAACGCCGCCGCCCCCGTGCCCGACTACGCCGCCCAGAACCCTCTGACGCTGCACGTGGCCTTCATCGCGGCAGACGTTCCGGCCGAGGCAGCCCGCCTCCAGGCCGCCGGCGCGACGCTCCACGACGGCCCGACGACCACCCCGGACGGCGACGTCGTCTGCATGCTTCGCGACCCGTGGGGCGTCGGCCTGCAACTGGTGCAGCGCGCCAACCGGATGGTGTAACTGGCCTAGCGCACTGTTAATGCCCGCCGGCTAAACTCCCCGCGCCCATGCAGAGATACCTGTTCGTCATCCTCTTCGTCGTCACGTTGCTCACGCCGTTCGCGCTGCGGGCGTTCATGTCAACAGACGACGAGACCACCGGGGGTGTCGCCGTCAGTGGGGAGGTCCGCCGGCTCATCATCGTCTCGCCGCACAACCAGGACATCCGTCGGGAATTTGCACTGGCGTTCGACGAGTGGCACCAGGTCAACTACGGCGAGCGCGTCGTGCTCGACTACCGCAACCTCGGCGGTACGAACGAGATCGAACGCTCCCTCGCCGACGCCTACGCCGGCTACCGCACCGAAACCGGCATGGTCCGCGAGTCGGACGTGAACCCCCCATTCCACATGGTCTGGGGCGGCGGGGAGTACAGCTTCAACGTCGTACTTGGCCGGCTGGGCGTGCTCAAGCCGGTGAACCTGCCTCCGGGCCTCCTGGAAGAAGCCCTTGGCGAGAACGACATCGCCGGGCGCCCGCTGTACGAGCGGACCAAGGACGGCAGCCAGCCGCGGTGGGTTGGCGTTTGTCTATCTGCGTTCGGCATTGTCTACAGCCCGCCATTGATCGACCGACTCGCCATCCCGCGGCCGAAGACCTGGCAGGACCTGACGGGCCCGGAACTGGCGGGCCTGGTGGCCCTGGCCGACCCGACTGCCAGCGGTTCGGCGGCGGTCAGCTACATGATGGTCATCCAGCGCGCGATGGCCGACGCCGAGGAGGCTTTTTTCGCGGAGCACCCGAATCTCCCCGCCGCCGAGGCCAAAAAGCTGCCCGGTTACGCCGACGCACTGGACGCAGGCTTCCGCGAAGGCATGCGTCACATGACGCTCATGGCCGCCAACAGCCGGTACTTCACGGACTCGGCCAGCCAGGTGCTCAATGACGTGGGCAAAGGGGACGCCGCGGCCGGCACGGCCATCGACTTCTACGGCCGGGTCTACGAAGGCCTCGTCGGCGACGACCGGATTCGCTACGTCTCGCCGGCCGGCGCGACGGCGATCAACGCCGACCCGATCGCCATTCTCTACGGCGTAACCGGCGAGGACTACGAGCTTGCCAATCGGTTCATCAGGTTCCTGGTTTCGCCGGGCGCACAGCGGCTGTGGAACCTTGAAGTCGGTGCGCCCGGTGGGCCACGGTTTCGCGAACTTCGCCGGACGCCGATCCGACGGGACGTCTTCACGGACATGGCCGGCTTCACCGACCCGATCGACCCTTTCGCCGAGACCGGGGGCTTTAACCAGCGCAACGAGTGGATGGGCCCGTTCACGGACCTGCGGGAGATCTGGGCGGCGGCGTTCATCGACAGCCGGGATACG
Source organism: Phycisphaerae bacterium (assembly GCA_050329715.1). GTDB lineage: Bacteria > Planctomycetota > Phycisphaerae > Tepidisphaerales > Tepidisphaeraceae > DAIOTR01. Next base: position 21,702 of record JBHJOM010000093.1, read on the forward strand.
CTCAAGTCCAGCTACGAGCACATCCTGAGCATTGAGGACGCCGCCCGCCGGGCCGAGGCGATCGAGGCCTTATCGACGCTGCCGACGCTCGACCCTGAAGCGGCCGCCTCGGTCCAAGCGGTGTCACCCATCAGTTGGAAGGACGCGTTGCAAGCCCGGCAGCGTCGCGAGGAGGCCGAGGCCGCCGGGGACGCCAACCGTTACGCCGCTTACGAGCGGATTCGACTTTCGAAGCTTTTCCGCCGGCATTACGCCCGCGTGGCAGACGAGTACGCCCGATGACCGCGATCAACCCGCCGGCCACTTCCGTCAGCCCTCCCGTCCTCAGGCGTGAGCGCGCCGCCCGCGTTAAGCCGCACCACTGGTGGCTGACGGCGGGGCTGTACCTCTTCTTTGCCGTCTTCCTCGTCTGGCCGATCGTCAATGTCGTCTGGCAGGGCTTCGCCACGGCGGACGGGCAGTTCACCCTCGAGTACGTGCAGCTCATCTTCACCAACCCGGTGCTGGTGGACGGGCTGGTGAACGCTACGCTCATCGGCCTGTTCACGACGGCGTTATGCGTGCTCATCGCGATGCCGCTGGCGATGATCTCGACGAAGTTCGACTTCGCGGGCCGGAGCCTCTTCACCGGGCTGCTGCTGGTGCCATTGGTTCTGCCGCCGTTCGTCGGCGCGGTGGGCATGCGGCAGATCTTCGGGCGCGAAGGGCCGTTGACGCAGATGGCCCGCTGGCTCGGCATCAATGCACCGCTGGGCATCGACTGGCTCGGCGAGTACCGCCTCCTGGGCATCGTGGTTGTCGAGGCGCTGCACCTCTACCCCATCATGCTGCTGAACCTGCAGGCGGCGCTGGCGAACATGGACCCGGCGATGGAGTCGGCCGCCAGGAACCTGGGCGCAACCCGCTGGACCGTCTTCCGGAAGATCACCCTCCCGTTGATGCGCCCCGGGCTCTTCGCCGGCTGCACCATCGTGCTGATCTGGAGCTTTACCGAGCTGGGCACGCCGCTGATCTTCGATTTCTACACCGTCACGCCGGTGCAGGTCTTCAAGCAGATCTCCCAGGCTGCCAACAACCCGCTGCCGTACGCCTTGATCGTCGTGATGCTCGCGGCCAGTACGGTGCTGTACCTCGTGGGCAAGGTGCTGCTCGGCCGAGGCTTCGACGCCGCCACAACCAAGGCCGGCACCGCTTCCACCACGCGGAAGCTCACAGGCCTGCCGGCGTTGTTGGCGCTTTCGCCCTTCGTACTGGTGTTCCTGGTCGCGGTCATCCCGCACGTGAGCGTGGTGCTCACGGCGTTTTCGGGCGTCGGCAGCTGGTACCAGAGCGTGCTCCCCAACGAGTTCGTGACGGCACACTTCGGGGCGGCACTCACCGACGAGAAGGTCAGCACGGCCGTCACCAACAGCCTGCTCCTGGCAAGCCTTGCGACGATCGTGGCGATCGTCGTAGGGCTGGCCGTGGCGACGATCGTGGTTCGGAGCAAAGTGCCCGGCCGCGGCGTGATTGATGCGCTGGCCATGATGCCGCTGGCCGTGCCGGGCATCGTGCTGGCGTTCGGGTACCTGGCCATCAGCCTGCAGTTCCTGCGTTGGTTCCCCGAAGCCACGGCCGAGGGCGGGTGGCTCTACTGGCTGAACGTGCCGGAGTTCCCGATGGTGGTGCTGGTGCTGGCCTACGCGGCCCGCCGGCTGCCGTACGTCGCCCGCAGCGCCGTGGCCGGGCTGCAGCAGACGCCCGAGGACCTGGAACTGGCCGCGAGCAACCTGGGCGCGAGCAAGTCGCGCGTGCTGGCCCGCATCACCGTGCCGCTGATCCTGGCGAACCTCATCGCCGGCGGCCTGTTGGCCTTCGCGTTCGCCATGCTCGAGGTGTCCGACTCCCTGATCCTGGCCCAGCGCGAGCAGTACTACCCGATCACCAAAGCGATCTACTCGCTGAGCCAGCGTCTCGGCGACGGCGTCTACATCGCCAGTGCCCTTGGCGTCTGGGCGATGCTGCTGCTCACGTTCACCATCCTCGCGGCCAACGCGCTGCTGGCCAAGAAGATGGGCGCGATCTTCCGCGTGTAGCCTCAAATCGGCATGGCCGTCGCCAGACTCACCACGAGCATGCAAAACGCCATCGCCAGCTTGCCGAGCGTGCCGATGAGTCGGCCCTTGAAGCTGCCCCAGCCGACTTCGAGGCTCTTGCGGACGTCCGGCCCGAGCGCGGTCCGCGGGCCGGAAAGCTCCAGCACCGCCGCCCCGACGAATGCGCCCAACGCCGAGCCGATGATGACCCCGATGACCGGCAACGGCACCGCCAGCAGCACCGCGCCGAGCAACCCGCCGACGATCGCGCCGACCATGCCGCGCCACGTCCCCCCGGCCGACTTGCCGCCGGCGGCGCCGGCGGCGAACTCGATCACTTCCCCCAACGCCGCCAGTACGATCAGCGCGACGACGCTCTGCCAGTAGACGTACTCGCCCCAACCGGTGATGTAGCCATAGGCCGCGTGTGCCGCGACCATCAGCCACGTGCCGGAGATCCCCGGAACGGTGAGCGCCACGCCGACCAGCAGCCAGACGAGCAGAAAGATGTACCAGAGCCAATCCATCGCCTCATCGTACGCCGAGGGTCGGCTAGATGAACTGCTGCTTGGCCGGGTCGCTCTCGGCCTGTGCCTGGTTCGCCAGGTCGCTGTAGTTCGTGCGGAACGGGCTGGAGATGAGCGCGTGGGCCATGTGCACCAGGCCGGCGACCATGTACCGGGCGGTTTTGTTGGTGTACGTGTGGTGTTGCCCGCCGGCGGCGATGTAGCTCTTGCCCGGGCCGGACGGGCCGTTCCAGTAGCAGTCGACCATCGGCGGGATCGTGAAGCCCAGGTGCGTGAAGTTAAAGAGTACGCCCTCGGCGATGTGGTGCGCGCCGTCCTCGTTGCCGGTGATGACGACGCCGGCGACCTTGCCGAAGAAGGGCGTCTGGCCCAGGTCGTCGGTCTCCGAGAGGCTGCCGTCGAGGCGTTCGAGCACGCGCTGGCAGACGCTGGACCGGTGCCCGAACCACGTGGGCGTCGCCATGACGAGGATGTCCGCCGCCTTGACGCGTTTCAGCATCGTCGGCCATTCGTCGGCGTCGGATAGTGCAGTCGGCATGACGCCCGGCTCGATGACGAAGTCGACACATCGGACGGACTCGGCCGTCACGCCGTGCTCGTCGAAGAGGCGGGCGATACGGTCGAGCAGGGCCTGCGTGTTGGATTCGTCGGGGCTTTTCTTCAGAGTACAGTTGAGCATGAGGGCGTTCATGTGAGGTCGGCAAGCAAATGCGAAGCCGCCGGGCCGGGTGCGACCCGTTCGTGCCTCGGCTTGCATTCGCCGGAGAACCGCCGAAAACAGCCGGGATGAGAATCGGCATCATCGGCGTCAGCGGGTATGGCGGGGGCGAGGCGTTGCGGCTCGTGGCCCAGCACCCGGACATGGAACTTGTTCACGTCGCCGGCGAAAGCTCGGCCGGCAGCCGCCTGGGCGACCGCTTCCCGGCCCTGCCCGACCGCTACGCGAACCTGACGATTCAACCCTTCGAGCCGGAAAAGACCATGGGGCTCGACCTCGTCTTCGCGTCGCTGCCGACGGGGGCCAGTCAGGAGCCGCTGGCCCGCGTGCCGGCGTCGGTGAAGATCGTCGATATCGGCGGCGATCACCGCTACGTCGACGGCTGGACCTACGGGCTCGCCGACGCGTTTCCCGACGAGGTCCGGCAGGCTTCGCGGGTGGCGAACCCGGGCTGCTACCCGGCGGCGACGCTCTCGGCCGTCGTGCCGCTGCTGCAGGCCGGGCTGGTGACGGGCGGGCCGGTGATCGTCGACGCCAAGAGCGGCGTAAGCGGTGCCGGGCGGGGCGGCGGCAACACGTTCGGCTTCGCGGAGGTCAACGAGTCGGTCGCGGCGTACAAGCTGCTGAACCACAGCCACATGGCCGAGATCGAGGTGACAATGGCCCGCTTCGGCACGCCGGGCCGGGCCGCCGGGCCGCTGACGTTCGTCCCGCACCTGATCCCGATGACCCGCGGCATTCTGGCGACCTGCTACCTGAGCGGCGAGGCCGACGCCGCGGCTTGCGCCGAGGCGGCCAGGGCGTTCTACGCCGGCCGGGCGTTTGTGAGGGTTACGGACTCGCCCCCGGCCAGCAAGCTGGCGACGGGCAGCAACATGGCGTTTGTGCACTACGCGGCGGACCCGAAGCGGAAGCTGATCATCGCGGTTGGTGCGATCGACAACCTCGGCAAGGGTGCCGCGGGGCAGGCTGTGCAAAATGCGAACCTGATGCTCGGGCTGGACGAAACGGCCGGGCTTACGGGCATGCCACTGTGGCCGTAACGTCGCCGGGCGCTTGACAAGATCGGCCTGCGCATTTAGCAATGCACGGTGTTCGACGGACACGCGGCCGAGGCAAGCTGCGGCATGTTTCACGGCCCCAAACCCACCAGACAAATTATGACAGACATCAGCGTCGCATCGATCAATGAGCGTGCAGCAGGGGAATACTACAAGCGCGGGCAGGACGCCGAGGCCGCCGGCGACTACGAGAAGGCCCTCGATTTCTTCGAGCGCGCCCTCTCCGAGGACCCGGACCACGAGGACGTCTGCTTCGCCCTGGCGCTGCTCTACGACCGCCGGGCCGAGGACGACAAGGCGATCGAACTCTACGAGCGGCTCATCACCATCTCCCCGGTGCACCTGAATGCCCTATTGAACCTGGCGATCCTCTACGAGGACCACAACCACTACGAAGACGCGCGCCGGTGCCTCCAGGCGGTGCTGGACACGAACCCGAACCACCCCCGTGCCCGGCTCTACATGAAGGACGTCGAGTCCAGCCGCAGCATGATGGTGGACGACGAGGACGGTATCCACGGCGGGGCACGCGACGCGGTGCTGGATATTCCGATCAGCGACTTTGAACTCTCCGTCCGCAGCCGCAACTGCCTGAAGAAGATGAACATCCGCTCGCTGGGCGACCTGCTGAAGGTCAGCGAGCCGGAGTTGCTCTCGTTCAAGAACTTCGGCGAGACCAGCCTCGCCGAGATCAAGAGCCTGCTGGCCAGCAAGGGCCTGCGCCTCGGGCAGAACGCCGAGACCAACGGCCGGGCACGCAACTACACGCCGCCGGCGCCGCCCAAGCCCGTCGACCCGGTGACCGGCGAGATTCCGCCGGAACTGATGGAGAAACTCGTGAACGACGTCGAGTTTTCCGTCCGCAGCCGCAAGGCGCTGCAGCGGCTGAACATTCAAACCGTCGGCGAGTTGGCACAGCGGTCCGAGGACGAGTTGCTCGGGTGCAAGAACTTCGGGCTCACCAGCCTGAACGAGATGAAGCAGGTCCTGGCCAGCTACGGGCTGACGCTCCGCAAGGATAACTAAGCCGGCCGCGGGTGCCGGTCTTGGCGACGGTGCATGACGTCGGTTCGTCAAAGTAAGCCGCAGGCCGAAGGCCGCGTTCTCGCCCCCCGGGGCGGAAGCGCGGCATTCGGCCTGCGGCTTACTTCTGCTGATGGTGGCGGGTTGTTCCGAAGAGAGCGCGACGTCTGCACCTTGCGGCCAGGATTCGCGTTCGTCATTCGCCGCATTATAATCGCCTGTTGCCCGTTCACGGGCGTGGCGGCGGGTTGCGTCGGCCGTTCGGCCGGGACTGCCGCGGGCTTCTACGAGGGTGCCCCGGGCGGGCGCGTTGTCATGGCTGATAAGAGCGTATCGAGTGAATCCCTGGCGATCGAAACGACCACCGAGTTCACCGGCAAGAAGTTCCGCGTCGCCTTCATCGGCTGTGGCGGTATCACCCGCACGCACATGAAGGCCTTCGAGGCCTTCCCCGATGTCGAAGTCGTCGCCGCCTGCGACATCGACCCGGCGCGGCTCGACGTCTTCGGCAACAAGTACGGCGTCACGAAGCTCTACAAAGACTGGCGGCAGATGCTCGCCGAGGTCAAGCCGGAGGGCGTGAACGTCTGCACCCCCAACGGCGTGCACGCCGCCCCCGCGATCGACTCGCTTGATGCCGGTGCCCACGTCATGGTCGAAAAGCCCATGGCCATGACGCCGGCCGAGGCACAGGCCATGTGCGACGCCGCCAAGCGGAACAAGCGCCAGCTCACCGTCGGCTTCCAGTACCGGCTGCACCCCAACTCGGCGTTCCTCAAGCGGGCCGCGGATGAAGGGCAGTTCGGCAACGTGATGTTTGTGCGGTGTCAGGCGTTGCGGCGTCGCGGCATCCCCAACTGGGGCGTCTTCGGGCAGAAACACCTGCAGGGCGGCGGCCCGATGATCGACGTCGGCGTGCACGTCATCGAGATGGCCCACTACGTCATGGGCCGGCCCCGGCCAGTCGCCGCCACCGGCAACACCTGGACCTTCCACGGCAACAAGCCCAGCGACGTCGTCAGCAACTGGTCCGGCTGGGACCATGAGACCTACACCGTCGAGGACATGGCCGTCGGGCACATCCGCTTCGAGAACGGGGCGGTCCTGCATATCGAGGCGTCGTTCGTAGCGCACATCGAGAAGGACGTGTGGAACTTCCAGCTCATGGGCGACAAGGGCGGCTGCACCTGGGAGCCCCCGGTGATCTACCGCGACGTGGCCGGCACGATGATCAACGCCGAGCCCGGCTGGCTGCCCAAGGACGGCAGCTTCGACGACCTGCACCGTAAAAAGCTACGCGCCTGGGTCGATGCGGCCACCAACGGTGCCCCGCAGATGGCCCCCGGCGAAGACGGCCTGGCCGTGCAGAAGATGCTCGACGGCGTCTACCGCTCCGCCGAGGGCGGCGGGGCGGAAGTGGTCATCGAGTAGTCGGCGGCCCAGTCTGCTGGCCGCGCCGGCCGCGCGAAAGAAGCGATAATCCGCTTGGCCGATAGCAAATCTGCCGGCACAATGTCGGCGTGACGACGCCCTCGGTCCGTTCAGGCTCGCAGGTCGAAACCAGAGACAACCCGGCCCCGTCGCAGGCTTCGGTTCAGCGTTACGACTTCGCCGGCCACCGCCCGTGGTACGTCGCGCGGCTCGCCCGCGAGAACGGCTGGACGTTCGCCTACGCCGACCGCGTACTCGATGAGTACCTGCGGTTCGCTTTGCTCTCGGCCGTTGCCGGGCACGTCGTGGTGCCCAGTGAGCAGGTGGACCAGGCCTGGCACCTGCACATCACGGACACGCAGGTGTACGAGGCCTTCGGCCGGGACGTGCTTCAACGCCCGCTGCACCACCGCCCCGGCCGCGGACGGCCCGGGGAACGGCAGGAGCTCCTGGCCGACTACCAGCGTACCTTGCAAAGCTATCAGTCGCATTTCGGGCATGCGCCGCCGGTCGACGTGTGGCCGGAGGCCTCCCGGCGGTTCGGGCCGGACCTTCGTCAGCGGCGTGTGACGCTTGCGGAGCACTGGGTGGTGCCCAAACGGCCGCTGCGGCAGGGCGCGAAGGTGGCCGGCTGGCTCGGGCTCGCGGCGATGCTCGGCGGGGCGGCCCCGACCCTGCTCGCCTGGGCCGGCCCGCTCGACTGGGACGGGCCGACTTTCCTCACCTTCTTCGCCGGCATGCTGTGCGTGTCACTGGCGGCCGGGCTGCTGGCGCGGTGGATGCCCCGCACGCCGGCGGACATCGCACCACGCCCGGTGAAGCTTTCGCCGTGTGAGCTGGCCTACCTGTCCGGCGGGCGTGCCTCGGCGGTCTACGCGGCGGTGGCTTGGCTCGATGCCGGCGGTTACGTGCACCTGAACCCGGGCCTCGACTACCGCATGTTCCAACGACGCAGCCCGCGCGACGCCGACCCGTTCGTCATGCAGGTCTGGCAGGCCGGCAGCGGCACGAGCCGCGGGCGGTCGCTCGACGAGGTGATCCGGCGGTCGGCACCGGCGAGCGACGAGATCGCCGAACGCCTGACGGACTTGGGTCTGCTCTTGCGGTCCGGCCGGGCGGCGTCCGTCCGGCTTATGGCCGCGGCCATGCCGGTGGTGGTGCTGGGGCTTGGGCTGGCGAAGGTCTGGGTGGGCTTCTGGCGAGACAAGCCGGTGCTGTTTTTGGTGATCGGTTGTGTGGTCGCGGCGGTGCTGGCGTGGTGGCTCGGCCGGGCGATGCGGCCGCCGCGTACCCGCCGGGGCGACGCCCTGTTACGCGACTGCCGCCGCGACGCGAGCGCGACACGGGCGCGGCTCAAAGCGGGTCGAAGTGAGCCTGCCGAGGTGGGGCCGGAGGAGGCGGCACTGGCCGTCGCGGCGTTCGGCCCGACGATCCTGGCCGGGACCGTTCTGGCCGGGCTGCCGGCGGCCTGCAAGTACGAACGCCAACGCCAGGCCGCCTCGGGCGACGGCGGCGGCTTCATTGGTGGCGGCGACAGCGGAAACAGCGGCGGCGGTTGCGGTGGCGGCTGTGGCGGCTGCGGCGGGGATTGAGCCGGCAATCCCGACCCGGTGACGCCGCCTGGGTGCTACCCCTGCCGGCTCGCTACTTGCCCTTGTTCGTCGGCTTGCGGAGCGGCTGCTTGAACGTCTTGGCACCGGTGGCGCGGACGGAGGTCGGCTTCTCAAAACGCTGGGCCTGCTGGGGCTTGGGCTGCTTGTTCACGTTGCTCAGCAGGCTGCTGAGGTTGGTGGGGGGCTTGGCCATGGTGCATTTTCCTTTTGATGCTTGAGCTTGTTTACACGCGCGAACGGGAGCGCGGTTGAGACGGGCAACGCCGAATCGTACCATCGCCCGTGCCTATGAACACTGCCCACAACCCACTCGGTTCCCGTTCGACCCTTTCCACCGCGGCCGGCGAGGTCACGTACTACAGCCTCGAGGCACTCAAGAAGCACGGCCTGGGGGACATCGACCGCCTGCCGTTCAGCATCAAGGTGATGCTCGAAAGCTGCCTGCGAAACCTCGACGACTTCGAGGTCACCGAGGCCGACGTGAAGCACCTGGCCGGCTGGGCGGCCAACAAGGGGCAGGACAAGGGCGAGTTCCCCTACAAGCCCGCCCGCGTCATCCTGCAGGACTTCACCGGCGTCCCCTGCGTCGTCGACCTGGCCGCGATGCGCTCCGCCATGAAACGCGCCGGCGGCGACCCGCAGAAGGTGAACCCGATCGTCCCGGTCGACCTGGTCATCGACCACTCGGTCCAGGTGGACGAGTTCGGCACCGACGTGGCGCTGCTCAACAACGCCCGCATGGAGTTCGAACGCAACCGCGAGCGCTATGAGTTCCTCAAGTGGGGCCAGAAGGCATTCAAAAATTTCGGCGTGGTGCCGCCGGCCACCGGCATCGTGCACCAGGTGAACCTCGAATACCTCGGCCAGGTCGTCATGACCAAGGACGGCGCCGCCTTCCCCGACACCCTTGTGGGCACCGACAGCCACACCACCATGATCAACGGCCTGGGCGTCGTCGGCTGGGGCGTGGGCGGCATCGAGGCCGAGGCCGCCATGCTCGGCCAGCCGATCTACCTCGTCACGCCCGATGTCGTCGGCTTCAAGCTCTCCGGCAAGCTGCCCGAAGGCTCGACCGCCACCGACCTGGTGCTCACCATCACCCAGATCCTCCGCGCCCACGGCGTGGTGGATAAGTTCGTGGAGTTCTACGGCCCGGGCCTGGCCAGCATGAGCGTGGCCGACCGCGCCACCATCGCCAACATGGCCCCGGAGTACGGCGCGACCATGGGCTTCTTCCCGGTCGACGAGCAGACGCTCAAGTACATGCGCCTCACCGGCCGCGAAGAGGCCCACATCGACCTCGTCGAGAACTATTGCCGTGCCCAGGGCCTGTGGCGGAGCGACGACGTCGAGCCCGTCTTCACCGAGACGCTGTCGCTCGACCTTGGCACCGTTCAGCCGAGCGTGGCCGGGCCCAAGCGCCCGCAGGACCGCGTGGAACTGCCCGGCGTGAAGCAGAGCTTCCGAAAGGCCCTGCAGGGGTTCGGCAAGAACCCGTTCGACGGCAGCCACCTCGACCGCAGGAGCGGCACCTTCGGCCAGCCCGCCCAGGAGGTCTACGAGGCCCAGGCCGGCGAGGACGGCGTCGAAGAGAGCAGCATGGAGAGTTTCCCGGCGTCCGACGCCCCCTCGTCCCACGTGAAGGCCGGTGCCGAAGACGCCGAAGACGCCGACAACGGCGGCGGCACCGCCACCCTCGCGGCCCCGCCCAAGACCAGCGGCCGCCTGCAGCACGGCGACGTCGTCATCGCCGCCATCACCAGCTGCACCAACACCAGCAACCCCGATGTCATGGTCGCCGCGGGGTTGGTCGCCAAGAAGGCCGTGGAGCGCGGCCTGACCGTGCCCGACTACGTGAAAACGAGCCTCGCCCCCGGCAGCCGCGTGGTGACGGACTATCTGGAGAAGGCCGGCCTCGACACCTACCTCGACAAGCTCGGCTTCAACACCGTCGGCTACGGCTGCACCACGTGCATCGGCAACTCCGGCCCGCTGCCGGAGGAGATCGCCATCGAGGTCGCGAAGCAGGACCTGGTGGTGAACTCGGTCCTCTCGGGCAACCGCAACTTCGAAGGCCGCATCAACCCGCACGTGAAGTGCAACTGGCTGGCCAGCCCGCCGCTGGTGGTGGCGTACGCCATCGCCGGCACCATGGACATCGATTTACGGTCCGAGCCCCTCGGCCACGACAAGGCTGGCAAGGCCGTCTACCTCAAGGACGTCTGGCCGACCCAGAAGGAGGTCAACGACACCGTCGCCACCTGCCTGACGCCGGCGATGTTCAAGAACCGCTACACCGGCGTGGCGGATGGCAACGAGCAGTGGAACCAGATCCCGGTGAAGGGCGGAGAACTCTTCGCCTGGGACGAGAAGAGCACCTATGTGCAGGAGCCGCCCTTCTTCAAGGCCCTGGCCGCCGAGCCGCAGCCCATCGCCGCGGTGAAGGGGGCAAAGGTGCTCGTCAAGGTGGCCGACAGCGTCACGACCGACCACATCTCCCCGGCCGGCGCCATCAAGACCGACAGCCCCGCCGGGCAATACCTGGTGGCCAGCGGCGTGCCGCGGAGCATGTTCAACAGCTACGGCGCCCGCCGCGGCAACGACCGCGTGATGGTCCGCGGCACGTTCGCCAACATCCGCCTCAAGAACGAACTGGCCCCGGGCACGGAAGGGGGCTGGACGAAATACTTCGGCGACAACGACCTCCCGGCCGACACCGTCCGGCCGAAAGGGGATTTACCGAAGGACTTCGTCAGCATCTTCGACGCCAGCCGCGGCTACGGCGTCTGCAGCACGAGCGACCCCGACGTGAACCCCACCGACCACGGCACGCCGCTGGTGGTGCTGGCCGGCCAGGACTACGGCATGGGCAGCTCCCGCGACTGGGCCGCCAAGGGGACCAACCTGCTGGGCGTGAAGGTCGTCATCGCCGAGAGCTTCGAGCGCATCCACCGCAGCAACCTGGTGGGCATGGGCGTGCTACCGCTGATCTACCAGAACGGCGATACGGCCGCGTCGCTCGGCCTCGACGGCTCGGAATCGTTCGACATCGACGTGAACGACACCCTCAAGCCGAAGCAGGCCGTGAAGGTGACCGCCACCAAGGCCGACGGGAAGTCGATCACCTTCACCACCACCTGCCGCATCGATACCCCGGTGGAGATCGACTACTACCGCAACGGCGGCATCCTGCAGACGGTGCTGCGGAAGATGATGAAGGCCTGACTTTTGCCGGAGCGTTGTTGATGGGAAGCAGTCAGGACGGCGAACGGGTGCTGCTCACCGGCGTAAGCGGTGCGGTGGGGCGGCACATGGCCAAGGTGCTCGTCGAGGCGGGGTACGCCGTGGTCGGGCTCGACCTGGCACCGCCGCCGGAGCCGGTGGCCCGGCTGCTGGCCGACTTCCACGCCGGCGACCTGGCCGACGCGCGCTTCGTCGAGCAGGCGATGGCGTCGTCCAAATCCGTTGTTCACCTGGCGGCCAGTCCGCGGGTCGAGACGCCGTTTGACGACCTTTTCGCCGCGAACTACGTCGGCAGCGTGCGGGTATACGAGGCGGCGGTGCGGCACAAGCTCCGCCGGGTGGTGGTGGCCTCCAGCGTGCACGCCGCCGGCGGCGAACGCCGCCGCCCGACCGATGTTGAAAAGCCCGTTCGCATTCACACCGCCGAGCCGACGTCGCACTACGGCCTGTCAAAGGTCTGGCTGGAGCAGGCCGGCGGCTTCTTCGCCCGCAGCCACGACCTCTCCGTCGTCGCCCTGCGGCTGGGCTGGTTCATCCGCAACCCGGAGGAGCAGCAGCAGCTCGCCCGAAGCCGGAACCGCGACGTTTACGTGAGCCATGACGACGCCGGCCGGCTGTTTCTGGCGGCGTTGCGTGCCGACGTCCCGCCGGGGCGTTGCGTCGTCGCCTTCGGCATGAGCAGACAGGTAAAAAACTCGTTCGACCTGACCGAGGCCATGCAACTGCAGTACGAGCCGCAGGACGTGTTCCCCGAAGGCCTTCGCCTCGATTGAGCTTCGCCTGTGCCTCGACTGAGCCTCGGGCAGTTCGACGACGGTGTCGCGGCGTCACACCTCATTACTGGCCTAACCGCCGCCGACGACTTCGGGCTTGCCGGCAATGCGGATGGTGCCCGTCGGGCCGCCGGTGGGGCTGCCGCCGGCCGGCTCGTCCGTCACGGCCGCCAGGGCGATGGACGCCATGCCCTCCGGCACCGCATCCCCGATGAGCCGCCCGACGCCGGCGTCGCTCACCTGGAACGTGCCGGCGCTGTACGGCTTCTGCTCGTCGTCCAGCAGCCAAAGCTCATAGACCCGGCCGCCCTCGAGCGGCGCTAGGTCGAACACGAGCAGTTCCCAGTTGCCCGACGTCTGGTCGAGCAGCAGCCGGCCTCGGGAGGATTGCTGATCGGCCGTGGAGGCGAGCGATACCAACGCCAACTGCCGGCTGGCCAGCAGCGACCGCAGTCGGCCGACCTCTTGTTCGCGGTCCTGCAGTTCGGTCACGACGGCCTGCCGGTCCTGCCTGGTCGGCTCGACGAGCGCTAGATAAACCCCGGCGGCGGTGATCACCGCCGCGGCCGCCGCGGCAAGCTGCACCCGCCCGATGCCGATCGACCCGGCCGGCCCGCGTGCGTCGCCGTCTGTCGGAGCAGACGCCGCCGGCGGTCGCGGTGCGGGTGCCACGCCCGCCACCGCCGTGGCCGTCGACCCGGCGTCGTCGCGCTCCGCAGCGATGCGGGCCATCAGCCTCTCTTTGACCTGCGGCGGCGGGGCGACGGCCGGCAGGCTCCCGGCGAGTGCGCCGAGGGTCTCGCGTGCCTCGGCAAGGGCGGCGTGGCAGGTGCCGCAGCCTCCGGCCAGGTGCGCGAGCAGGTCCGCGCGCTCGACATCGTCGAGTGCATCGGCTGCATAGAGCATGATCTGCTCCTGGCGCTCCTGGCAGTTCACAAAGCCTCCTCACGCGAATGAAGCGACTGACGCAGCCGCGACAAGCCCTGCCTGATGTACGTCTTTACCGTACCGATCGGTTTTCCACTTCTTTCGGCGATCTCCCGGTGGCTCAGCCCGTCGAAGAAATTGGCCGTGACCGCCCATCGCTGGTCCTCGGACAGTTCCGATAGTGCCGTTTGTACGTGCCGCTGACGTTCGTCGGCCAGCACCGAGGCGTCCGGGCGTGCGCCCTCGTCCACGGCGTCGGGGCCGTCGGGGAGGTTCACGGCCGGGCGGCGGCCGGCGGAGCGGAGGCGGTCGATCGCCCGGCTGCGCGTCAGCAGCAGCAGGTAAGTCAGCGGCGAGCCGCGGCCGGCGTCGTACGCCTCGCGACGCTGCCAGAATTCGTAGAACACGTCCGCCAGCAGGTCTTCGGCGTCGGCTTCATTGCCCAGGATCCGCCGGGCCAGCGCGTTCACCCGGCCTGCGTAACGGTCGTACAACTCGGCAAGCGCCGAGTCGTCTCCACCGGCCATCGATGCGATGAGGTCGTGGTCCGACACGCCGTCGGCACCGGGCGGCCGCGAACCTGAGCCCGAGGCGGCATTCGGCGGTGAAGTTGGCTCAGGCTGGAACCCTTCCGTCACAGCCGGCGGGTTTAGCCGATCGGCGCGCAACGCACAACGTCCGACGTTCGCCGGCCTGGCCGAGCCCACATCGCCCTGGCGAGGGCCGTGGTCGACTTTGCCGATCTTTTGGCTTGACTCTGCCGATGGGTCACGGCAGTATCTGCCCGTCCACAGGAGTGAACCCATGATCAACAGCACACACAACATCATCTGGCTGAGCCCGGCCGGGGTGATGCGCGCTGTTGCGCCGTCCTTCCGACTTGGCCTTCATGGGAGCCGCTGTGTGAGTTGAGTGCGAAGAATGCACCTTGACGATTCACCGCCACGCGGCTCGCTTACGAGCCGCGTGGTTTTCTTTTGGGAACAGAACAATGACCTTGGCAACCCGAGATGACGTGGCGGGACGGCCGCCTGCTTCAGACGGCCCGCCCGATTCCTTACCCCTGCCCGCCGGCGTCGCCGGCCGGCTCGACGGCCAGTTGCGCGGCGCCAACGTCCTCGCCTGGGCCGAGTACGACTTGGACGACGACCTGCAGTACACCCGCCGCTACGCCGTGCTCACGGCCGAGCGCCTCCTGCTGGTGCTGCCGACGGAGGTCCGCGCCATCGAACTGCCCGACGTGAAGAAGACCGAGGTCGCCGAGGCCCTGGGCGTCGACCGACTGCTGCTGCTGGGCGAGGAGAGACTGCTGGCCGAGCTGGCCTTCACCCGAAGCTGCCGCAAGGGCATGCTCCGGCTCTGGCGGAAGCTCGAATCGATGCTCTTCGGCGACGACACCGACAAGTTCACCCCCGTGGACGAGGAGGAACTCGAAGACGAAGAGGTCGAGGCCAGCAAAAAAATCCTCTGGCGCCTGCTCGATACGGCCAAGCCCTACCGTCGGCACGTGAACCTGGCGCTGCTGTTCACCTTCATCAGCAGCGCGCTGCTCGTCGTGCCGGCGGTCGTGCCCAAGTTCCTCATCGACCGCGCCATCAACCCGATGACGACCCAGGCACTGACGACGGGCGAGCGGGTCGGCAACCTCTTCTTCTGGATCGGCGTCTTCGCCGTCGGCATCGTGCTCATGGAGCTGGTCATGTGGCTGCGGCTGCGCAGCCTCACGATCCTGGGCAGCCGCATCGCCAGCGACCTGCGCCACCAGGTGTACGAGCACCTGCACGGCCTCTCCATGCGGTACTTCGGCAAGCACCGCGTCGGCTCGCTCATCACCCGCGTCACCAGCGACACCGACCGACTCTGGGACTTCATCGTCTTCGGGTCGGTCGATTTCATACGCAACATCCTCATGATGGTCGTCGCGGCCACGGTCATGCTCGTCGTCAACTGGCGGCTGGGGCTCATCGCCCTCATCCCCGTGCCGATCGTCGCGCTGCTCGTCTGGTGGAAGACCAAGGCCATGGTCCGGGGCTTTAGCCGCCTGTGGACGTACTGGAGCCGCCTGACGGCCGTGGTGGGTGATGCGCTGCCGGGCGTGAAGGTCATCAAAGCCTTCGCCAGCGAGGACCGGGAGATCGAACGCTTCCAGGAGCGCAACCGCGCCTTCACCACCGACGAGATGGCCGTGCTGAACGTCTGGACGGGCATGCAGCCGATCGTCGAGGGGGTGATGATGTTGTCGCGCGTCTTCATCTTCCTGGCCGGCGGTTACTTCATCATCACCGCTCCGGACGTGCCGGGGAACACCATCGGCACGCTGGTGATGTTCCTTTCCATCGTCCACTTCTTCCACATGCCGATTATGGAAATTGCCCAGAAGCAACGGCTGGTGACGCGTGCCGCCACCAGCGCGCAGCGGGTTTATGAGGTGCTGGACACGAAGCCGGAGATCGACTCCAAACCGGGCGCTTTCAAGAAGGAGAAGCTCGAAGGCCTCGTGGAGTTCCGCAACGTCGCCTTCAGCTACGAGGGGACCAAGCCGGCTTTGCGCGACGTGAGCCTGCGGGTGGAGCCCGGCCGCATGATCGGCCTGTGCGGCCACTCGGGCGCCGGCAAAAGCACCTTCGTCAACCTGCTCTCCCGCTTCTTCGACGTGACGGACGGCGCGATCCTCGTCGACGGGGTCGACATCCGCGATTACGACCTGAAGTGGCTCCGCGGCCACATCGGCGTCGTGCTCCAGGAGCCTTACCTGTTCTACGGCACCGTCGCCGACAACATCCGCTACGGCAAGCCGGACGCGACGGACGCCCAGGTTATTCAGGCCGCCAAGGCCGCCAACGCCCACGACTTCGTCGTCGGCCTGCCGGACGGGTACGACACCCTCGTCGGCGAACGCGGCCAGAGTTTGTCCGGCGGCGAGCGGCAACGCGTTTCCATCGCCCGGGCCATCCTGCACAACCCCAAAATCCTCGTGCTGGACGAAGCGACCAGCAGCGTCGACACCGAGACGGAAAAACAGATCCAGCAGGCCCTTGACCGCCTGGTGGCCGGGAGAACCACCTTCGCCATCGCCCACCGCCTCAGCACCCTGCAAAGCGCCGACGAGCTGGTGGTGCTGGACAAAGGCCGCGTGGCCGAACGCGGCACCCACACGGAGTTGATCGCCAAACCCGGCGGGATCTACGCGAAACTGCAGGCGATGCAGCAGGAGATGAACAAGCTGGAGGAGGTGGAGATTTAGCGGCGACTGGGCAGCCCTGTTAAGGTATTCCAATTTTATGCTTGCCCACCCGGGGGAGATTGTGTGACGTTGCTCCGGCCGCAGGGGGAGGCACCGTGGTGTGCCTTCTGCGGTTTCACTTACCCGGAGGCATTATGCCCACGTTCTTCGGGGTGCTGGAACACCGACGCGTTTTGTCGGCCGATCCGGCCGGTGTGTCGGAAGCCGATGTCCTGGCCGCGTCGCAGGAAGCGTACGAAGTGGTCGTCGTCGATCAGACGGCAACCCTCGACGTACGGATGACGGAAGTCAGCGAGGCAGTGGCGGTGGTCGAAGCGTTTGCCAACGCAGACATCGTACCGTCAGCGGCAGTGCTGACCGCCATGATCGACCTGTTCGAGGCTACGACGACGCTCTCGGCCGACACAGAAGTTGACGCCGCCACACGTGCCGAACTTGATCTTCTGATAGCCGATCTGTCGATAGCGACAGAGACATTGATGCCGGCAGGCGAAAACAATGGAGGTACGCCGTCTGAAAGCGAAGACGACGGAGCCTCTGGGATGCCCCTCACGACTACGGCAGGTAACGATCCTCCACGTTTCCGGGACTTGACCGGAGACGGTGTCGTAAGTAATGCAGATATGATTCTCGTGCATCTGGAATCTGCAGCGTGGTATGCCGCACAAGGCTACTTTGAGGCTGCTTGGTATCACCTTAAACAGATACCTAGTTACTTTTAATCGGCTCAGAGCCCGGCAAGCCATCTGCTTGCCGGGCTAAAAGTAACATACTGAAGGCAGCGGAGTCCCCATGTCGTTGATGTCATTTGCGATTGTTGTTCCATGTCTTCTGAACATTTTGCAGAACGCACCGCCTTCGCCACCACAACCCAATCGTTTGTCGCGTGCGTTAGGTGCCGATCCCGTTCAGGCGGCCGACATAAAGCCAAAATGCACGTCCGGCTTTGTCGTCTGGTCGATGTCGCCGCTGTCGGGTCTTGAGGTGGAGCGACTTGCGATTGCGCGTCAAAGCTTTTCGGACCTGACAGGATATAGACTGGACAGGAAGGGTGTGATATGGGTTGCCCGGGATATTCATCATTATCGTGTCATGTTGCATCATTTGGATCCTGGTGGTGACTGGCTAAAGGGTTCTGCCGGAGTCAATGAGGGAAAGCACTATATTGAAGGAGATATTATTATAGTTATGGGTGGTTTTCCGAATCGATCGCCATCCCCGGATGCGTCGTTTCTTGCTTCTGTCCTCACGCACGAAGCAACTCACCACTTCATAACTCAGGCGTTGGGCGTAGAGGTGTCGAAACAGATTGCGCTTCATAACCAGCTTTTCGATGAGGGGCTCGCCGAGTACATTAAGTTAGCGATTTTGCCTGTTGACGAGTGGGAGGCGTGGCACCGGGCCTATCTCCCCGTCGTCGAACGCCTTCTCGCCGAGCAGCCGACGACCGAGGGCTATCACGCCGCGGCCGACGAGGTGAAGCCGGACCTGTACGAGCACGGGTATGCGATCCTCTCCACCGCCATGATGTTCGAAGAAGACGAAGTCCGTCGTATTCTTCGGCAGATGATCGCGTCGCGGGACGACGCCCAGGAGGTCGTAAGACTCTCGCTGCAGATCAACGCCATGGCGACACACGAACGCCTGACAGCTTGGACCAAACACGTACGCCGGCAGCTCGATGCCGCCGAAAGAGATGTTTCTACAGACGATTAACCCGTGAGCAGCACAATGAACACCACCATGGCATCCATCCGCCTCGAGCCCGACGCCCTCGGCCATCTCAACCTCCACCTGTCTGACCGCGTCGTCGAGAACGTCACGATCAAGCGGGCGTTTCCCTGGTCGCAGCCGGACCGGTTCGTCAGTATTCGCGACCACGACGGCCGGGAGGTGTTCCTCATCGAGGACCTGGCCGCCCTCGACGCCGAGCAGCAGGCGCTGGTCCGGCGGTGGCTGCACAGGCACACGCTGATCCCGCGGATCGACAGCATCCACACGATCGAGACGAAGCAGGGGTACCTCGCCTGGGACGTTCAGACCGACCGCGGCCGCCGGGCCTTCCGCGTGCAGGAGCGCGAGGACCTCCGCTCCCTCTCGGCCGGGCGGGTGGTCGTCCGTGACACCCGCGGCAACATGTACGAACTGCCCGACATGCACGCCCTGGACCCGCACTCCCGGCGGGAGTTGGCGCAGCTGCTGTAACGCCGTGGTGGCAGTGTGGCGGGGTGGCGGGGCGGCAGGGTGGCGGTGGCAGGGCGGCGGGCGGCAGGGGGGTAGGGCGGCCCGGCTGTTAGCGCAGCCCTCGGAATGAGGCGGGGGTCTGGCCGACGTGCCGTCGAAAGACGGTGCCGAGGTAGTTGGCCGAGCGGAAGCCGCCGGCGGCGGCTACCTGTGGAAGGGTCAGGTCGGTTTCCAGCAGCAGTTGCTTTACGCGGTCCAGGCGGCAGCGGGTGATCTCGTCGTGGACGCTCCGGCCCAGGGCGGCGCGGAAGCGACGTTCCATCTGCCGGCGGCTGACGGCACCGGCGCGGGCCACGTCGTCCACGCCGATGGGTCTGCCGGCATTGGCATAGACGTAGCGTACTGCGGCGGCGACGTCGGCGTCGCCGACGGCCGCCGCGTCGGTGCTGCGACGGGCGATGACGCCGCGCGGCGGCACGAGGCGCACCAGCGGTTCTGGCCGGCGGCCGGCGATGAGTTCCTGCAGCAGG
The DNA here is from genome assembly GCA_050329715.1 of Phycisphaerae bacterium. GTDB lineage: Bacteria > Planctomycetota > Phycisphaerae > Tepidisphaerales > Tepidisphaeraceae > DAIOTR01. The sequence continues at coordinate 41,051 of JBHJOM010000093.1, forward strand.
CTGGCCGCCTCGAAGCCGATGCGCTCGCGGGCGGTGTTGATGGTGGAGAGCGCGGGCCGGGCCAGGCTCTGTGCGAGTTCGTCGTTGTCCACGCCCAGAACGGCGACCTGCTCCGGCACGGCCGCACCGGTGGCCCGGCAGGTCTCCAGGGCGGCCAGGGCAGCCCGGTCGTTGCAGGCCATGACGGCCAGGGGCACGTGGCTGTCCAGCGCGTGGCGGCGGACGAGATCTGCCAGGTCCCCGGCGGAGGCGGTGCGGGTGACGGGCACGCCGGCCTCGGCGGCGCGTGCCGTGAAGCCGCCTGCGCGGAGGGCGGCAAACTCCCGGTCGTCGGGCGCGAAGAAGGCGAGGCGGCGAAAGCCGAGGCGCAGGAAGTGATCGGCACCGAGCCGGCCGACGGCGGCGTCGTCGCTGACGACGCTGGCCACGCCGCGCTGGCTGCGCGCCGAGGAGACGTTCACGACGGGGCGGCGCAAGCGCTTGATGAGGCGGACGGTTTCGGCGGTGCCGGCCTGAACGATGAGGCCGTCAAAGGTCCGCAGCCGTTTCTCGAGTTGGTGGTCGTTGACGCCTTCGACGCGGCAGTCCCACCCGCTGGTGAAGGCGAATGACGCAATCCCGCGAATCACGCCGCGGGAGTAGCCGCCGACGTTGTTGACGATGACGCCGATCTTCAGACCGGCGGGTGCGTTTGCGGCATGGTCGAAGTTATCGGGCATGTCGCAAAATTAGAGTCGATTGCCGTGGAGTTCAATTACCCGCACGACGGTCGCGTCGTAAAGTTCTGTGGTAGTCAACACGAAACGAGAGGTTCACCATGCGTATTCTCATCAGCGGCGGGGCGGGTTTTCTGGCGTCGCACATCACCGACCTCCTGCTCAGCCAGGGGCACGAGGTGATCGGCGTCGACAACTTCATCACGGGCAAGAAGGCCAACATCGCCCACCTGAAGGATCAGCCGAAGTACACGTTCATCGAGGCGGACGTCACCAAACCGCTGCAGATCGACGGGCCCGTCGACCGCATCTACCACATGGCGAGCCCGGCCAGCCCGATCGGCTACGTGAAGCACCAGGTCGCCACGCTCAAGGTCAACTCCGAGGGCACCTGGCTGCTGCTGGAACTGGCCGAGAAGAAAGGCGCCCGCTTCCTGATGGCCAGCACCAGTGAGTGCTACGGCGACCCGCTGGTGCACCCGCAGCCCGAAGGCTACTGGGGCCACGTGAACCCGATCGGCATGCGCAGCATGTACGACGAGGCCAAGCGGTTCAGCGAGGCCTGCGTCATGGCCTACCACCGCGAGCGCGGGGTGGATACGCGGATCATCCGCATCTTTAACACGTACGGCCCGCGGATGGACCCGTACGACGGCCGCGTGGTCATCAGCTTCATCCGCCAGGCGCTCAACGACGAGCCGCTGACCGTCTTCGGCGACGGGCAGCAGACGCGCAGCCTCTGCTACGTGGGCGACCTGGTCGAGGGGATCAACAAGGTGATGGAGTCGGACTTCCACGAGCCGATCAACCTGGGCAACCCGAGTGAGCTGACGATCCTGGACATCGCCAAGGAGATCCTGAACCTGATCCCGACGAGCAAGAGCCAGATCGTCTTCCAGCCGATGCCGCCGGACGACCCGAAGATGCGCTGCCCGGACATCACGCGGGCCAAGACGGTCCTCGGCTGGTCGCCGAAGGTCGGCCGGGCGGAGGGTCTGGCGAAGATGATCGACTTCTACCGCGACGAGCTTAGCCGCAAGTAGCTTTCGCGACGTTCCCGGGTCAGCGGCTGCGCCACAGCGGGACGGCCCGGCTGTCGGGGTGGTTGCCGCGGGCCGGCAGGTCGTCGGGCCGCCACTCGTGTACCTCGTCGCCGTCGATCTGTCGGATGTAGACGGCGTAGTCCCGCTCGCCGAAGTTCTCGGTCGTGAACGTCAACGCGGCGGTGGCGTTGTCGACGATGTAGGGCACGGAGCCTGCCGGGACATTGGCACTGGCGGAGACGTAGTTGTACGCCCCGAGCAGTTCGGTCGTCCCGCCGTCGGTCGTGGCGATGAAGGGTGCGGGGCCTTCGGTCTTGAAGCCCAGGACCCAGAGCGTTCCGCCTTCATTGGTCACCTGCGGGGTGGAGCCGTCGCCGTCGTAGTTTTCCGGGTTGAACTGCCGTGCCCAGACGCGCTGGTTCGTGAAGTGCCAGCCGGGCAGGTAGGCGTCCTCGATGTAGATCTCGCTGCCGTGTGCCGCGGGCGTGTTGCGGTAGGCCCGGCGGTGCCCGTCCAGCCCGACCCAGCCGCCCAGGTGCCGGAGCACGAGCGTGCCCGGGCGGTTGTTCTCGAACAGCACCTGCCCGGGGTACTGGGCGTTGAAGAAGAGGTGCTCGACGAGCAGGACTTGGTGGTCGGTCGGGTCGATGCGAAACAGTGGGCGCGGGTTGTCGATGTCGCTGAACGGCTCCTTCGCGGCCCCGAGGCTGATTTCTGCGCCGAAACCGTGGATTTGCCGGACATTTCCGCGGACGACGACGGTGTCCGAGAGGAAGAACGTCCGCCCGCCGGGGAAGTAGACGACGGGCTTGCCGGCGTCCAGGGCCCGCTGGATCGCGGCGGTGTCGTCCTGCTCGCCGGGCTCGCGCGGGCCGACCGGCTGCCAGTCGCTCAGCGGGTGAATCGGTAACTCGAGCATCGCCCGCGGCTCGATGAGCGGCTGCTCCGCCGCGGCGTCGCCCCGCGGCTCCGGCCAGACGACCTGCCCGCCCGTACCGACGGCCGTGACGCCGGCGGGCGTCTTTACGGATTGAGCGTCGCGTGACTGCAGCCCGCGGATCAACGTCGTGCCGGCCGATTCGACGACCGGGCCGCCCGCCGTGTTGATGAGCCGGCTGTTCAGGAGCGTCAGCGCGCCCGGCCGCTCGGTGACGACGACGGCCGGCACCGCATTGACGCTCAGCAGCCCCCGCACGTGCAGGAGGTTGATGTCCGTCCGCACGCCGGCGACGTGCTGGCCGGAGAGCACCACGTCGTCGAGCGTCAGGCCGTACTGGATGTCGCCGACGTCGATGCCGACGTCGAAGCCGGAGACGTACACGTTGTGAATCATTCCCGGGCCGGGGATTTGGCGTGTGAGGCGGATGCCGGCGACGCCCGCGCCGTCGGAACCTTCGCCCGTGCGAAGGGTCACGTTACGAATCGCGCCGAAGTTGCTCACGGCCCAGTCGATGCCGACGGCGCCGGGGTTGCCTCGGCCGGTGTCGACGGTCAGGTCGAGCACGAAGTTGCCGAACGCCTTGTTGCCGCCGCCGTTCGGGTTGTCGCCGGCTTCCTGCTCGCTGCCGGTGGCGAGCACGGCCGCGGGGTTCGCCGGGTCGGCGAAGGCGGGGGCGTTGTCCGGCACGCGGAGGATCGTTTCGTTTCGGCCCGCGCCGCGGATGACGAGAAACGGCCGCCATTTGCCTTCGGGACCCTTGGCCACCAGCGGCTTTGCGACGTGGTACGTGCCAGGCGGCAGGTAAAGGTGCCGGCGTGAGCCGACGTGGTCGGTGATGGCCTGCTGGATCGCGGCCGAGTCGTCCAGCCCGTCGTCGGGCACGGCGTTGTAGGGCGGCTGGGTGAGGTCCACGACCGCGTCCGGCGGAAAGGCGGCATGCACCACGGCATTGGCCGCTTCAGCGGCAAATATGCCGAACGAAAAAAACACGCATAGGGTGACTCGCAAACGTTTCATCCCCACCACGTTACCTGCCCGCCGCGCCCGGACAACATCGGGCGCTCCCTCTAACACGCCTACCCCTTCGGCGGCAGGTCGCTCACCGCCGGGCCGATCAGCACGCGACCTTGGCCGTCGAACCGGCTGCCGTGGCAGGGGCAGTCGAAGCTCTTCTCGACGTGGTTCCAGCGGACGGCGCAGCCCAGGTGCGTGCAGGTTGCCGAGCGGCGGTGGAGGGTGCCGGCGTCATCCCGGTAAGCGGCAACCAGGGCCGCCCCCTCGCGCACGACGCCGCCCTGGCCGGCGGCCAGGTCCTCGGCGGCCTTGACGTCGGCGGGAAGCACGTAGTCCTTGAAGGTCGCGGCGACGTCGAGGTTCTCCGCAGCAAAGCTTGCGAGTGCGCCGGTGGGTTTGCGTTTGGGGTCGTAGGTGGCGGCCCAGGGGTTCGGGCGGGAGGCAAATAGGTCGGTGAGGATCATGGCCGCTGCCGTGCCGTGGGTCAGGCCCATGCCGCTGTCGCCGGTGGCCACGTATACGCCCGTGCCCGCGGTGAGTGCTTCGCCGATGTACGGCAGGCCGTCGAGGGGCTCCTGCACCTGCCCGCTCCAGGTGATGACGCGTTCGCCGGCGGCGGGGAAGAACCTTCGCGTCCAGGCTTCGAGGCGTTCGAACGGGTCGGCCTGCGGGTTATGGCCGACCTTATGATCCTCGCC